>DATLLD010000033.1:0-8841 GCA_035538035.1 Gemmatimonadaceae bacterium | reverse complement strand
ACCTTCTCGCTGCTCGACGGCGCGTCGGACCCGGAGCGCCTCGTCGAGCGCGCCGCCGAGCTCGACCTCAACGCGCTCGCGCTCACCGACCACGACGACGTCGGCGGCGCGGTGCGGTTCGCGACGGCGGCGCGCGCGGCGAACCTCAACGGCCTTTTCGGCGCCGAGCTCACGGTCGAGGTGCCAAGCGGGCTGCGCACCGGGCTCGTCTGCCTCGTCGAGCCGCGCGCGCGTGATCAGCGTGCAGAGGTTGCCCCATCCCTCGCGCGACTCGACGAGGCAGACGAGTCCCGTGCGCAGCCCGCCCGGCACCTCGACCGTGAGTTCGGCGCCGAACAGGCCGTTGAGGTTCGCCGCGCGCGCGCGCCTCGACCACCCGCGCGGCGAGCCGCGCGTGACGCTCGACCAACTGGCCGCGCACGCGAGTGGCCTCTTCGCACTCACCGGCACCGAGCGCGGCTGGATCCCGCAACTCATCGCGCGCGGGCAGTCAGGCGCGGCCGCCGCCGCCCGCCTCGCCGAGATCTTCGACGGCCGCCTCGCCATCGAGTGCTGGGACCACGCGCTCCCCGAGCAGCGCGCGCTCGTGCGCGAGTTGATCCCGCTCGCCAAGTCACTCGACCTGCCGTGGGTCGTCGCCAACGACGTGCACTACGCGACGCCGCGCGGCCGCCTCGCGCACGACGTGCTGACGGCGCTGCGCCACGGCGCGACGCTCGACGAGATGGGCACGCGGCTGCGGCCCAACGGCGAGTGGTACCTGAAGGGCGGCGCACAACTCGCGAAGCGCTGGCTCGGGCACGAGGAGGGACTCGCGACGAGCGTGGCGATCGCCGAGCGCTGCGCGTTCCGCCTCGACACGCTCAAGCCGCGGCTGCCGCGCTTCCCGCTGCCGCCGGGCGTGACGGAGGACGAGTACCTCGAGCGCCTCGTCGAGCAGGGCATGGAGGAGCGCTGGGGAGGGCGCCGCACGGAGCGACACGACGGCCAGGTGGCGCATGAGCTCAAGCTGATCGCGAAGCTCGGGCTCTCGGGCTACTTCCTGATCGTCTGGGACATCGTGCGCTTCGCGCGCCGCGAGGGGATCCTCTGCCAGGGACGCGGCTCGGCGGCCAACAGCGCCGTCTGCTACTGCCTCGGCATCACGGCGGTGGACCCGATCAAGCTGGAGCTGCTGTTCGAGCGCTTCCTCAGCGAAGAGCGCGCGGAGGCGCCGGACATCGACATCGACTTCGCGCACCGCGAGCGCGAGCGCGTGCTGCAATACGTGTACGCGCACTACGGCCGCGAGCATGCGGCGATGGTCTGCGAGCACATCACCTGGCGCGGGCGCAGCGCGGTGCGCGACGCGGCGCGCGTGCTCGGTTTCTCGCCAGAGCAGGCGGGCGCGCTGGCCGCGTTCAGCGACCGCTACAGCGCCAAGAGCACGGCGGCGGCTCTGCGCGCGGACGAGCCGGGCGTGGTCGATCCCTTCGCCATAGAGATAGCGGACACGGTGGGCCCGGCGAACTACTCCAAGCGCGCGCTCGTCGAGGCGCTCGCGAGCGACATGGTGCGGGGCACGCACGCGGCGACGCTGGTGAAGGAGGCGAAGGCGAAGCAGCGCACGGTGGAGGTGCAGCGCGGCAGCGAGGTGCCGCGACCGCAATCGTCGTCGCGATCGCAGGCGCCCGAGCAGAACAGTCGCGGCCGCGCGCCGGCCAGCGCGGAGCCCGACGATTCCCTGCTCAAGCGCGCCGGCCTCGACCCGCGCGACCCGCGCGTGAAGCGGCTCGCCGACATCGTCGAGGGCCTCGACGCCGCGCCGCGGCATCGCGGCATCCACGTAGGGGGCTTCGTGCTCACCGAGGAGCCGCTCCGCACCGTCGTCCCGATCGAGCCCGCGAGCATGGAGGACCGCACCGTCATCCAGTGGGAGAAGGACGACCTCGACCCCGTCGGCCTCGTCAAGATCGACCTGCTCGGGCTCGGCATGCTGACCGTGCTGCAGGACTGCCTCGCGTATCTCCGCACGACGCGCGGCATCAACATCGACCTGGGGCAGCTCGACTGCGCCGACCAGGCCGTGTACGACGATCTCTGCCGCGCCGACGGTGTCGGCGTGTTCCAGGTGGAGAGCCGCGCGCAGATGAACACGCTGCCGCGGCTCAAGCCGCGCTGCTTCTACGACATCGTGGTGCAGGTCGCGCTCATCCGTCCCGGGCCGATCCAGGGCGACATGGTGCATCCGTACCTGCGACGCCGCGCCGGCGTCGAGCCCGTCACCTACCCGCACCCCTCGCTCGAGCCGATCCTCAAGCGCACGCTCGGCGTGCCGCTCTTCCAGGAGCAAGGAATGCAGGTGGCGATCGCGGCGGCGGGGTTCACGCCCGGCGAGTCGGACCTGCTGCGCAAGGCGATGGGGCACAAGCGCAGTCGCCAGCGCATGGCCGACATCTGCCAGAAGATGCTGCGCGGCATGGAGGCCAACGGCATCCCCGCCGATGTCGCGCAGAGGATCTTCAACCAGATCAACGCCTTCGCGGACTACGGATTCCCCGAGAGCCACGCGGCGAGCTTCGCACTGATCGTCTACGCGAGCGCGTACCTGCGGCACTACTACGCGCCCGAGTTCCTCTGTGCCATGCTCAATGCACAACCGATGGGATTCTACGCACCCGGCACGCTGATCGAGGACGCAAAGCGCCACGGCGTGAAGGTGCTGCCAGTGGACGTGACGCGCAGCAAGTGGGATCACACGCTCGAGCGAGGCGTCCGCAAGCACGCGCCGCCGATGGTGCGGCTCGGCATGCGCTCGGTGCTGGGGCTTGGGTCGAATGCGAAGGCGAAGATCGAGGCGGCGACGGGAACCACACCATTGCAGCCCCCTGTGCCCCCTGTGCCCCCTGCGGTGAATGCAGTTACGCCTTTTACCAGCATCACAGATTTCGTCCACCGCACGAAGCTCGACCGCCGCTCGCTCCGCTCCCTCGCCGAGTCCGGTGCGTTCGATGCGTTCGTGGCGGAGGAGCCCGCGGCGCGCCGGCGGCGGGTCGCGCTCTGGCGCGTGCTCGAGGCCGAGCGCGAGGCGCCGGGACCGCTGGCACTCTTCCCGGAGTCTCAGGTGCCTCCGGGCCTCCCGGGCTTCGCACCGCCGGAACTCACCGAGGCCGACTATCGCCTCACCGGCCTCTCGCTCAACGGCCACCCGATGCGTCACCTGCGGCCGCTGCTCGCCCCCAACGGCATCCAGACCGCGCGCGAGTTGCTCCAGATGAAGGACGGCGACGAGGTCGCACACGCGGGCCTCGTGATCGTGCGCCAGCGCCCCGGCACGGCCAAGGGATTCGTCTTCCTCACGCTCGAGGACGAGACGGGCACGATCAACGTCGTCATCACGCCGCAGCGCTTCGAGCGGCAAGCGCTGCTGATCTCGCGCACGCCGCTGCTGCTGGTGCGCGGCGTGCTGCAGGTGGAGAGCGGGGTCTACAACATCAGGGCGAGGACGTTCGCACCGCTGCAGGCGGGAGCGGGAGAGGAGTCGGTGAGAGGACGGAACTACCACTGACCGGCTGGAGTGAGGGCCCGGGCGCTTGCGACGACAGCTTCCGGAGGACGAAGCGCGCGATGAAGCGAAGGCTGCCGAGGTTCTCCTCGGTGATCTCCTCGTCCGACGGGGAGACATCGAAGGTGTTCGACAGGAACTGCATCACTTCGAGCACGCCCATCGAATCCACCACGCCGGACTTCATGAGGCTGTCGTCGTCGGAGAGTACGACACCGGGGCGCATGTAGAGGAACTCACGCTGTACGAACTCGCGGATCTGTGCGAGGATCTGCTCTTCGGTCAGTGCCGTCACTTGGTCTCCGTCTCGTGGCGTGATCATGGTGCGGCAAGTGCGCCGGCCTCCTGCATCAGCACGTCGGCACCCTCCGCGGAAAGGGGCTCTGGCAACGCGCGATCGAAGAAGGACCGGTGCCAGAGATGAGTCGAGAGCACCGCAACGATCGCCTGGTTCTCGCGAAAGCCGGTGACCTGGCCGCGGCGCGCGCGACGCATGAGGCCCTCGACGGCCTGCGGCTCGAAGTAGCCGAAGTCGCGGACGCGTGACGGCTCGACGATCTCCTCCACCCACTCCGGAGCGTGCTCCCCGAAGAACGAAGGCGCGTCCGGCGCGCGATACGGCTGCTTCCCCCGCTCGACGACCCGTCGCGGCACGATGCCGCGCGCCCATCGCCGCAGGATCTCCTTCTCCTTCAGGCCGAGCAGCTTCGAGCTCGTCGGCAGCGCCGCCGTCCACTCGAACAGGCGATGGTCGAGGAACGGATACCTTGCCTCGACGGCGTGTGCCATGCCCATGCGGTCGCCCTGCGATGCGAGCAGGTACGGCGAGAGAAGCGTCGTCATCTCGAGGTAGGCGGCCCGGTTGAGAGGCGACCAGGTCGCGAAATCGGCCGGAAGCGCATCCCGGAGTTCCGCCATCGCGTCTCGGCGGCCCAACGAGTCGCGCATCGCGGCGCCGTAGAAGTCCTTGATGCGCGAAGTCAGGTTGAACCGCGGCAGGTGCGAGAAGAGCGGATCGCCAGCCGGCCCCGCGGAGAGGAAGAAGTTCCTCCAGAATTCCCCGCCCTTCGTCCCCGGCAAGTATTCGTAGACACGATCGAACAGCGCGGCCCGACTCGCACTGCCGGGCTGGCGACCGCAGAACAAGCGAACCGAGACTTCCTTGAAGATGTCGTAGCCGAGGAAGAGTTCGTCGGCGCCCTCGCCGGTGAGCACGACCTTGATGCCCCGCTCCCTCGTGAGCCTCGCGAGCAGGTACATGGGCACCGGCGCCGAACGCACGAGTGGAGTCTCCGCGTGACGCACGACGTGGGGGAATGCGGAGCCGATCTCGCCGGGCCGCATCACGGTGACTGCGTGCTCGGTACCTAGCTCCGCGGCGACCTCGTCCTGCCATGCGCGCTCGTCGAACTGGGGATCGGTGAACGCCACGGAGAAGGTGCGCAGCGCGAACTCCTTCGGCGACGCCGCGGCTGCCAGCATGCAAGTGATGCTCGAGTCGAGCCCGCCGCTGAGGTAGCCGCCGACCGGGACATCCGCGCGCAAGCGAAGCGCGACGCTGGTGCGCATCAACACTTCGAGCTCATGGATGGCAGTTGCGGGCTCGACGCGCGCCTCGCGGTACGACAGCTCGTACCAAGGCCGGACGCTGAGCCTGCCTTCGCGCCAGATCGCGTAATGGCCCGGCGGAACCTGCATGACATCCTTGAACGGCGTGCGCGGAGGACGCGGTCCCCAGAATGTGAACACGTCATCGAGACCTTCGACGTCGGGCGCTGGCTCGACCTCGCCGCTCGCGAACAACGCCTTCGCCTCCGATGCGAACAGGAGGTCGCCGCCACGCATCGCATAGAAGAGCGGCCGGACGCCGAACCGGTCACGCACCAGGATCACCTCGCCCGTCGCCCGGTCGTGGAGCGCGAACGCGAATTGTCCGTTGAGCCGCCCGAACAGCCCCGGACCCCACTCCTCCCATCCGTGAACGAGCACCTCGGTGTCACTGGCGGTGCTGAACTCGTGTCCGCGCGCCTGGAGTTCCGCGGTCAGCTCGCGATAGTCATATACCTCGCCGTTGTACGTCACGACCACGCGACCGTCCTCGCTCGCTATCGGCTGTGCGCCGCCCGCGAGGTCCACGATGCTGAGCCGAACGTGCGCGAAACCGACGTGCGGCCCCGTGAGGAAGCCGTAGCCATCGGGTCCGCGATGCCGGATCGCAGCGGCCATCCGCCCTAGAGTCGTGACGTCGACGCCACGTGGCTCACGACGCGCGATGCCGGCGATGCCGCACACTACGGAAGCGCCTCGATCACGGCACGCCTCTCGACAGCCGGACGTGCAGCGGTGGTCGGGTGCGCCTCGATCATGCGATCGATCTCGTTCGCCTCAGCCCAGCCGAGGTCGACATGCTCGGCGAGTTGCGGACCGAGATGCAGGTACCGGGTGGTCACGCGCTTCTGCTCGACGTCGCGATACGCCGCCCGCACCTGGTCCGGCGTCAGCCCGACCTCTTCCGCCACGAACTCGGGGGCAAGCCCCGCCTCATGCGCGTACATGACCTGGTCGAGCGTGCTCGTCGGGAGCAGGTAGTAGAACTCCTCCTGCGATTGCGGGAGCGAGAACGTGTCCGTCGTGGGCGGCCGCGAGGTGACTGCGACCGGGACGCCGAGAAACTCGGCGAGCTGGTACACCTGCGACTTGTAGAGATGGGCGATGGGCTTCAGGTCGGCGAGGCCGTCGCCCCCCTTCACGAAGAACCCCTGCTCATACTCGAGGCGGTTCGGCGTGCCGACGACGGCGTAATGTAGGCGATCGGCATGGAAGTACTCCATCATCGCGCGAGCACGCTGCTTGAAGTTCGAGGCGGCGACGATCTCGCGATACTCGGCTGGCGGCAGCCGAACGCGCTGCTCTTCACCCTCCGGAGGTCGCACCACGATGGACGACACGTTGATGCGGCCGGGCTCGAGCCCGCCGGCGGGCAGCGCGAGCTTGCATCCCCAGTCGTCCCGGAACTCCGGCACGACGCGCCTGATGGCATCGTTGCGGCGACGGTAGCAACCTGCGCCTTCGAGGATCGGCGCGATGTCCTCTGTCGCATGTGAGATGCCGAGCTGGCGCGCGAACTCCGCCGCGATGCGCAGCGAGTCCGGATCGCTCTCCCGCTCTGGCAGGAACAGGGCGAACACGCGATCCGCCCCGGCCGCGCGAGCCGCGAGAGCCGCGCAGACGGAACTGTCGACGCCGCCGCTCATGCCCACTACGAAGCCCTTGCGCCGCAGCGTCTCCGAAAGCTGCCAGCGCATGAAGTGTACGATCGATTCGACCGCCGCTTCGACGTCGAGTCTCAGGGCGGACGCGATGGTTCCGGGCATGATTCTTTCGCAGTGTCGTGCTGTTGGCGGGAAGGAGCGGATGCGGATGAGAGCCGCAAGCCGCGTGCCTATGGTGACCATTCGCTGGACGCATCGGCCGGCACCGCCTAGGCATGCCCAATTCGCGAGCGCATCCCGTTGATGCGCTCCGCGGAGCGCGGAGAGAATCGAACAGGTGTTGCAGCGACGACATAGCGGAACGCGACGTCAGGAGTCCACGACGGTGAACTTCGCCAGATTGCTCTGGGATACGGCATCAGCGGTGCCCGACCGAATCGCTCTTCGGAGTTCGGACGGCGTGGTCACGTTCGCGCGACTGGCCGCCCGCGCCGCGGCGGTCCGCGACCTCGTCGTCGAACGGAACATCACCAGCGGCGATCGCGTCGGCATACTCCTCCCACACGGAGCGGATGCCGCCGCGGCGTTCTATGGCGCGGCCGCCGCCGGCTCGATCGTCACGATGATCAGCGGGTCATACCGCCCGCGCCAGGTCGAGGCGGTGCTCGCTCACGCGGAATGCAAGTTCCTCCTCACGAGTCGCGACTGGGTATCGCGCCAGGCGCGCGCGCTCGACTGCCGGGCGCAACTGCTGTTCGTGGAGGACATCCCGGCGGAAGGAGTGGGATCGCCGATCGACGCGGATGGCAGTCGCGCGGTGCAGATCACCTACACCTCCGGCTCCACCGGCGGGCCGAAGGGAGTCGTCGTCAGTCATGATAACCTGCTCGCCGGCGTCCGCACGGTGGTCGGGTACCTCGGCATCGGCGCCAACGACCGCATCGCGAGCCCGCTACCGTTCAGTTTCGTCTACGGATTCAATCAGCTGAACTGCGCCGTCGCCGCCGGCGCGACGCTCGACCTGCTCGGGCCCTCACTCGCGGTGGACACCGCGCGCACGCTGGCGACGAACCAAACCACGGTGCTCGCCGGTGTGCCGCCCTTCTTCATGCAGCTGCTTCGCGCACCGGAATTCACGCGGAGGCTCGAAGCACTGAGGGCGGTCACCTGCGCGGGCGGCCGGCTGAGCCCCGAGGCGGTGAGGGGAATCCGCATGGCCCAGCCGCATGCCCGACTCTTCCTGATGTACGGACTCACCGAGGTGTTCCGCAGCACCTTCCTTCCGCCCGAGGAAGTCGATGCACACCCGGACTCGATGGGACGAGCGGTTCCTGGATCGGCGGTATATGTGCTCAACGACGAGGGAACGATCTGCAGCGACGGAGAGGTCGGCGAACTCGTGCACGCCGGCCCGACGGTCGCGCTCGGGTACTGGAACGATCCGGAGGCCACCGCGCGCACCTTCCGGCGGAATCCGACGCCCGACGCTTCGGTCCCATCTCTCTCGCGTGCCGTCTTCTCCGGCGATCTCGTGCGCCGCGACGCGGAGGGACGGCTATACTACGTCGGCCGGCGAGACCGGATGATCAAGACGCTCGGTTTCCGCGTGAGCCCCGACGAGGTCGCGGATGTCTTGTACGCATCGAAGCAGGTATCGGAGGCGGCCGTCACCTCCGAGCCGGATGAGCAGCGGGGAGAGCGCATCGTCGCCCACGTGGTGCTCTCGCCCGATGGGAGCCTGGAACAGCTGCGAAGGTGGTGCGGGGTCGAGCTCCCACGTCACATGCAGCCCGCGCGCTGGGACCTGCGTGACGTGCTGCCACGGAACGCGAGCGGCAAGCACGACTTGCTCGCTCTGAGCGCGGCACAGACGGTCAGCGGCTGACGGAGAGCTCGCGACGGATCCATTCTCCCGTACTGCGCGCCATCATCGCATCCACCCCGGTCCCGAACCCCCGCCGCTCCATCAGCGCCAGCACATCCTCCGTCGCCACGTTCCCTGTGGCGCCGGGCGCAAACGGGCAGCCACCGATCCCCGCCACGCTCGCGTCGAAGCTGCGGATGCCCAAGTCGAGACATACGCCG
>DATLLD010000032.1:0-7900 GCA_035538035.1 Gemmatimonadaceae bacterium | reverse complement strand
TCGACATGCTCGACCGGCTGCGGATCGAGCGCGGCCTCTCGCTGCTGTTCATCTCGCACGACCTCGGGGCGGTGAGTCGCATCACGTCGCGCGTGGCGGTGATGTACCTCGGGCGCATCGTGGAGCTCGCGCCGACGGCGCACTTGATGGCGCAGCCGCGCATGCCGTACACGCAGGCGTTGTTGTCCGCGGTCCCCACCGGTGATCCCGCTGCCGTGAGCCGGCGGGTCGTGCTGCGCGGCGAGCTGCCGTCGGCGGTGAGTCCTCCCGCCGGCTGCCCGTTCCATCCGCGGTGTCCGCACCCGCTGAAGGACGCGCAGTGCGCGGAGGGGCGCCCGTTGCTCACGGAGCGTGACTCCGGTCACCTGGCGGCCTGCTGGAAGCAGTAGGCGCGTGACGCCCGTCACGGGCATCGCCCAGTGAGCGGCGACACGGAGCGGGGTCACGGCGCGGTCGCTGGGAGTGTCACATACTGACTGCGCAGAAAGTCAGGCAAACCCCAATCGCGCAGGGAACCACCATGAAGTCCGCCCGCATCCATGTCAGTGCAGTCCTCATCGCGCTGTCGCTCGCGCTCACGAGCTGCTCCGAGGGCTCGTCGCCCGTCGCGCCGGAAGTGGCCGCGCCGCCGCAGGTGCAGTCCGACGCCGAGCTGCTCGGCCTTCTCTCGCCGGTGCTCAACAAGGTCGGCTTGCTCCAGTGCCGTGCCCTGCCCGAGGCGTACGCGACGGCGCGCATCGGCAGCGAGGGCGGGACGATCCGCGTGGGACCGCACACGCTGACGATCCCGCGCGGCGCGCTCGACCGGACGGTGACGATCACGGCGTACGCGCCGAGCAGCCGCAACAACCGCGTCGAGTTCGCGCCGCATGGACTCGAGTTCGACCGTCCGGCGTCGCTGACCATGAGCTACGCGAACTGCGACGTGCTGGGGAGCCTGCTGCCGAAGCACATCGCCTATGTGAACGACCGCCTGCGCATCCTCTACCTGCTGGAATCGGTGGATAACCTGCTCCAGCAGAAGGTGACCGGGCGGCTGGATCACTTCTCCGAGTACGCAATCGCCTGGTGACGCGCATGCCAATTGGCATTTCGTCCCACGCAAGCAGCCGTCTCGCCCCGCGCTCGTCCTCGAGTGCGGGGCGCTCGGCCGCCGACTACCTTGACGCCGCGCGCGAGCAAGAGCGGGCTGGCTGCATCGTTGAGGCTATCGAGCAGTTCGAGCTGTCTATCGCGGCGGCGAAGAGCGAAGGACAACTGCGCACCCTGTCCGAGGCCCTGCGTCGGCTCTCCGTCATGCGGCACCGGCGGGACGAGTGCGCACTCGCGCGCGCACTCTGTCAGCGCGCGCACGAAGTGGCGCTCGAGGTCGACAATGCATTCCTGGCGGCCGAGGCTCTGAACTCGCTCGGCGGCATGCTTCTGCGGGAAGGATCGCTCGCGGAATCGGAAGCGACCTACCGTGACGCAGTCGCAGTAGGCGGAGCAAGCATCGAGATCCGCGCACGTGCGGAACAGAATCTTGGCATCATCGCGAACATCCACGGAGACCTAGACGAAGCCCTGCGGCGGTACGCGAGGTCATTGGAAGCATATCGGAGTGCGAATGACCAGCATGGCTGCGCCCTCGCCTTCCACAATCTCGGTATGGTCAGCGCCGACAAGGAGCTCTTCGACGACGCAGCCGGCTTCTTCTCGCAGAGCGTGGAAATCGCGAAGCGCGCCGGCGACGTGCACCTCCAGGGACTCTGCCTGCTCAACCACGCGGACGTGGAAGTCTCCCGACAGCACTTCGAGGAGGCGCGCCTCAAGGCGGAGGCATCACTCGCGATCTTTGACCAGTTGGGCGCGCGCGGGCACAAGTCCGCCGCCTACCGCGTCATCGGCGTCGTCTACCGAGAGACGGGCCGACTGGCGCTCGCCGAATCGCGGCTCCGTTCCGCAATCGAGCTCTCCGTCACCGCGGGCACGGTGCTGCACGAGGCCGAGGCCACGCGCGATCTCGCGGTCGTCTACCAAGCGATGGGCCGTAACCAGGAAGCGCTCCAGCTCCTGAATCGCTCGCACGGCCTCTTCCGTCGGCTCGACGCCCGTCGCGACCTCGTCAACGTCGGCGGCAAGGTGCTCGAGCTCGAGGGCACCTATCTCGCCGTCGTCCGCGAGTGGGGTGGCTCGATCGAGTCCAGCGACAGCTACACGCACGGTCACTGCAGCCGCGTCGCCGAGAATGCCGTCGCCGTCGCGCGCGAGCTCGGCCTCGACGACCTCGAACAGACCACCATCCGCCTCGGCGCCTATCTCCACGACCTCGGCAAGGTGAAGGTCCCGCACGAGATCCTCAACAAGCCGGGTCCGCTCACGCGCGACGAGTTCGAGGTCGTCCAGATGCACCCGGTGTGGGGCATCGAGCTGCTCGACGGCATCGAGTTCCCGTGGGACATCAAGCCGATCATCCGCTGGCACCACGAGAAGTTCGATGGCACAGGCTATCCGGACCGGCTGCGCGGGGACGAGATCCCGCTCGCGGCGCAGGTCGTCGGCATCGTGGATGTGTACGACGCGCTGACCACCACCCGCGCCTACCGGCCGGCGCTCTCGCACGAGGCGGCGATGGCCGAGATCGATCGCTGCCGCCCCTCGTGGTCCGAGCCCGTCGTCGAGGCCTTCCTCCGCGCCATGCATGGCCGCGCCGGCCATGACGGCGGCGCGGCCGCCGCTCAGCCCGAGACCACCGTGGGTGCTGTCCCGCGCGGCGTGACCGTTCGGTTGCCCGCATAGGGCGTCTTCAGCCGGCGGCGCAGCATGTGCCCCGCCGCGCTCTCCAGCGCCTCGCGGTTCAGGATTCGCAAGCCCGTCTCCGTCGGCGCGATCAGCTGCTTGGCCGTCATCGCGCCGATCGTCCGTGACACCGTCTCGCGCGACGACCCCACCATCTGCGCGATCACCTGGTGCGTCGGCAGGTCGGTGATCTGGTCGCCCTGCTCGCGCGCGCTCATCTCCA
Organism: Gemmatimonadaceae bacterium; assembly: GCA_035538035.1. Taxonomy (GTDB): domain Bacteria; phylum Gemmatimonadota; class Gemmatimonadetes; order Gemmatimonadales; family Gemmatimonadaceae; genus Pseudogemmatithrix. The sequence goes on along the minus strand of DATLLD010000032.1, from coordinate 4,899 downwards.
GCAGCAGGTGCGCCACGCGGCCGCTCACGTCGAGCAGCATCAGCCCGCCGATCTTGTTGTCCGCCTCGAGCAGTCGCGAGCAGAGCGCGCGCAGCAGGCCGAACGACATCTGCGGCAGCTCGCGGATCGACCGCCGGAAATCATCGCGACGCAGCACCAGCAGCGTCGTGTCGTCCATCGCGATCACGCTCGCCGCGTACGGCTCGTCGTCGAGCAGCGCCATCTCTCCGAAGAAGTCGCCCTCGCGCACCAGCGAGAGCACGACCTCACGGCCGTCCTCGGCTATCAGCATCACCTTCACCTGCCCCTTCAGCACCACATAGAACGCGTCGCACGGGTCGTGCGCAAAGCGGATCACGCGGTTCTTGGGGTACTCGCGGCGCGCGAGCAGCGGCGCGAGCAGCTCGAGATCGCTGTCGCGGAGCTGGGAGAAGAGCGGGACGCTCCGAAGGGTCTTGGGCAGACTCATCGGTTTTCCGGTTGGGGACAGGTATGACGCCGGGCGGCAGCCAACGGGGTACTCACCCGTGCGCGTAGTATACGCGCCGTCGGATGGCGACGCTCAGCGGACGGCACCGGCACGGCGATCGTGACAGAACGATCATGACGGAACTATCGCAATCGCCGGTTGAGTGCCAGTATCCCCCGGACGCGTGATACGGGGCGCGGGTTACGCCGGAACGCAGGCCGGCCGCGCCTCCCATCTCCCTCCCTTCCCCTCCATGTCCTCCGATCGCGCCTTTCTCGGTCACCCAGCCGGCCTCGGCCTCCTGTTCGCCGTCGAGATGTGGGAGCGCTTCTCCTACTACGGCATGCGCGCGCTCCTCGTGCTCTTCCTCGTCAACGGGCTCGGCTGGCAGGACGCGAACGCGTACCAGCTCTACGGCACCTACACCGGCCTCGTCTACCTCACGCCGCTGATCGGCGGCTGGCTCGCGGACAACGTCCTCGGCACACGCCGGGCGCTCGTCATCGGCGGCATCCTGATCGCCGCCGGCCACTTCGCGCTCGCGTTCGAGGGGATGGCGATGTTCTACACGGGCCTCGGGCTCGTCATCGCCGGCACCGGATTCTTCAAGTCGAACGTCTCGACGATGGTCGGCCAGCTGTACAAGGAAGGCGACCCGCGCCGCGACTCCGGGTTCACGCTCTTCTACATGGGCATCAACCTCGGCGGCTTCCTCGGGCCGCTCGTATGCGGCTACCTCGCCAGCAGCGCCCGCTTCGGCTGGCACTGGGGCTTCGGCGCCGCGGGCGTCGGCATGGTCGCCGGCCTGATCGCCTACATCCTCTGGCGCGACAAGTACCTCCCCGGAATCGGCCTCGCGCCGACCGCGGAACAACTCGCCGAACGCCGCGCCGCCGCTCGCGCGTCCGGCAGCGGCGAGATGCTCTGGTGGCACGGACCCGTCGGCGCCGTGGTCGGCCTCGCGATCCTGATGGTCACCGCCGGCTGGTCGCTGATGGGCGGCGCCTTCGCGCTGACCATCGGCGCCTCGTTCGGCATCGCCCTGCTCGGCTCCCGCGGCGACGACCTCAAGCGCGTCATCGCGCTGATCATCGTCGTCTTCTTCGTCGTGTTCTTCTGGATGGCGTTCGAGCAGGCCGGCAGCTCGATGAACATCTTCGCCGACCGCCACGTCAATCGAAACATCGGCGGCTTCGAGGTCCCGACCGGCTGGTTCCAGTCCGTGAACTCGTTCTTCATCCTGCTCTTCGCACCGACCTTCGCCGGCATCTGGCAGGCGCTGCAGAAGCGCGGCAAGGAACCGAGCACGGCCATGAAGATGGTGCTCGGCCTCGCCCTCCTCGGCGTCGGCTTCGTCTGGCTGGTGTTCGGTGGCCGCGAGGCGGATGCCGGCGTCAAGGTCGCACCGACCTTCCTCGTCTTCGCCTACCTCTTCCACACCTGGGGCGAACTCTGCCTCTCGCCGGTCGGACTCTCGTACGTGACGAAGGTCGCACCGGTGCGGTTCGCATCGCTGATGATGGGCGCCTGGTTCCTGGCCAACGCGGCGGCCAACAAGCTCGGTGGATGGCTCGCGGCGCAGACCGAGAGCATCACCTCGCTCGGCACCTTCTTCTCGATCCCGATGGCGACGTCGTTCGGCGCGGCCGCCGTGCTGCTGCTGCTGGTGCCGCTGCTCAAGCGGCTCACTTCGTCGGTGAAGGCGTAGCGGAAGGAACGGAAAGGAGGGCTACTCGCCCTTCATCCGACGCTTCAGCGCCTCGAGCGCGGCGTCGGCTCCGGCCTCGCGGTCGGCCCGGTTACGGGCCCTCGCGAGGCCGTCGAGTTCCTGCTGCAGCGGACGGTCATCGCGGAGGCCGAGGTCGGCGTCGCTCGGGCCGGTCGCGCCGGGTGCCATGCCCGAACCGATACCCGACGACGCCTGCCGGAGCTGGACCACCATCGCGTCGTAGTCGCGCTCGGCGAGACCGAACTCCGCCTCCTGCGCCTCCAGCTTGCGCTCGAGCACGGCGATGCGCTCGGCGTGCTGCGCCTCGTAGCGCCCGGCGAGTTCGGCCGTCTCGGTGTCGGCGATGCCCTCGGCGAGCACGCGCCGGCGCGCGGCCGTGGCAAGCGCCTCGCGCTCGGCCGCCAGACGGCGGCGCGTGACCTCGACGGACTCATGCAGGTCCTCGATGCCGAGCTTGGCCTGCACCAGCGCTCGCTTCATCTCGGCGATCACGCCGCGCCGGTCGCCGGGCGCGACGCGGCCTCCGAGCAGGTCCGACAGGGTGGCGCGCAGGGATTCGAACAAGGGGACTCCGTGATCGTGGCGGTCTCCCTGTACGATAGCACCCGCTCAGTCGGCGTGTCGCCAGCGTGCCTCGTCCGACACCTGCCGCATCAGCCGCTCGGGCGTGTGCGTATTCGGGAAGAGCAGCGAGTCGCTCAACCGGTTGAACGCCATGCGCATCACCGCGAAGCGCTCGGCCGCGAGGGCGAACAGCAGGGCGAGCCCGTACTCGGACGCGAGCCGGTGGCCGGCGGCGAGCTCGAATCCACGTCGGCCGAGTTGCTCGAAGTACTCCAGCGTCGGGCCACCGCGCCGCCACTGCCTGAAGGTGATGCGGTCCGGGAAGATGCCGCTCATCCAGAGGGCGTAGTTGCCAAGATGCGCCTGCACCAGGAACGCGCGCCGCGGGTCCGGACCCTCGGCGGCCTCGAGCAGCCCGGCCAGCGTGTCGAAGGTCTCGTCATCGGCATCCGCCACGCGGGTCGCACGGTCGCGCAAGCCGAAGTGCAGCAGGATCGCCGCGGCATAGTCCGCGAGCACGCGGTCGCGCTCACCCGACTGTAGCATGGAATGGCGCGTGGCGACATACGCGAACAGCGGCGGCGATGCGTGCGCGCCCCGGGGCGTGCCGAGCATCGCACCAAGCAGCGAGGGATCATCGAGGAGTCCGTCGAGTCCCTGCTCGCGCAGCGTCGACTCGGCGCGGTCGCGGTCGGCGCTGCCGCCCTGGGACACCAGCGCGAGCGCCAACTCGGCGTCCTCACGGGTGAGACTGGCGCGGATGTTGGCGGTGATCATGCGGTGTTCCTCCGATGGAGATGCACGCTATGATTCAGTTGCGCCCTTCTTCTTCGACACCATTGCCCCCGCGCCAGGTTCCCCTCCCCCCGTTGCGCGTCCTCCTCATCGACACCGGCCGCGAATGGCGGGGCGAACAGCGTCAGGTGCACCTTCTCGCGGCGGGGCTGCGTGAGCGCGGACACGAGCCACTGGTGGTCGTCACGCCGCGATCGCCGCTGCACCAGCGCCTGCGGAGCGAGGGCATCGCCGTCTCCGCGATGACGATGGCCAACCGGCTCGACCTGCTCGCCGTTCGCAGGCTGCGCCGCCTCATCTCCACTTGGCGTCCCGCCGTCGTGCACGCGCACGACGCGCGCAGCCACTCATTGGCAGTGACTGCGCTGGTCGGTTGGCGCAACTCGCTGCCGCTGGTCGTGACGCGCCGCACACCCGCCGTGCCGCGAAGCCTGCTGCGGTACGGCTGGCGCGTCTCGCGCTTCATCGCCATCTCGGGTGCCGTGCGCGATGCGTTGACCGCGGCCGGCGTCCCGGAGGCGCAGGTGGCGCTCGTCTACCCCGGCGTGTCGCTGCCTCCGGACGCGGGCAAGAGGGCCCCGCGCGACTGGCGCAGCGAGTGCGGCTGGGCGGCGGATACCGTCCTCGCCGGCGTCGTGGGTGAGTTCGCGATGCCTGGCGCGCTGCCGACGCTGGGAGCCGTGATGAATTCCCTCGACGCCGACGTGCGAGCGCGGCTTCGCGTCATCGTCCTTGGCGGGCGCGCAGGAGGCCGCATCAGGATCGGGGGTGTCGAGGCTTTTCGCGCCGGCTTCGTGCACGACATCCAGCAGGCCATCGCCGGCCTCGACCTGATGCTGCACCCGGGCTCCGCCGAGGGCCTCGGCACCGCCGTGATCGACGCGATGTCGCAGGGCGTGCCCTGCGTCTCGTTCGACGGCGGAAGCGTCGCCGAGATCATCGAACCGGGGCACAGCGGCCTGCTTGTGCCGAGCGGGGACATCGGTTCCTACGCGGCAGCGCTCTCGCGCGTCGTGTCGGATTCCGCGCTCCGCTCCACACTCACAAAGGGCGGGCTCCGGCGCGCCCTGGCGTTCGCTCCGGCGCACTGCATCGACGGCACGGTGGCCGTCTACCGCCAGGCCATCCCGTGACCTCGCCGAACGTTCCACGGTCAGACTGGATATGACTGGGTAGAACGCGACGCTCCACCCCCCTAGCTTTCGCCTGTGATCTACATCTGCATCCCGGCCTTCGACGAGGCCCCGACCGTGGGCGTCCTGCTCTGGCGCATCCGCAAGGTGTTCCAGGACTACGCGCGCGAGTACGAGATCCTCGTGTACGACGACGCCAGCGCCGACGC
>DATLLD010000031.1:0-45398 GCA_035538035.1 Gemmatimonadaceae bacterium | reverse complement strand
CCGGCAAGGAGGTCGTGGCGCGCTACATCCACGACCTCTCGTTGCGGTCCGATGCGACCTTCAACTCGATCAACTGCGGCGCGCTGCCGGAAGGGTTGCTCGAGAGCGAGCTCTTTGGCCACGTGAAGGGATCGTTCACGGGCGCGGTCAAGGACAAGGAAGGTCTCTTCACCGCCGCCGCCGGCGGCACGTTCTTCCTCGACGAGATCGGCGAGACGACGCCGGCCACGCAGGTGAAGCTTCTGCGCGTGCTGCAGCACCGCGAGGTGATCCCGGTCGGTGCCACGGACCCCGAGCCGATCGACACGCGGATCATCGCGGCCACCAACCGCGACCTCGAGGAGGAGATCAAGCGCGGCTCCTTTCGCCGCGACCTCTTCTACCGGCTCAACGTGATCGCGGTGCACCTCCCGCCGCTGCGCCAGCGCGCGGACGACGTGCTGCTGCTGGCGGAGAGCTTCCTGCACCGGTCGTCCGAGCAGCGCGGCGAGCCGCTCAAGCGGCTCAGCGAGGAAGCGGCAGAGGTGCTGCAGGGGTACCAGTGGCCCGGCAACGTGCGGGAGTTGGAGAACGCGCTCGAGCGCGCGGTCATCCTGAGCCCCGGGTCGACGATCGGCGTTCCCTCGCTGCCCGAGCGGATCACGGAGCGCCGCAGCGAGCCGCTGGTCGCGGAGCGCGGCGCGCAGAATCCCACCCTCGACACGATCGAGAAGGCCTACATCCTCTGGGTGCTCTCGAGCGAGCAGGGGAACAAGACGCGGGCGGCCGAGGTGCTGGGGATCGACCCGTCGACGCTGCATCGCAAGCTGGCGCGCTATGGGGTGGATGCGTGACCGCTTTCCCGAGGGAGAAGCTTGCTGCGGCCGTCGCGAAGCGAGCTCCATGGATCGCCGCCGTGATCGTTCTTGCGGCGGCGCTCGCCACGATGACCTCCGACCCGATCGGCGTCTTCTATGACGACGCGATCTACCTGCTCACGGCGAAGGCGCTCGCCGAGGGCCAGGGCTACGTCTACGCCATGCTCCCGGGGACGCCGCCGGCGATCCACTATCCGCCGCTCTGGCCGGCGATCCTCGCAGTCGCCTGGAAGGTCGCACCGGCGTTTCCCGCCAACGTCGCCTGGCTGAAGCTGATCAATCCCGTGATCCTGGCCTTCGCTGCGGCCTTCACCGTGACGATCAGCCGGCGACTGTTTGGGCTCCCGTGGTGGCTGGCGCTGGGCATCGCGGTGCTGGCCTTCTCCAGCATCCCGGTGCTGGTGCTCACGAACGTGCTGCTCTCCGAGCCGCTCTTCATGATGATGATCCTCCCCACGCTGTACGTGGCGGAGCGATTCGTCAGGGAGGGTGGAGTGCGCTGGGCGCTGGCCGCCGCGGCGATGGCGGCGCTGATCGTGCTCGGACGCACCGTCGCCGGCGTGGTCATCATCGCCACCGTGATGGTGCTGCTCCTCGACCGCCGCTGGCGCGACGTGGCTGTGTATTGCGTGGTGACGGCACTCCTGCTGCTGCCCTGGCAGATGTTGGTCTGGGGCGCGGCCGATGCGTTTCCCGATGAGCTTCGCGGGTCGTACGGACCCTACCTCGAGTGGGTGATGGCCGGATACCGAGAGGGTGGATGGCCGTTCCTGCGCGATGTCATCGTGTCGAACACCCGCGACACGTGGACGATGATCGGCATCTTCGTATCGCCACTCATTCGTGGAACGGCGCGCGCGGCGCTCGCGGCGGCATTCCTGTCGGCGGCGCTTTCCGGAGTCGCGATCCTCTGGTTTCGCCGCGGCCTGCGGCTCACGGCACTCTCGGTGCTTGGTTACCTCGCGGTCGTGCTGAGCTGGCCGTTCCGCGTGGAGCGCTTCCTCTGGGCCATCTGGCCGCTGCTCCTGGTCGTGGCCGTCGTGGCGGCGCACGAGATAGTGCGCGAACTCCGCTCCCGGTCGCGCCCTAGGCTGGCGATGGCGGCGATGCTGCTGGCGTCCGTACTGGCCTTCGGCCACGCGACGTACAATGTGCGCGGACACTCACGTGGCTGGACTCGGTCGGCGTCTCGCGACAGGTCTGACCTCGCGCTCAACCTGGTGCGGTACGTGAACGCCGATAAGCGCCTTGAGGGCCGGGTCATCGCGTCCGAAGACGCGCCGATGGTGGCGCTGTACACTGGACTGGTCGTGGTGCCGGTGGACATCCTAACGACGCGGGAGCACCTGACGCCGAAGTCCCACGCGGAGGCGGTGGACGCGATCGAGCGGATCGATCGCCGATTCCGCCCCGATGCATACGTGCTCCTGCGCGGGGGCCCGCACTTCCGCGCGCTGATGGATGCCAGGCTCGATTCACCCCGGACGCTGACCGACGTGTCGCCTCCCGGCCTCACGACCAGTGTCCTTCTCCTCGACCCTCGATGACCACGACCCCACCCGCCGTGGCGCGCGTGCGCGGCCGCACGCCGCTGCCGGCCGCCGACCTCGTGCTGTCCGTGCTGATCCCCGTCTACAACGAACGCGACACGATCGAGCGGCTGCTCGACGAGGTGCACTCCGTCGCGGTGCGCAAGGAGGTCATCTGCGTCGATGACCATTCGACCGACGGCACGCGCGAGGTGCTTGCGCGGCTGCTCGCCGCCGGCCGGATCGATCGGCTCGAGCTCCACGAACGGAATCGCGGCAAGGGCGCGGCAATCCGCACCGCGCTCGCGGCCAGCACCGGCAACGTCGTGATCGTGCAAGACGCCGACCTCGAGTACGACCCCGCCGACTGGCCGGGGCTGCTCGCCCCGATCATCGACGGCCGCGCCGACGCGGTCTTCGGCTCACGATTCCTCGGCGGTCCGCATCGCGTGCTCTACTACTGGCACTCCGTCGGCAACCGGGCGCTGACGATGTTCAGCAACATGCTGACGAACCTGAACCTCACGGACATGGAGACCTGCTACAAGGCGATCCGCGGGGAACTTGCGCGTTCACTCGAACTGACCTCCGACCGCTTCGGGTTCGAGCCGGAGGTGACCGCTCGCCTCGCGCGAGCCAACGCGCGCATCTACGAGGTGCCGATCTCGTACTCGGGCCGCACCTACGCAGAGGGCAAGAAGATCGGCTGGCGCGACGGCGTCGCCGCGATCGGACACATCATTCGCTTCAACCTCACGCGCTGATGCGCATGCCAGTGGCGCGCATCGACGCCAGCTCCTTCGTCTGGGGGGCGGGGCTGGTGGTGGCTGCCGTGCTCGCGGCATCGATGGCGGGCCTCGACAACGGCTTCGCCTACGACGACGTGCTCCTCATCGTCAAGAACGAGCGCGTTCACGACCTGCGCTGGCCGTGGGAATACCTGGCCGAGTCGTACTGGGGCCCGATGCGCGGCGACTCGCTGTACCGGCCGTTCACGTTGATGGGGTTCGCGGTGCAATGGGCGGTGGGCGGCGGCACGCCGTTGGTCTTCCATGCGGTCAGCGTGACGCTCTACGCGGCGGTCGCGCTGGCGGTCCTCGTCCTTGCGCGCGAACTGCTCGATCCGGTGGCGGCGACGCTGGCTGCACTCGTCTTCGCCGTGCACCCGGTGCATGTCGAAGCGGTGGGGAACATCGTGGGGCAGTCGGAGCTCGTGGCCGCCCTGGCGATGGTGTTGGCCGTCGCCCTCTACGTGCGCGACCGCCGTCGCGGCGCGCTCCGCGGCCGCACGGTCGTTGCGATTTCCTCGCTCTTCATGCTTGGCTTGGGAGTGAAGGAGCACGTGATCGTCCTGCCGGTTCTGCTCGTGGCGGCCGAGGTGTGCCTGGGGAGGTCGCACTTCGCCACCGCCGCCGACGTTGCCGCACGGGGCCGCATGCTTTTGCTCGCGCTGACGGCGATCGTCACGGCATACCTCACGCTGCGGTTCTCGGTGATCGGTGAGGTGACCGGCGATGTCGCGCATCCCGCATTGCGCGCCATCGGTGCCGGAGCCCGCGCCTGGATCATGCTTGGCCTCGCGCCCGAGTTCATGCGACTGTTCCTGTGGCCGGCGCACCTGTATGCGGACTACTCACCGCAAGCGGTGACGCTCTGGCCATCCCCGAATCCCGCTCACCTGCTGGGCGCCGGGGCACTCCTGCTATGGGTCTCGACACTCGTGGTCGGCTTCCGCCGCTCGCCGACGCTGGCATTCGCGATGCTCTGGGTGGCGGTGGCGCTCGCCCTCGTGTCCAACCTGCTCTTCGCGACGGGCGTGTTGATCGCCGAGCGCACGCTCTTTCTTCCGAGCGTTGGAGTGGCACTCGCGCTCGGCCCGCTGTTCGCGCTCGCTTGGCGCGGGCACTCCGTTGGAGTGGCACCGCGGGTCGCGGCCGCGGCGCGGATCGGACTGATGGCGCTGCTGGTTGTCGCGGCGGTCCGCAGCTCGGTTCGGCAGTCGGCGTGGGAGGATAACGCGGCGGTGATCAGTACCATGGTCGCCGACCAGCCGAAGAACTTCCGCGGCCATGTGCTTCTCGGTTCGACGCTCGCCGAACTGGGGCAGCCGACAGAGGGGATCGCCGCGTTGCTCCGTGGGACCGAGTTGTACGCTGACTTCGCGCCCGCTCAGCTCGAGCTGGGGCGCCTGCTGCAGATGCAGCATCGCTGCGCCGAGGCGATTCCCCGTTTTCGGACTGGCCTCGCACTTGACCCCGGGCACCAGCTGGGCGCGGTGTCCCTGGGAGCCTGCCTGCTGACGGAGAGGCGGCTTCATGAAGCCCGGGCGCTCGCGGTCGACGGCCTGGCGAGCGGGCGCGCTCCCGGCATCTATCGCATCATCAAGACGACGGCGGAGTCACTGCTGGTCACGGTCGACAGCGTCGACAGCCGGAACCTGTTCGCGCGCGCCGGTCTCCCCTTCGATCGCACCGGCGCCCCTGTTCAGCTCCCGATTCGATTCGTCGAATGGCCCGGCGGCAAGATGCCAGACCTCTTGCCGTCTGACACGCCGAGCGCGCCGAAGTGACCTGAGAGCCAATCACAAGTCTATGATTCACCGAGGGTTGCGGCACCAGCGCTCGGTGGCAGAGTTCTTGCCCTACAGTGGCTTGGCAACAGGCCCCACCATCCCTCCGTTAGGAGTCTTTCCAATGAAGAGCAACAAGAAGGGTTTCACGCTGATCGAGCTCCTGATCGTGGTCGTGATCATCGGCATTCTTGCCGCGATCGCCATCCCGAAGTTCGCGAACACGAAGGAGAAGGCTTATCTCGCGGCGATGAAGTCCGACCTGCGCAACCTGGTCACCGCCGAGGAGGCGTACTTCTCCGAGGGCGCGCTCTACACGGACGTGACCGCCGTGTACGGCACGGCGACGACGCCTGCCGCGCTGAAGTACTCGACGTCGACGGGCGTGTCGGTCAGCGGCACGGCGACTGCCGGCATCAGCTTCGTCGCGACGGCCACGCACACGGCCACGACGAAGACCTGCTACATCGCGGTCGGCGTTGGCACCCAGGAAGGCGAGCCGCTCTGCCCGTGATGGTGGCTTGAGCAGTCCTCACGGCGCGGGCCGGGCGAGAGATCGCCCGGCCCGCGTCGCGTTTCCGCCGTGATTCGCGCTCGTTCGGTGCTGCCCTCACGGCGAGAACGAGTAGCGTGCTGGCATGTCAGCCACGCCACGCTCGGGCGTCACGCTCACGGAAGTCCTGGTGGCCGCGGTCCTTCTCGCGGTCGGGGTGGGCGGCTGTCTCGGCGCCCTGAGCACGGCGCTCCGGCTGCGCAACGGCGCGTCGCTTCGCGAGGGCATGGCCGCGGCCGCGCACGATCGACTGACGTGGTTCGAGGCTGCCGGCTGCACTGCGGGAGACACCATCATCGAACTCGCAACCACTGCGGGGACAAGCGAATCGTGGCGGACCGAGCGCGAGTCCGGCTCGGTGAGGCTCAACGGGACCTCGCGAGGAGCGCGCGGCGGAATCTCCTTCACGCTCTCGATTGAGACGAGGCGAGTCTGCGAATGAAGCCCGGCGTCCACCTGCCGCGCGGCTACCTGCTCGTGGAGGCACTCTGCGCCCTCGCGCTCTCGGGTGTGCTCGCGCTGAGCGCCGCGCTGGCGCTGGGGTCGGCGCGGCGCTCCATGGCATCGGCTGCGCGGCTGGCGAGCGCCGAGCGCTCGGGAAGGGAAGCCGTGTCGATCATCGCGGCGCTCCTGCACGACTCGCGCTCCGTCACCATCGAGGGGGACACCGCCGCATCGCTCTCGCTGACCATTGCGATGGGGGCCGTCTGTGCCCGTGATGGCATGGCCATCCTGCTGCCGCCCACGGCCGTGGGGTCCGGAACCGCCCTCACCGCCCGCGGGCAGCCGGTCGAAGTCGGCGACCTCCTATCCATCCTCGTGGTGGATTCGTTGGCGCTCGGTGCCCGCTGGGAGGAGTCGCTGGTCGATTCCGTCACGGTCAGGACGACGGCGTCGCCTTGCGGCTCGGCGGATGGCTGGGGCCTGCCGGCTGACGACGGCTCGCCGCGGCTCCGCCTCGTGCTGCGCGACTCGCTGCCGGGGGCGCTGCAGGCCGGCGCACCGGTGCGTGTGTCGAGACGAGGTCGCGTCTCTTTGTACGAGTCCGGCACCGGCGACTGGATGATCGGCTGGCGTCGCTGCGCCGACGTGCTGCCAAGCGGGGTCGCCTGCGGTGTCATCCAGCCCGTCGCAGGGCCTCTGCGCGGGCCCGGGTCGGGTCTGCAGCTCTCCGTCGATTCGACGGCGGGACTGTTCAGCATCGAAGCCGCCGGGCTGCCGCCGGCGCGCCCCACGTCGATGACCGTCTGGATGCGCGATGGCAGCTAGAAGGGGAATCGTACTCCCGGCAGTGCTGGCGGTGCTCATGGCGCTGATGCTGCTCTCAGCGCTGGCGCTCTCCGAGGCGATGATCGAGTGGCGCGTCGCGACGCTCGCCGATGATGCTGTGCGCGCCCGTTCAGCCGCGCTGCGCGGGCTGGCCGTGACCGGGAATCCTCCTGACCTGGCGGCGCTTTGCGCGGCGGGGCCGCTGGCCGTCCAGCGGCGGGACCTGCCGGTCGTTGCGGCGACGCGAGCCGGGGTCAGCTGGCGCCAGCTCGGAGGCGGCGTCGTGCGCGCGGAGGTCGAAGGGGAGGGCATTCACGGTGCCCGCCATCGACTGTGGGTGCTGCTTGTGCCGGACTCCGCCGAGCGCGTCATGGGGCTGTTTCGATGCCCGCGGGCCACCCGGCTGGTGCCTGTCCCCGGACGTGCGCTGGACCGTCATCCGGAGGGGTAACGCACTACCGCTCCGTTACTTCCGGGCGGTCCCGTTCGTGTAGCTCCGGCAAGTGACACGCTTGCTGAACCGTGCCCCGACCCGGAGCACCGGCGCTCTTGCCGGCCCGGCGCTCTATTGTCTCGCAGTCAGCCCGACGGGAATCCCATGGCGCTCTTCGGTCGCAAGAAAACAACCGTTGGACTCGATATCGGCTCCGGACTGATCAAGGTCGCGGTCGTCGATCACTCGAAGTCCCATCCGGAGCTCGTCCGGGTGGCGATCACGCCGTTGCTGGCGGACGCCATCGTCGAAGGCGAGATCATGGACCCCGGAATCGTGGCGGACGCCATCACGGCGTGCCTCCAGGAAGCCGGTGTGTCGTCCAAGGAGGTCGTGACCGCCGTCGGCGGACGCGACGTCATCATCAAGAAGATCCAGATCGAGCGCGTCAAGGAACAGCAGGCGCGTGAACTGATGCGCTGGGAAGCCGAGCAGCACGTGCCGTTCGACATGGAGTCGGTGGAACTGGACTTCCAGATCCTCGACCCCGAGGGGCGCAGTTCGGAGATGAACGTGCTCCTGGTGGCCGCCAAGCGGGAACTCGTCGAGGCCAAGGTGCGCGTGCTGGCCGATGCCAGCCTGAGCGCGGCGGCGATCGACGTCGACGCCTTCGCGCTGCACAATGCGTTCGAGCTCAATCATCCCGATGCGATGCATGGCGTGGTCGCGCTGGTGAACATCGGGCATGAGGTCACGAACATCAACATCGTCGAGGACGGCGTGCCGATCCTGACGCGCGACCTGCCGATGGGCACGCGGCGGTTCCGCGAGGACCTGCAGCGGGACCGCGGCCTCGGGTCGGAGGAGTCGGCGGCGCTGCTGCAGGGCTTCGACCGCTCCGAGCACCTGGACGCGGTGCTGGAACAGCGCGGCGAGGAGATCGCGGTCGGCGTCGAACGCGCCGCGGCGTTCCTCGCGTCGTCCTCGCGCAGCGGGACGCAGGTCAGCGCCGTGTACGTCTGCGGCGGCGGCTCGCGCACCCCGGGCCTGATCGATGTGCTCGCCAACCGGCTGCGCCTGCCGGTCGAGGCGGCGAATCCGCTGGCCAACCTCGTCGTGCGTGACGGCGCTTTCGAGTCGCTCGTCACAGACGAGGTAGCGCCCCTCCTGATGCTGCCCATCGGGTTGGCCCTGCGCCAACCCGCCTGACCGACCGTCCCCGGACGCCCTGATGATCGAGATCAATCTCCTCCCCAACGCGCGAAAGAAGTCGCGGGCGACCTCGTCCGCGAAGTTCGATCTTGGCGCTGCCATGGGAGGCCTGACGGAGCGGTTCAAGGATCCCTGGCTCGGCTTCGCCGTCGGCGGGGTCGTCGTCGGCATCGCCGCGATCGGCGTCCTTTGGACCCTGCAGTCCCGCACGGCATCGGACCTCGCCGAGCGAGAACTCGTCGCCGTGCAGGATTCGGCGCGCTTCGCGGCCATCGTCGCCCAGCGGGAGTCGGCTGAGGCGCAGCGCGACTCGATCAACCGCCAGATCGCCATCATCACGGCGCTCGACGGCGACCGGTTCGTCTGGTCGCACGTCATGGACGAGATCTCGAAGGCGCTGCCGACCTACACCTGGCTGACTTCGGTCGCGCAGGCGAACCCGACGGCGGCCGTCTCGGCCGACAGCGCCGCCGCCGCGGCCTCGCCCGCGCTGAATGTGCGCATCATCGGCATCACCGTCGACGTGCAGGCTCTCACGATCTTCATGACGCAGCTCGAGGCCTCGCCGTTCCTCGAGCGCGTGACGCTCGCGGTGTCCGAGGTGGCGCTGGCGGAGGGCAAGCAGGTGACCGAGTTCACGCTCGACGTGGCGTATTCCAAGCCGGACAAGTCGGAGATCCGGACCGTTCCGCTTTCCGTGGCGGTGAGGTAACCATGGCCGGACTACCGCAGAACCAGCGCGACCAGGTGATGCTCCTCGTGGGCATCGTCGGCCTCGCGCTTGCCGGTGCCTACTACTACTTCGTCCACTCGCCCAAGGCGGATGCACTGGCAGAGCTGACGACGCGCGTGGAGTCGCTCGACCGCAAGAACCAGCGCGCCAAGGCGGTCGTCGCCCGCGGCACGGTGGAGGACCTGCGCGCCGAGGCGGACCGCCTGCGCGACAACCTTGAGCTGATGCGCACGCTGATCCCGGTATCGAACGAGCTGCCGGCGCTGCTCGACCAGATCCTCGGCGCTGCGCGCCGCACCGGGCTCGAGTTCTCGAACTTCGCACCCAGCGCCACCATCCAGGGCGAGCAGTTCGACACTTACCGGTTCCGCATGTCGATGCAGGGCTCGTATCACCAGATCGGCGAGCTGCTCACGGCGATCGGGTCGCTGCGCCGAATCATCGCTCCCATCAACGTCTCGCTCGCGCCCTCGCCGGTGTCAGACGCCCGCGCACCCAAGCCGCGCCGCCCGGAAGAGCCGCTGCTGACCGCGACCTTCGACATCCAGACCTACGTCGTGAAGGTCGCCTCGGTGGAGGACCAGTGATGCGACGCCTCTCGATCTCCCTCGTCGCGGCGATGCTCGTGGCGCCGCTGCCCACGCTCGCTGCGCAGAAGGCCCCGGCCGCAGCGCCCGCCGGCGCGAAGGCGACGCCCGCGACCCCCGCGACGAGTCCGGACACCTCGCGCATCGTGTTCGAGCGCGAGGTCTACCGCTATCCGCGCGAAGGGCGCCGCGATCCGTTCGCGTCGCTGATCGCCACCGGCGACGTGCGGCCGATCTTCGCCGACCTGATCGTCTCGGGCATCATGTACGATCCGACCGGGCGCAACTCGGTCGCGATGCTCGAGGACGTTTCCACCGGCGACCTCTACCGGGCCCGCGTCGGCTCGGTCTTCGGCCGCATCCGTGTCACCGCGATCGCACTGAAGCAGGTGTCGATCGCCATCGATGAGTTCGGCTTCACGCGACAGGAGAGCCTGTCGCTCACCGCTCCAAGCCACGCAACGAGGACGCCATGAGTCGATACCGGAAGCTGGCCGCAACCGCGGTTGGCTTACTCCTGATCGGTGCGTCGAGCGCCCATGCGGCGCCCGACGTCCGCCCTGCCGCCGCCGCCGTCACCGGCGTCAGCGTCGTGCCGGGAGCCGGCCGCGCGGAGGTCGTCCTCGCCCTTGATGGCACCGTCGAGATCGCCGACTTCACGCTCGAGGGTCCGCACCGGATCGTCGTCGACGTCAAGGGCGCCACGATGCGGCTCCGCGCGCCGATCTACGATCGCGTGCCGCGCGCCGGCATCCTCAAAGTCCGTGTCGGGCAGTTCCGGGACGATGTCGTCCGCCTCGTGCTCGACCTCGACACGGCGCGCGAGTACACCGTCGTCCGCAGCGACACCGAACTTCGCATCGGCGTGATCGGACCGGATGGGTTCGCCCCCTGGTCCACCGGCGCGTCGGCCGTGATCGCGGACCAGCCGCAGAACGGAGGCACGCCCACCGAGGCGGAAGCCGCCCGGTACCGCACGCTGCCCCGCGTGAGCATGCAGCAGGCGCCGCCGCAGTCCGGCGAGCCGCGCATCTCCGTGTCGTTCGTCAATGCGGACATCCATACCGTGATCGCCCAGTTCGCCGCGTTCTCCGGGCGCTCGTTCATCACCGGCTCCGCCGTCAGCGGCCGCGTGACGGCCGAGATCCCGAACCAGCCATGGGATGTCGCGCTGAGCAAGATCCTCCAGCAGAACGGCTTGCTGGCGCAGGAAGACTCGACCGGCATCATCACCATCGACAGCTATGCCAACGTGGCGTCGCGCGTCGCCGCCGAGCCGCTCGTCACGCAGCTCGTGCCGGTGAACTACGCGAAGGCCACGCAGCTCGCCGTCGCCATCCGTGAGCTCATCGCCGCCTGCTCCTCGGGCTCGGCCAGCGGCGGCAGCGCAGGCGACCAGGGGCAGGCGGACATGTCCGCGCAGTCCAGCGGTGCGCAGCCGGCCCAGGCCGCGCCGCAGCCGCAGACCTGTGGCCGCGGCACCATCGCCGTCGACGAGAAGACCAACACGCTGATCGTCACCGAGTCGGTGTCGCGCCTGCCGGAGATCGTGAGCTACGTCCGCGACCTCGACGTGCGCACGCCGCAGGTCTCCATCAAGGCCAAGATCATCTCGGTGGACCGCACCGCCACCGAGGAGCTCGGCCTCAGCTATGACCTCGGCAGCCTCAGCACCACCGGCACCGGGTTCAATACGCTCGTCGGCGGCCGCGGTACCGGCGAGTTCCAGATCGCCCTCGGCGGTGACTCGTTCGCCGGCATCGCCAACGCCAACCGGTCGTTCGGCGGGACATCGGCGCTCTCGCTCATCTACAACACGGCGATCGGCGGGATGAACCTCGCGTCGTTCCTCGACGCGCTCAGCTCCGAGCAGCTCTCGGACGTGCAGGCCGAGCCGAGCACGACGACGATCGACAACCGCAAGGCGACGCTCTTCGCCGGCACCGAGATCGCGTTCCTGCTGACGCCGCCGTCGGTCCCCGGCCAGATCCAGGCCGTGGCTCCCGTCATCCAGCGCCAGAAGATCGGCATCACCCTCGAGGTCACGCCGCACGTGACCGCGAACCGCCAGGTGTCGATGGAGATCGTGGCCCGCCAGCAGTCGCAGCTCGGCGTGACCGTCGCCGGCCCCGAGATCAGCGAGCGCAACGCGACCAACGAAGTCCTCGTCGCGGACGGCGAGACGACGGTGATCGCCGGCCTGACGCAGACGCAGGTCACGCGGTTCCGCAGCGGCATTCCCTACCTGATGGACATCCCATGGATCGGTCGCATCTTCAGCGAGACGCGCGTCCAGGAGCGCAAGCAGGACCTGCTGATCCTCGTGACGCCGCACATCGTCGATGAAGGCGAGGTGGTGAGGTCCGTTCGGCCGTAGGCCGGATGTGAGGGTCGAGAGGTGAGAGAGGGGCCGCAGCGATTAACTTGCTGCGGCCCCTCTCTCCTTGCATCGAACCGGCAGCGGCGTTGGCCGTCTGCTACCTGCAACCTGCCTTCCGCCATCCCAAGACATGTTCTCGTTCCGCACCGCTGGTGAGTCTCACGGTCCCGCACTGGTCGCTTTCGTCGAAGGGGTGCCCGCAGGGCTGCCGCTGCTCGCCGAGCACGTCGACTCCGAGTTGGCGCGGCGTCAGCAGGGGTATGGGCGCGGACGACGCATGCAGATCGAGAAGGACCGGGCGGAGTTCCTCTCGGGCGTGCGCGCCGGCGAGACGCTCGGCTCGCCGGTCGCCATGCTCATCCGCAATCGTGACTGGAAGAACTGGGAAGCCATCATGGACCCGGCGCCGCGCGAGGAGGATGATTCACCCGAGGGACGCCGCCGCCAGGTGACGCGCGTGCGGCCCGGGCACGCGGACCTGACCGGGATCCTCAAGTACGACCGCGACGACGCGCGCGACATCCTCGAGCGCGCCTCCGCGCGCGAGACGACGGCGCGCGTGGCGGCGGGCGCCATCGCGCGCCGGCTCCTCGCCGAGTTCGGCGTGCGGATCGGAAGCCATCTCGTGCACTTGGGCGGCGTGGACGCCGCGCCGCCGGCCACGTTGCCCGACGACCTCAACGCCGCCGCCGACCGATCTCCCCTGCGCTGCCTCGACGCCGACGCCGAGCGACGCATGATCGAGCGCATCGACGCCGCCAAGGCGGAGGGGAACACGCTCGGCGGCATCTGCGAGGTCGTGGTGGACGGACTACCGGTGGGACTGGGCTCGCACGTGTCATGGGACCGCAAGCTCGACGGCCGACTCGCTGCGGCCATCTGCTCGATCCCGGCCGTGAAGGGAGTCGAGATGGGAATCGGTTTCGACGCGGCGCGCCGCACCGGCGCCGAGGTGCACGACGAGATCGAGCCTGCACCCGGCCGTACGATCAGCGGGAACGTGCGTCGCAAGACCAACCGCGCCGGTGGCCTCGAGGGCGGCATGACGACGGGCGAGCCCCTCGTGCTCCGCGTGGCGATGAAGCCGATCGCGACGCTGATGCGCCCGCTGGCGACGGTCGACACGCGGACCGGAGAGCCGGCCGGCGCCGCCGCGGAGCGCAGTGACGTCACGGCGGTGCCCGCCATGGGAGTGATCGCCGAAGCGATGTGCGCGATCGTGCTCGCGGGCGCGTTCGGCGAGAAGTTCGGCGGCGACTCGCTCGGCGAGATGCGCCGTAATTATGAGGGCTACTTGGCGCGCATCTCCGCGCGACTCGGCTGAACGTGCCGCGCCTGATCGTGCTCGTCGGGCTTCCCGGCGCGGGCAAGAGCACCGTCGGCGCACTCGCGGCGGCGCGCTGTGGCTGGAGCTTCGTCGACCTCGATGTCGATATCGAGCGCGCCGCCGGGCTGACCGTTGCGGAGATCTTCGCACGCAACGGCGAGGCTGGTTTTCGACAGCTCGAGCGCGAGGCGACCCAGCGCTTGGCCGATGCCGACCGAGTGGTGGTGGCCGCCGGGGGCGGCTGGATGCTGGACCCGGCCAACCGCACCGTGCTCGGTGGCCGAGCCGTGACGGTCTATCTTCGGGTCTCTCCAGAGGTGGCCATCGCCAGGATGCGCGCCGAGGTCGCAAGCAGACCATTGCTGGCGGGAACCGATCCGCTGGGCGCGCTGGAACGACTTTATGCGACCCGGGATACTCTGTATGTGCAAGCAAATCATATACTTGCAGCAGAAACGATGTCGGCGGACGAAGTCGCCGATACTATAGTTGCGCTTGCGACGAGCCCAGAAGCGGACTAGGATGCCCAACCTTGCCCGAAGGACGGGCATTGCCTGAGCCACAGTACTATTGATGCGACCGACGCGTCTCGGCGGGGTACACCCTCGACGGACGCCCGTACCCCATAAGAACAACATGGCCACGAAGAAGACCGTCGCCAAGAAGGCGACAACGAAAACGACTGCGGCGAAGAGTGCCGCTGCGAAGTCGAAGCCCCCGGCGAAGGCCCCGGCGAAGGTCGTGCGGCTCGTCTCGGCGAGTGCCGTGAAGCCGGCCGCGAAGAAGTCGGCGTCCAAGGCGACGGCGAAGGCCGCCACCAAGCGCTCGGCGGCCTCGGCTGCCGAGCGAGCGCCCGTCAAGCGCACGCTCACCGTGTCCTCGCGCAGCAAGGCGGAAAGCGAGCCGCTGATCGCGCACGACGAGGACGCAGCGCGGTCCGCCGCCGGCAAGTCGCTGGTGATCGTCGAGTCGCCCGCCAAGGCGAAGACGATCGGCAAGTATCTCGGCTCCGGCTTCGCCGTGAAGGCGACGGTGGGCCACATCCGCGACCTTCCCGCCAAGAAGCAGAAGGGCGAGAAGGGGCAGATCGTCGGCATCGACATCGAGAACGGCTTCGAGCCGCGCTACGTGACGATCCCGGGCAAGGAGAAGACGGTCGCCGAGCTGAAGAGCGCGGCGAAGACGGCGAGGAACGTGTTCATCGCGACCGACCCTGACCGTGAGGGTGAGGCGATCGCGTGGCACGTGCAGGAGCTGATCAAGGGCAAGGGCGCGCCGCCGATCAAGCGCGCGCTGTTCTACGAGATCACCAAGGACGCCGTCGGCAAGGCGCTCGACGCGGCGACCGACATCGACCAGGACAAGGTCGATGCCCAGCAGGCGCGTCGCGTGCTCGACCGCGTCGTCGGGTTCAGCACGAGCCCGGTGCTTTGGAAGACCGTCAAGAAGGGTCTCTCGGCGGGCCGCGTGCAGACCGTCGCGCTGCGACTCCTCGTGGAGCGCGAGCGCGAGATCCGCGCGTTCGTGCCGCGCGAGTATTGGACGATCGCCGCCGCGCTCGAGCATGAGGGGCAGGCGTTCACGGCCAAGCTGCATCATGTCGACGGCGTCAAGCCGGAGATCGCGAACGAGGCGGCGGCCACGCAGATCGTTGACGACCTCAAGGATCGCAAGTCGTTCGACGTCACGAGCGTCAAGCGCCGCGAGCGGCGCAAGAATCCCGAGGCGCCGTTCAAGACCTCGACGCTGCAGCAGGAAGCGGCGAAGAAGCTCGGCTTCGGCTCCAAGCGCACGATGAGGCTCGCGCAGAACCTGTACGAGGGCGTGCAGCTCTCCGCGGCCGAGGGCGCGGTCGGCCTGATCACGTACATGCGCACGGACCATGTGCGCGTGGCGGAGTCGGCGGCGGCGACGGCGCGCGAGTATCTGCTCGCCAACTATTCGCCGGAGTATCTCGCCGACGGGCCGCGCCTGTACCCGGCGGGCAAGGATGACGCGGCGCAGGGCGCGCACGAGGGCATCCGTCCCACGGATCCGTCGCGCAGCCCGGACAGCGTGGCGAAGTTCCTCTCGCCCGAGCAGCTCAAGCTCTACACGCTCATCTGGCAGCGCTTCATGGCGTCGCAGATGTCGCCGGCGGTGTTCGACACGACGACGGTGGACTTCGACCTCGGCCGCTACCTGTTCCGCGCCACCGGGTCGATCGTGAAGTTCAACGGCTTCCTGGCTCTCTACAAGGAGACGCGCGAGGAGGGCGACTCCAAGGCGCTCGAGGACGAGCAGGCGCTGCCGGCGATCGAGGAGGGCGAGCGGGTGCCCGTGCGCTCGATCGACCCGTCGCAGCACTTCACCGAGCCTCCGCCCCGCTACTCCGAGGCGTCGCTGGTGAAGGAGCTCGAGAAGCGCGGCATCGGTCGTCCGTCGACCTACGCCTCGATCATCTCGACGCTCACCGAGCGCCACTACGCCGAGCTCCAGCAGCGGCGCTTCTTCCCGACGCCGCTCGGCGACTCGGTGGAGAAGGTCATGGTGAAGCAGTTCCCCCGCGAGTTCGACATCGGCTTCACGGCCGAGATGGAGCAGGAACTCGACAAGGTCGAGGATGGCAAGAAGCAGTGGCAGTCGGTGCTGAAGCAGTTCTGGGCGCCGTTCGCGAAGTCGGTCGCGTCGGTCGACGCCGAGGCGCTGATCCGCGCGGCGCACGACCTCTCCGCGCTCGAGACCGAGCGATGCCCGAAGTGCGGCGGCAAGCTCCTGCCGAAGGGCGGATTCTTCGGGCCGTTCGTGGCCTGCGAGAACCATCCCAAGACGTGCGACTACACGCGGCCCCTCAAGGGTGAGAAGGTGCCGGCGGTCCTCACGGATTACCCGTGCCCGATCTGCGGCAAGCCGATGGTCGTCCGGCGCTCGCGTTCCGGCGAGTTCCTCGGCTGCTCGACCTTCCCCAAGTGCCGCGGCACGAAGTCGATGCCGACCGGCGTGAAGTGCCCGAAGGACGGCGGCGACATCGCGGCGCGCCGCTCGAAGAAGCGCGGCAAGGCGTTCTACGGCTGCGAGAATTATCCCAAGTGCGACTTCGTCTGCTGGGACAAGCCGGTGCTGGAGAAGTGCCCGGAGTGCGGCTACATGGGCGCCGAGGCCAAGCACACGAAGACGCGCGGCCACTACAGGCGCTGCCTGAAGTGCCAGAACGAATGGGACGTCGAGGCGCCTGAGGGCGCGGACGTCGAGGCGGAGGCTGCGACGGCGTGATGACGACGGGAGGAACGAAGAACTCGGGCGCACAGCGCGAGGTCCACGTCGTGGGAGGCGGCCTCGCCGGGAGCGAGGCCGCCTTTCAGTTGGCGGAGCGTGGGCACAAGGTGGTGCTGCACGAGATGCGCCCCGTGCGGAAGACGGCGGCGCACCAGACGGAGCGCCTCGCGGAGCTCGTCTGCTCGAACACGTTCAAGAGCACCGAGGTCACGAACGCGCACGGGCTGCTGAAGGCCGAGATGCGGCAGCTCGGCTCCGTCGTGCTCGAGGGCGCCGACGCGGCGCGCGTGCCGGCGGGCTCGGCGCTGGCGGTGGACCGCGACGTCTTCAGCGCGTTCGTGAATCACCGCGTGCAGGCGCATCCCAACATCCGCGTGGAACGCGCCGAGGTGCTGGCGATCCCGGAGGGCCCGTGCATCATCGCGACGGGACCGCTGACGAGCGACGCGCTGGCGGAGTCGATCCGCGCGCGGCTCGGCCTCGATTCGCTGGCGTTCTATGATGCGATCGCGCCGATCGTGTCGGCGGAATCCATCGACCACACGGTGGCGTTCCGCGCCGCGCGGTGGGACAAGGAGACGATGGAGGGCGGCGCGGACGATGGCGGCGCCTACCTGAACTGTGCGATGGACAAGGCACAGTATGACGCCTTCATCGACGCGCTCACGACCGCCGACCAGTTCACGGCGCACGAGTTCGACGCGGTGCCGTACTTCGAGGGCTGCATGCCCGCCGAGGAGATGGCGCGGCGCGGGCGAGAGTCGCTGCGGCACGGTCCGATGAAGCCGATCGGCCTGCGCGACCCGAAGACGGGCAGGCGGCCCTGGGCGGTGGTGCAGCTGCGTCGCGAGGACCGCGCCGGCCGCATGTGGAACCTCGTCGGCTTCCAGACGCGACTGCGCATCCCGGAGCAGAGCCGCGTGTTCCGGCTCATCCCCGGCCTCGAGAACGCCGAGTTCCTGCGGTTCGGCAGCATCCATCGCAATTCGTACCTGAACGCACCGGCGACCCTCTCGGCCCACCTCGCGCTGCGCGACGCACCGACGACGCTCTTCGCCGGGCAGTTCACGGGAGTCGAGGGCTACACCGAGAGCACGGCCACGGGGCTGATGGCGGCGATCAACATCGACCGGCTCCTGCGGGGCGAGGAAGCGGTGGTCCCGCCGCCGGTGACGATGCTCGGCGCGCTCTACCGGTACCTGCGCGAGGCGGACCCCGCGCACTTCCAGCCGATGAACGCGAACTTCGGGCTGCTCGAGGAGTTGCCGGACCCGCCGCGAGACAAGCAGGTGAAGCGCGAGCGGTATGCGGAGCGGGCGTTACGAGCGCTTGATGAGTGGCGTCATGAGTATGGCATATCAGCAGCCGTACCCGTCGCCGGAGCGTAGTCGCATGCGATTCCTCATCAAGCTGGTCATCTTCGGCGGCATCGTCGCCGGCGGCCTGTGGTTCTATGGCTCGACGCTGCCGCGCGAACACAAGGCGTCGAGTTCCATCACGCTCGTGGCCACGCCCGAGCAGGTGTATGCCGCCGTGCGCGACATCGCGCAGACGCCCACTTGGTGGCGGGACGTCAACGCCGTGCGCCCGCTCAAGGGCAAGCGTCGCGAGTCGTGGGAGCAGGAGATGAAGGGGGCCGGGCCGGTGCAGATCGAGATCACGAGCTTCGTCGAGAGCCAGCGTCTCGTGACGACGATCCTCAACGACGACCAGCAGGACTGGGGCGGCAAGTGGACGTACGCCATCGCCCGCACGGCGTCCGGCACCGAGCTCACGATCACCGAGACCGGATGGATCGAGCCGCCGCTGTATCGCGTGGTCATGAAGGTGCGCGGCGGCCCGCACCGGACGCTCGACAGCTATCTCCGCTCGCTGGGCGCGAAGTTCGGCGAGATCGTGACCCCGCGGCACGACGTCGCGGGATGATCTCGCAGTTCCTGGCGCATCTCGAGAAGGAGCGGGATGTCTCGCCGAACACGCTGACCGCGTACGCCAGCGACCTCGAGGGATTCCAGGCGTTCCTGCTCGCGCACCTTGGCGTGGAGACCGTGGCCTGGGAGAGCGTCGACCGGCTGGCGCTGCGCTCGTGGCTTGCGCACCTGCACCGGCGCGGGCTGTCGAAACGGTCGAGCGCGCGCGCTCTCTCGGCCGTGCGGAGCTTCTTCAGGTTCCTGCACCGTGCGGACCTGGTCGCGGCGAATCCAGCGCGCGCCGTCGGCTCGCCCAAGCTCGAGCGGCACCTCCCGGGCCACCTCGACCGCGCCCAGGTGGAGACGATGCTGACCGCGGCCGCGACCCGTGCGGAAGGCGGGCGCTTCACCGACGTGCGCGATGCCGCGATCCTCGAGTTGTTCTACTCGGCGGGGCTGCGACTGTCGGAGCTGCGCGGCATCAACCGCCCCGACCTCGACCTGCTGGGCGGGCTGGTGAAGGTGCGCGGCAAGGGTCGCAAGGAACGCATCGTCCCTGTGGGAGAGCCCGCGCAGCGCGCGCTCCGCGCCTACGAGCGCGTGCGCGACGAGCTGCTGTCGACGGCGGGCGCGGCCGGCGACCGCACCGCGTTCTTCCTGAGCAATCGCGCCAAGCGGATGGCCGCCAAGACCCTGCACAACGCGGTGTCCGCGTGGCTGGCGCGGGTGGATGAGGGCGCCGGTCTGAGCGCGCACGCGCTGCGGCACAGCTTCGCGACGCACCTGCTGGACGGCGGCGCGGACCTGCGCGCGGTGCAGGAACTGCTCGGGCACGCGAGCATCACGACGACGCAGATCTACACGCACACATCGGTCGAGCGACTCAAGCAGGTGTACAGGCAGAGCCACCCGCGGGCGTAGTAGGCACGCCACGCCGCCCCAGGAGCAGCTTGCCCGCGGCTTTCACCCGGCTCCGCCGCGGCTCCCCGGCGACGAGCCCGGCTATATTACGACATGGCACTCCCGGTTTTCCATGCAACGACCATCCTGGCCGTCCGTCGCGACGCCAAGGTGGCGATCGGCGGCGACGGACAGGTCTCCGTCGGCGATACGGTGATGAAGTCGAGCGCCGTGAAGGTACGGCCGATGAAGGGCGGGCAGGTGCTCGCCGGCTTCGCGGGCGCGGCCGCGGACGCTTTCACGCTGTTCGAGAAGTTCGAGGAGAAGCTCGAACGGCACCCCGGCAACCTCCAGCGCGCGTCCGTGGAGCTCGCCAAGGACTGGCGCAGCGACCGCGTGCTGCGCCGCCTCGAGGCGCTGCTGATCGTCGTCGACAAGGAGCATGGCTACATGCTCTCCGGCAACGGCGAGCTGATCGAGCCCGATGACGGCATCCTGGCGATCGGGTCCGGCGGCGCGTACGCGCTCGCCGCGGCCCGGGCGCTGATGCGCGAGACCGCTCTCCCGCCGGCCGACATCGTCCGGCGCGCGATGACGATTGCCGGCGAGATCTGCATCTACACGAACACGCAGATCACGGTCATCGAGCCCACCGGGCAGGACTGACGATGGCCAGCACGCGCACCGAACAGGCGCTGGCGCGCCTCGCGGACCTCACCCCGCGCAAGATCGTCGCCGAGCTCGACCGCTACATCGTCGGGCAGGCAGAGGCGAAGAAGTCGGTCGCCATCGCCCTGCGCAACCGTTGGCGCCGGCAGCGCACGCCGGAGTCGATCCGCGACGAGATCGCGCCGAACAACATCATCCTCATCGGCCCGACGGGCGTCGGGAAGACGGAGATCGCGCGTCGGCTGGCCAAGCTCACCGGCGCGCCGTTCATCAAGGTCGAGGCGTCCAAGTTCACCGAGGTCGGCTACGTCGGGCGTGACGTCGAGGGCATGGTGCGCGACCTCGTCGACAGCGCCATCGACATGATGCGCACCGAGCGCGAGCAGGACGTCGAGGACCTCGCCAACGATCGCGTGGACGAGCGCCTCCTCGACCTGCTGCTGCCGGCCCCGCCCGAGGCGCCGGCCAGCTCCACGGGCGGCACCGCCGCCCCCGCCGACCCGCAGCGCGTGTTCGTGGCATCGAGCGAGGGCAGCGTGTCGCAGGAACAGGAGATCACCCGCGAGCGCCACAAGCGCACGCGCGACAAGCTGCGCCAGTTGCTGCGCGACGGGCAGCTCGAACAGCGCGAGGTGGAGGTCGAGGTGACGCAGGCCGGCGGCCCGATGCTCGACATGATGGGCCAGCAGGGCGCGCCGGAGGGCATGGGCAACTTCGCCGAGATGCTCTCGGAGATGATGCCGAAGAAGACGCGCAAGCGCACCGTGCCGGTGTCCGAGGCGCGCCGGATCCTGCTCGACCAGGAGTTCGACAAGCTCATCAACCTCGACGACGTGATCGGCGACGCGCTCGAGCGCGTCGAGTCGCTCGGCATCATCTTCCTCGACGAGATCGACAAGATCGCCGGGGCAAAGGGCGACCATGGCGGCCCCGACGTCTCGCGCGAGGGCGTGCAGCGCGACCTGCTGCCGATCGTCGAAGGCTCGAACGTGCAGACCAAGTACGGCATGGTGAAGACCGACCACGTGCTGTTCGTGGCGGCCGGCGCGTTCCACGTCTCCAAGCCGAGCGACCTGATCCCGGAGCTGCAGGGCCGCTTCCCGATCCGCGTCGAGCTCAAGCCGCTGACCGAGGGCGATTTCGTCCGCATCATGACGGAGCCCGAGAACGCGCTCACCAAGCAGTACGCGGCGCTCGTGCGCGCGGAGGGCTGCGAGCTGACCTTCACCGACGACGGCATCGCCGAGATCGCGCGCATCGCGGCGCGGGTGAACGCGCGGATGGAGAACATCGGCGCGCGCCGGCTGCACACGGTGATGACGACGCTGCTCGAGGAGTTGCTCTACGAGCTGCCGGACCGCGGCAGCGCCCCGGAGGTCGTGGATGCGGCGGCGGTGCGATCCCGGCTGTCGGCGATCGCCGAGGACGAGGACCTGCGCAAGTACATCCTGTAGGGAAGCGCCATGCGACGGCACGCCGTGAAAGGAACCCGGGCACTGACCGCGGTCGCCACGCTGCTCGTGCTGGCCGCATGCGAGCCGCGCCGCGACAGCACGGATATCGCGGCCGGTGTCGAGCCGTTCGGCGAGCTGCGCGGGTTGGGCATGAAGGGCCTGCGTGCCGGCGCCGTTCGCGCGTTCCGGGCGAACGCCGTGCGGGCGCCGAACGAGGGCTACAGCGAGCGCATCGGCGAGTTCGACGTCGTGTTCGTGGTGCCCGGCTATGACGGTGTCGATGGCAGCTGGCCCAGCGAAGACGCGTTGATCGAGGAGATCGAGGCCACGCACGAGTGGCCGTCCGACAGCAGCGCGCGCGCGGCATTCGAGAGTGCGATTGCCGAGCAGGTGTCACTCACTGGCGCGGCGCCCTCATGCTTCACGCTCGAGGGCCCTGACCGCACGACCATCGTCGCCGAGTGGGACCGCGGCGAGGGTTTCGTGTTCACGACGACGTTCGCGCCGGGCGCGGCGGCAAGGCACGCACTCGCCGTGCGACGCCGCTCGCTCCGCATCCGTTTCCCCGAGGCGATCCGGGCCAACCCGGACGACCTCATCACTTGGCGTTCCACCGACTGCAGCCCACGCGAATGAGCGAAACGCACCGCGACTTCCTCGCCATCCCCGATTTCTCGACGGCCGAGCTGCACGCCCTGTTCCGCCTTGGGGACCGCATGCGGCGCGGCGAATACCTTGCCCGTCCGCTGCAGGGCAAGGCGCTGGCGATGATCTTCATGAAGGCCTCCACGCGCACCCGTGTGTCGTTCGAGGTCGGCGCCTGGCAACTCGGTGCGCACCCGCTCTTCCTGACTCCGCGCGACGTGCAGCTCGGACGCGGCGAGGCCGTGAACGACACGGCGCGCGTGCTCGACCGCATGGTCGACGGCATCATGATCCGCACCTTCGCCCATGCCGACGTCGAGGAGTTCGCGCGCTACGCTCAGGTGCCGGTCATCAACGGGCTCACCGACCTCCAGCATCCCTGCCAGATCCTCGCCGACCTGCTCACCGTGCAGCAGCACTTGGGCACCTTCGAGGGCAAGCGCATCGCATGGATCGGCGATGGCAACAACATGGCGAACAGCTGGTGCGACGCGGCGCTGCGGCTCGACTTCGAGTTGCGCCTTGCCTGCCCGGAAGGCTACGACCCCGACCCGGCGATACTGCAGCGCGCCCGGGAGTCGGGGCGCGTGACGCTCGTGCGCGACCCGCACGAGGCGGCCGAGGGCGCCCATGTCGTGACGACCGACGTCTGGGCGTCGATGGGGCAGGAGGACGAACAGGAGAAGCGCGAGCGCGCCTTCGCCGGGTTCCAGGTGGATGACGCGGTCATGGCGCGTGCGGCCGCGGACGCGATCTTCCTCCATTGCCTCCCCGCGCACCGCGGCGAGGAAGTCGCGGCGTCCGTGATCGATGGCCCGCGGAGCCGCGTTTGGGACGAGGCTGAGAATCGACTGCATGCGCAGAAGGCGGTCATGGCCGCGCTGATGGGCGGCGAGCCGCTGTCATGAAGGCCGGCAGCGCCGCCCCGGACTTCACGCTGACGGCGGACGACGGCCGCACGGTCGCCTTGCGCGACCTGCGTGGGCATCGCGTGCTGCTGTACTTCTACCAGAAGGACGGGAGCCCGGGCTGCACAGTGGAAGCCTGCGGCTTTCGCGACGAGCTTCCGCGCTTCGATGCGGTCGGCGTCACCGTGTTCGGCATCTCGCCGGACAGCGCGCGCAAGCACGCCAACTTCAAGTCGAAGCACGACCTGCCGTTCACGCTTCTCTCCGACCCGGATCATGCCACCTGCGAGGCCTACGGTACCTGGCAACGCAAGCTCTTCTGGGGTCGTTACTACATGGGCGTCGTGCGCACGACGTTCCTCGTCGGCGCCACCGGACGCGTTGAGCAGGTGTGGGAGAACGTGAACCACGAGGGGCACGCCGACGAGGTCGCCGCGTGGCTCGAGTCGGGGTCACGCGAGCCGCTCGCCCGGCCCACTCGGACGGTCCGAGCGGCAAGGAAGAAATAGGCGTACCTTCGTAGGTCCGTATGACGGACGAACTGGCGGCGCGGCTCCAGCAGGCACTCGGCGACGACTACCGCATCGAGCGCGAGCTCGCGGCGGGGGGACAGAGTCGCCTGTTCCTCGCGACGGACAGCGCGTTGCCCCGCAAGGTAGTGATCAAGCTGCTCCCGCCCGAACTCGCGGGGCCGACCGCGGCTGAGCGCTTTCGCCGCGAGATCGCGGTGCTCGTCACGCTGCAGCATCCGCACATCGTGCCGTTGCTCGCCACCGGACACAGCGGCGACCTGCTCTGGTATGTGATGCCCTATATCCCGGGCGAGTCGCTGGCCGGGCGACTCACCCACGGCGCGCTGCCGATCGCCGATGCGCTTCGCACGCTGTTCGAGGTGTCGGATGCGCTCGCTCACGCGCACGCTGCGGCGGTCGTGCACCGCGACCTCAAGCCGGCGAACGTGCTGTTCCAATCGGGGCACGCCTTGCTGGCGGACTTCGGCGTGGCGCACGCGCGGCTCGAGGGAATGCGTACCAGCGCCGGCGTGTCGATGAGCGAACTGCGCCGGAGCATCGCGCTCAGCTCGGGGCGCCTCACGGAGCAGGGGTTCGCGGTGGGTACGCCGGGCTACATGGCGCCGGAGCAGTTCATCGGCGACGAGCCGGCCGACGCGCGCGCCGACATCTACTCGCTCGCGATGCTCGGGTACGAGATGCTGACGGGCCGGCCGCCGTTCGCGGAGTTCAAGGGCGCGCGGCTGATGGTGGCGCACTTCACCGAGACGGCGCCGTTGGCGAGCGAGGTGAGGCCGGAGGTGCCGGTGGCGATCGCGCGGGTGCTGGAACGCGGGATGGCCAAGGAGCCGGCCGATAGGTATCCCAACGCCGCGGCGTTCCGCGACGCGCTGGGATCGCGGTGGTGAGGGGGCGGCAGCGGCCGCGGCGGCTCATGCCCGCGTTGCTCGCACCGTCGCAATCGCCTAATTTCGACTGATGCGGCGCCTGCTCGCCTCCTTCCTGATGCTCTGGGTCACCGTGCTCGCGGCTGAGCCGGCCGCGCTGCACGCCTGCGCGATGCACGATGGCGCGGGCGCGGCGCACCACGGGGCATCGGCGCAGTCTGCCAGTCCGGACGAGCACGCGGCCCACGCGGCCCATGCCTCGAGAGGGGAGCAGGCCAGCCAGGTCGTTCCGGGCGATCGCTCGCACGGCGTGCCGGCCCCGAGCGCTCCCGGCTGCAGTTGCGTCGGTGACTGCTCCGCGACCGCGCTGATTCCGCTCGTCGCCGCACCGGTCACGTTCCACGAGGTGCCCGGCACGAAGACGACCGTCGCCGATGCGACCACGAGCCTGGTCGCCGTCACCACGGCCGGCGTCGTCCTTCCCTTCGCCAACGCTCCGCCGATCCTCCCCCGACGCTGAGCTGAGTCCCGCTCGGCCCGAGCCACGAACCGTCGGCATTTGCCGGCGGCATTCTCGTCACATCGGGTGATTCTCGGAGGATCACATGTCTCGCCGTCTCTCGACGGTGCGTTCCGTTCATGCAGGACGGGTCGCGCTCTTGGGCCATACCGCAACATTCCTTGTCATGCTCGCCGCGCTGCCGCTCGCCGACTCCGGCGCGCAGTTGTGGGCACAGTCCATCGTCACCGGTTCCATCGAGGGCGTCGTGCGCGCTCGCGACACGCGGCGCCCGCTCGCGGACGTGATCGTCCGCGTCGAGGGCACCACGCGCGCCTCCCTCACGGGAGCTGACGGCCGCTTCAGCATCACCGCGGTCACGCCGGGCACCGCATGGGTCGTCGCGCGGCGGTTCGGCTTCGCCGACCAGCGCGATTCCGTGGCGGTACGCGCGGGCGAGGTCGCGCGGCTCGAGCTGTTGTTCACGTCGGAAGCCGCGGTCGTCGCGCCGATGGTGGTCAGCGCGACCCGCGAGTCGCAGCGCCGTCAGGATGCCACGGTCACCATCGACGTGCTGGATGGCGAGGAGGTGCGGCGCGCACGCGCGGCGCATCCCTCAGGCCTGCTCAACCGCCTGCCGGGAGTGCACGTGAGCGAACTCTCCGGGGAGGGGCACTCCCTCGCCATGCGTTCGCCGATCTCCACCAAGCCGCTCTTCCTTTACCTCGAGGACGGCATCCCCACGCGGGCGACCGGCTTCTTCAACCATAACGCGCTCTATGAAGTGAACCTGCCGCAGTCCGGCGGGCTCGAGATCATGAAGGGACCGGGCACGGCGCTCTACGGCAGTGATGCGATCGGCGGCGTGGTGAACGTGCTCACGCGGCCGGCGCCGGCGTCGCCCGGCGCGGAGGTGACGCTCGAGGGCGGCGGTCACGGCTACACGCGTGGGCTCGTGAGCGGCGGATTCACGCGTGGCACGCACGGCGTGCGTGCGGACCTCAACGTCACGCGCAGCGACAACTGGAAGGAGGCGGCGCCGTTCAGCCGCGAGAGCGGCACGCTCCGCTGGGACAGCTCCATCGACGGCGGCTGGTCCGTGCGCACCGTCATCTCGGCGACCTCCGTGCGACAGCAGGACGTGCCGCCGCTGAGCGCGAACCAGTTCGCGTCCAGCCGCGAAATCAACAGGGCGACGATCGCCTTCCGTACGGCCGAGGCGCTGCGCGCGTCCGTGGCGGTCGAGCGGGAGCAGGGCTCGACGCTCTGGTCGCTGACACCGTTCGTGCGCTCCAACGTCATGGAACTGCTTCCGTCGTGGCAGCTCACGTTCGCGCCGCAGATCTGGGACACGCGTAACCGTTCCGCCGGATTGCTCGCCAAGGTGCGCCGCGACTTCGCGCCGTGGCGCACGCGCGTGGTGGCCGGCGCGGACATCGACTGGAGCCCGGGTTCGTTCACCGCGGATCGCATCGCCGTCACCGCCGCGGGGCCCGACCGTCGCTTCGACTCGTACACGGTGGCCGAACGACAGTACGACTACGACGTCCGGTACGCCGCGGCGTCGCCGTATGTGCACGTCGAGACCTCTCCCTTTGCGAAGCTGCGCGTCGACCTCGGTCTTCGCGCCGACATCACGGACTACGACTACGACAACAAGCTCGGGACGCTCGAGACGGGCGCGTTCCGCCGGCCCGCCAGCACGGGCGTGCGGTACTCGCACCTGAGCCCGAAGCTGGGAGCGGTCTACGAGTTCACGCCGCAGCTCGCGCTGTACGGCTCGTTCCGCCACGGTTTCCGCGCTCCCTCTCAGGGCCAGCTCTTCCAGCAGAACTCGGCCGCCAACACGGTCGGCCTGCAGCCGGTCACGGTCGAGAGCTTCGAGGCCGGCCTGCGCGGCGGCATCGGCAGCCGCTTCGGCTTCCAGCTCGCGGCGTACGACATGCGCCTCGATGACGACATCCTCACCTTCGTCACCGCGCAGAACACACGCGAGGCGAACAACGCGGGGCGTACGCGACACCGCGGCGTCGAACTCGGCGTCACGGCCGTGCCGCTGAGCGCCGTGCGCGTCGATGCCAGCTACTCGGCATCGTCCCAGCGTTATGTGCAGTGGGTGCCGCAGGCGGCACGCGCGGCGAGCGGCACCACGCCGGCAGTGCCGGAAGTGAGCTACTCCGGGAACCTCATGGAGCAGGCGCCAAGAGATCTCGCGAACGTGCTCGTGACCTGGTCGCCGAGTATCCTCCGTGGTGGGCGCCTGGCGGCGGAGTGGTCGCACACCGGCGCATATGCGATGGACCCCGCGAACGTGGCCACGTACGGCGGCCACGCAGTCGTGCACCTGCATGCGAACATGTTGTTGCGCCCCGACATGGAGCTGTTCGCGCGCGTGACCAACGTGGGCGACCGAGCGTATGCCGAACTCGCGGCGTACGATGCATTCCAGCTGGGGCAGTACACGCCGGGCGCGCCGCGCACCGTCTATGCGGGAGTGAAGTGGAACTGGACCAAGGGAGGAGTGAGATGACGTTGCACATCCCGATGCGCGACGGGACGGCGATGCGCCGGGCCGTGGCGCTGCTCGGCGCAGTGGCGCTTGGCGCCTGCGGTGGCGGCGCCGACACGGCGCCGGCCTTCTCGCCGAGCGAGGTGATCAGCGCGTCGAGCGGCGTCGGGGCCGCGCCGATGTTCGCGGTGGCGCAGGATGGCCGCGAGGCGACGGCGTGGGTGAGCGCGGAGGGCGGCGGCAGCGACGGGCGCCTGCACGTGCGCGTATCCGGCGCGGGTGAGACGACGATCGCGGACCCGCTCGGGCCGATCGAACCGCATGGTGAGTCACCGCCCAAGCTCGCTTGGGCGGCGGACGGGTCGCTGCACGCGCTCTACGTCGTGAGCAGGGTCGTGCCGGGCCGCCGCTTCCCGCAGGGTGCACTGCGCCACATGCGCTCGGCCGACGGCGGCGCGAGCTGGTCAGCACCGGTCACGGTCACCGACGACACGCTCGTCTTCGGTTCGCACAACTTCCATGCGCTGCACGCGGCGGCCGACGGCTCCGTCATCGCGGCGTGGCTCGATGGACGCGCGGGGCAGTCGGCCGCGTTCCTCGCGCGGTCACTCGATGGCGGCACCACGTGGGGAAGGAACACGCGCCTCGGCACCGGTGAGGCCTGTCCCTGCTGCCGGACGGCCATCGCCACGGCGGCCGATGGGTCGATGTGGGTGGCGTGGCGCGCGGTCATGCCGGGCAATGTGCGCGACATCGTGGTGGCGCATTCGACCGACCGTGGCGCGACGTTCGGCGAGGCGAAGCGGGTGCATGCCGACGACTGGGTGTTCGAGGCGTGTCCCCACGCCGGGCCGAGCATGCTCACGGACGTGCAGGGCCGGCTTCACATCGCGTGGTGGACCGGCAAGGAAGGGCGCTCCGGCGTCTGGTATTCACGCCTCGAGGACGATGGCGCATTCCGCGAGCCGATGGCGCTCAGCGCGATGGGCTCGCTGCGCCCGGTGCACGTGCAACTGGCCATCGAGGGCAACGACATCGTGGCGGCGTGGGACGATGCCACGACCACGACGCCGCGCGTGATCGTGCGCGTGTCGCGCGACGGCGGCTCCTCCTTCGGCGCAAGCCAGGTCATCAGCGGGCTCAACGAGGCGGCGACCTTCCCCGTGGTCGGATTGGCGAACGGCGAGATCACGGTCGCTTGGACCCGCAAGGCGGCCGAGGAGCACGAGCATGACGAGCAGGCCAGGCCGGACATGCGCGACCCGAAATCAGTGATGGGCCTCAAGGAAGTCGGGCAGGCGGCGGTGATCGTGCGTCGCGCGAAGCTGTCCGGAGCGATGCCCTGATTCAGCAGCGTCCGCGCCGGTGTTCCACCGGCGCGCAGGCGAACCCGTCGTCGCCCCAGAGTCCGCGCCCGGCATCGCGGGCGGCGCGCTGGGCGGAGGCGAAGAAGTCCACGTACTGCACGTTGGGAGGGTAGGTGAGCGGCACGGCGTAGCCGTCGCTCACCATCCGCCAATTCACGAGTTCTCCGCCGCGCCAGATGTAGCCGAGCGCGCGGCCGTAGCGGTCGCGCGCCTCGATGTCGCGCTCGAGTCGCGCGACCGTGCCCACTGGGATGAGCGCGCGGAGGGCGGCCGCCGAACGCGCCGCGAACGGTGGCTGGCTGCGCTCGGGCGAGTCGATGCCGATGAGCCGCACGCTGCCGGTGCCGGCGCAGTGGACCGTGTCGCCGTCGACGATGCGGGTGACGCGGCACTCCGTGGTCTCTCGCACCGGCGCCGGTGGACCCTGCGATGCTGCCCGGCAACTTGGCAGGGCAGCGGCCAGGATCAGCGGGATGAGTCGTGTCAGGGCGGTGTGCGGAGGCATGGCGAGAGTGAAGAAGACCGAAACCTTTCCTTGGCGCGGCTGGTAGTCGCTCAGGAAGAAATACCGCCACCCACGCCTGCGCCATGCACGCATCCCGTTCGCTCCTCACCATTCTCGTCGCGTCCCTGCTCGCAGGCTGCGACGGTTCCTCGCCGGCTGCTCCCGGCGACGCCGTGTCCATCGTCGTCTCCGGCAGCCTGACCGGACTCTATCAGGGTGATGTTGGCTTGCTGACGGCAGTCGCCGTCAACGCCGCCGGCGACACACTGGGTGACGTGCCGGTGGCGCTGGAGTCGCTCGACCCCGATCGCCTCGAGCTGGGTGAGGGCGGCGTGTTCACGGCGCTGGCGCCCGGTAGTGCGCGGGTGCGCGCGAGCGGGGGCGAGGCCAGTGTCATCGTCAGCGTCACCATCGAGCGGCTGCACGTGCTGCGCGTGACGATAGCGACCGGCGACATCTCCCTTGGCATCGGCGATGTCAGCGTGTTGGGAGTCCGCGTCCAGGGAGAGGGCGACCGGAATGTCATGGGGCGCCTGGTGACGCTCGGTGTCGACGACCCCGCGGTTGCCATCATCGATCCGTCCGGCCGCGTCCGCGGTGTGGGGGCGGGCACCACGACCATCCGCGCAACGTCCGAGGGGGTCGAAGGCACGGCGAGCGTCTCCGTGACGGACGCCGACGTGATCACCGACCTGCGGCGGTTCAACGAAGAGGCACTGCCGGTCGTGATCGACTCGTCGTGGGTGATGTGGGACGACGTTGCGGAGCTTCACCTGGTGAGAGTCGAGGCCGGGACGTTTCGCCTGCATGGCGCGCCGACCCGCCGGTTCGAGCTTGGCGTCAGCATCATGGAATACGCGGTGGTCACCGTCGATGGCGTGCGCACGCTTCTGCCGCGGGTCGCGCAGCCCCTGTACGACCGCGGCATCGTGACCTACGACGCGCGCGGCGACCTCGTGCTCCAATCGGAGATCTACGCGAGCCCACCGAGCGCGGCGGCGCCGGTCAATGGCGGCATCGGCCTGTCCTATCGCGTGCCCGGTGACGACATGGTGTTGCGGCTTTGGCTGGAGCGTCGTCCCACCCCCGTCACACATCCATCGGCTTGAACGCCCGGAACCGATCGCGCAGCCAGCGCAAGATCGGGAAGACGAGCACCGCACCCGCCGTTCCCGCGACGACATCGAAGAAGCCGTCCCACCAGAACACGTCGCGGAGGTAGGCGGGGTCGGGGCTGATGACCTCCTGCAGCTTCTCCACGAGTTCCCAGAGCAGCGCGATCGCGATCGAGATGCCGATCGCCCAGCCGTACGGCTTCTCGGTGCGGTTCCGCCGGCTGCGCCGCCGCTGCACGTACCAGAAGGCGAGCGCGCTCGACGCGCAGCCCGCGAGGAAGTGCCCCGGCAGGTCGACGAGCGGCGCGGTGCGGTACAAGTCCCAGGTGCGGACCATCGTCTCCCAAGTGAGGAAGACGACGGCGCAGAGCAGGGCGGCGATCAGCAGCCGTGAGCGAATGTTCGGGGCAGGGGCCGTCATGCCGCATACTACACCGTTCATCCGACCCGCGGCACGCTCGTCGCCGCATCAGGCTCCCCTGTAGTTCACTCGCTCCGGATCGCGTCCGACGGCTGCACGCGCGTGGCCCGCTGCGCCGGCAGCAGGCAAGCGATGGCGCCGGTGATCGCCAGGACGACGGTGACCCCGCCGAACACGAACGGGTCGAGCGGCTTCACGTCGTACAGGATCACCGCGAGCAGCCGCGAGATGCCCGCCGCGAGCGCGAGCCCGATGCCGAGTCCGATGACGAGTTGCACGGCGCCCTGCCGGAAGATCAACCGCACGACATCGCGAGCAGTCGCGCCGAGCGCCATGCGGATGCCGACCTCGCGGGCGCGCCGGCTCACCGAGAACGACATCACCGCGTAGAGGCCGATCGACGCGAGGAAGAGCGCGACGAAGCCGAACACCATGAACATCGTGCCGAACACGCGGACGAACCACAGGTTCTCGGCGATCGCCTGCTCGAGCGTCATCGGCCAGTAGGTCGGGATGTCCGCATTGAGCGAGGCGACGACGTCGCGAATCGGGTCGGAGAGCGCGAGTGGTGCGGCGTCGCTGCGGGCCGCGACGTACGCGAAGTTCCGGTGGTTCTGCGCGAATGGCCAGAAGATGACGGCGGGACGCGGGTCGTCGGGATCGCCGCCGAGCATGTCGGGCACCACGCCGACGATCGTCGCCCAGGGCGACGTCGAGTTCGCCGTGCCGGACCGGATGCGGCGGCCGATGGGGTCGGCGCCGGCCAAGTGCTGCCTGACGAATCGCTCGTTCACGATCGCCACGGGGAGCGCGTCGAGCCGGTCGGCGTCGGTGAACAGACGACCCTGGCGCAGCGGGATCTGCAACGTGCCGAAGAATCCCGGGGAGACCGACGCCTCGTTGGCCTCGGGATAGTCACGGTCCTCCGCATATGTGCCGCCTTCGAGCGCGAAGCGCGTGCCGGAGAGGCCCTGCCGCGCCCCGGGAAGCCCGGACGCGATGGCGGCGCCCGCCACGCCCGGCAACGCACCCACTCGCTCTGCCAGCTGCTCGAAGAAGAGCCGCTGCGCCACCGTGTCGCGGTACGCTTCGGGGAACCCCACGCGCGTCGTGAACACGGTGCTCGTTGCGAAGCCGGTGTCGGCGCTGCCGGCCCGCACGACGCTCTTGATCATGAGGCCCGCGGCCACCAGCAGGCCGCAGGAGAGTGCCAGTTCGAACACCACCAGCGCCTTGCTGATGCGCCCGACGCGCAGGCTCGAGGCGCCGCGCGATTCGTCCTTCAGCACCTCCGAGATGTCCGAGCGCGACGACTGCAGCGCCGGGATCAAGCCGGAGAACAGCGTCGCCAGCACCGCGACGCCGATGCTGAACAACAGCACCGGCGGGTGCAGCCCGATGTCGATGAAGAACGGCGGCTCGGTGTCGATGATCGCGCGGTTGAATATGTCGATGCCGACGTACGCCACGATGACGCCGAGCACGGTGCCGGCCGCGGCGAGCACGAGCGCCTCCGACAGGAACATGCGGATGATGGCGAGTCGCGACGCCCCGAGGGCCGCTCGCACGCCGACCTCCTTGCTCCGGTGCGCCGCACGGTCGAGGAGCAGGTTCGCCACGTTCGTGCAGGCGATCAACAGCACGAAGAACACCGCGCCGAGCATCGTGTAGAGGAGCCCCTTCACCTCTGCTCCCATGAAGCGATCGATGAACGGCACGGCGCCCGTGACGAATCCCTTGTTCGCCACCGGATGGTCCGCCGCAAGCCGCCGCGAGATCGTCGCGAGTTCGGCGTTCACCTGGTCGATCGTCACGCCCGCCTTGAGCTTGCCGACGACTTCGACGAACTGTCCCTCGCCGCGCTCGCCGAGCAGCGGGTCCGTCTGCAGCGGCAGCCAGAGCTGGTCGTCGTTGGGGAACCGGAACCCCTCGGGCATCACGCCGATGATCTCATAGGGTACGCCGTTGACGCGCATGGTCGTCCCGAGCACATCGGCGCGGGCGCCAAAGCGGTTCGTCCACATCGCGTGCCCGAGCACGGCGACCCTCGCGCCCTGCGGCGAGTCCTCGCCGGGCCGGAAGTCGCGCCCGAGGATCGGCTGCGTGGCCGTCATGCCGAACACGTTCGCGGACACCCACGAGCCGCGATAGCGCTCGGCGCGGTCGGTGCCGCTGACGTTCATCGTGCCCGAGGTGTACGCCCCAAGGTCGGCGAAGCCCTGCTGCTGCGCGCGGAAGTCATGGAAGTCCTGCACCGGGAGCGACTGCCGCTCGATGTCGCTTTCGGCGTTCGAGCGGAACAGCATGAGAATGCGGTCGCCGTCCTCGTAGGGGAGTCCCTTCATCAGGGCACCGTAGACGATGCTGAACATCATCGTCGTCAGGCCGATGCCGAGCGTAAGGGCGAGCACCGAGACCAGCACGAGGGCCTTGCTGCGGCGCAGCGTGCGAAAGCCCAGCCGGAGGTCGCGGATCGAGGCGGACATGGGAGTCATTTCGGTCAGTGGAAGGTCGCGATGGGCGGTTGCGGTAGGCCAGCCTACGGCACCTCCAGCGGCGGCGTTTCAGGTCCAGACCATCGCCGCGGCGCGCTGTGGCGCCGACGCAGCGTTGAAACGTTGTGCGCTTCGCGTGTATGAGATGCGACAGCCCCCAAAAAACTGAGGATCCCATGTTCGGTCGTATGATGGTGTCAATCGGCGCCGCTCTCCTGCTCGGGTCGCCACTCGCCGCGCAACGCGCAGGCACCTTCGACATCGGTTTGTTCGGCCGTTACATGTTTCTTGACGACCAGCTGAATCACGACGACGCAAGAGGCTTTGGTGCGCGCGTGGGATTGTTCATCCTTCCCAACCTGGCTGCCGAGTTCGAGCATTCCATCAGCTACATGGATCGCGAAGGTGACGGCACCGAGTCGCGCATG
Source organism: Gemmatimonadaceae bacterium (assembly GCA_035538035.1). GTDB lineage: Bacteria > Gemmatimonadota > Gemmatimonadetes > Gemmatimonadales > Gemmatimonadaceae > Pseudogemmatithrix. Next base: position 11,470 of record DATLLD010000031.1, on the reverse strand, counting down.
CGGCCCTACTATCTGCGCCTCGCACTGCATCGGCCGGTCGGCGGCTCGTGGAAGACCATCTGGGGGCTCGGCTGGGTGCGCGATCGCTTCGATCCGAGCGATGCGGAAGTCTTCTCGGATGATGGCTATCAGGCGCTGTTCGGGCTCGAGCGCAAGCTCGGTGACCACGTCGGATTGCGCTTCGACGGCATCGTCGACTACCTGCCCAGCCCGATCACCGAAGGGCCTGGCGTCGACATCGAGATGACCCACTGGAGCGTGCAGGCCGGACTCAACTTCCGAATCGGCCGACAGGGGCCGAAGGATGCCGACCGTGACGGCGTGAGCGATGCGCTGGACCAGTGTCCCGCGACTCCCGCCGGCTCGGTGGTCGACGCGCGCGGCTGCGTGCCGCCAAGGGATTCCGACGGTGATGGCGTGATGGATCCGTCGGATCGTTGCTCGGGCACGCCCGCCGGCACGCGCGTTGATGCCAGCGGCTGTGCGGTGCCGGTGGACTCCGACCGGGATGGCGTGATGGACAACGTGGACGCCTGCGCCGACACGCCGACGAGCACGCGCGTGGATGCCCGCGGATGCCCGGTCGACGCGGATGGTGACGGCGTCGTGAACACCGCCGACGCCTGCCCGGAGACACCGGTGGGGACGCGCGTGGATGGCCGGGGCTGCGCACTGCCGTCCGACTCCGATGGGGACGGCGTCGTCGATCCCTCGGACAACTGCCCGAACACGGCGTCCGGCGTACGCGTGGATTCGCGCGGCTGCGCGATCGTGTTCGAGGAAGGAAAGACGACGCTCGTCCTCGATGGCGTGACATTCCTGACGGGACGCGCGGAGCTCTCACCCAACGCGATGACGATCCTCGATCGCGTCGCGGCCTCGCTCGTGAACGCGAAGGACGTCAACGTCGAGGTGCAGGGCCACACCGACAATACCGGGTCGAACGCGACGAACATGCGGCTCTCGAGCCGGCGCGCGGAGGCGGTGCGCGACTACCTCGTGATGAAGGGCGTGGATGCATCGCGCCTCAGCGCGCGGGGCTACGGTCCGTCGGCGCCCGTGGCATCGAACGCGACGGCGGAAGGCCGGACCCGGAACCGGAGGGTCGAGTTGAAGCGGCTTCCATGACGGGCGAATGACGGAGGGACCGTCAGCTCACGCCGAGCGATGCGTGCCAGGTCGCCGCGAGGCGGTCGATGCCCATTGCGGCGTGAGCTGGGCTCGTCGATGGCAGCGCGGCGAAGTCGAGGCCGGTGTCGTCCCAGTGCTCGTGGGGAATCACGAGGCGCGAGAAGAGTCGCGCCGCGGTCTGGCCGTTGAAGCGGACCCGGCGCAACTCTCCGTGCCTTCGCATGAGATCCCCGAAGTCATTCGGCAGCTCGCTACCGCGCACGATGTCCGCGTCCATCGAGCCGCGCCTTTCGCACGAGGCCAGCACGTCCCACAGCGCGATGCCGTGCGCTCGCAGCGAGCGCAGCCGCTCCGCGTACGGCGCCTCGGCGCTGAGCTCGCAGATGCGCGCCATCACGGGCCAGAAGCGGTTGTGGCCGAACGCGTAGTAGCGGCGAGTCGCCAGCGACCGCGCGCCGGGGAACGAGCCGAGGATCAGGACATTCGCGCCGGGGCCATGCACCGGCGCCAGTCCGTGCAGGATCGTCATTTGCACCCATGTCGTCGCAGGAGGTGTATTCGGCGTGCGCGTCTGACCGACCTTACTCGTGGGCCTTCAGGCGTGCAACGGCACTTCCCGCCGTCGACGTGCGGGTGCATCGTTCTCTGCGTTCATGCACGGGGGTAGTTGGCAGCATGCATACCCGCCTCAGCCTGCGGTTGCCGGTCACCATAGCACTGCTGCTCAGCACGCTCATCGCCGCGTTCGCGATGCTCGCGTACCACGAGATGCGCGCGCTCGCCGAGGCACAATACTCGAGCCGCGTGCGGATGGCCTCCGAACAGATCTCGCGCCTGCTCGCGCCGGTGGTCGCCGCCCGCAAGGCCGAAGTGGCGGCCGTCGCTTCCGATTCGAGGATCCGGCGCGCGCTCCGCTCGCCGGATGCGGTGACGCTCGAGTTGGCACGTCGCGCCCTCACTCTCGGGCAACAGGCGTCGAACGCTCCCGGTGCTCTCGAACTCTGGGATGCGGCGGGGCAGGTCTTTGCGACGGCGGAGGCGCCCGCCGACCTGCGCGTGCCCGATGCGCTTCGAGTGCGCCCCGAACTCTCGGATGCCGACTCCGTTGCGGCGGGCCCCATCCGGATCGTCGACGGCGTCGTTTGGTATGACATCGTAGCCGCCGTGAGGGATGGTGGACGGCATCTCGGCTTCGTGGCCAGGCGACGGCCCGTTGTCGCCGAGCCGGCGACAGTCCGACTCGTCGATGTGATCACGAACCTGATCGGTCGCGAAGCGCGCTTCCTCGTCGGCCACCCGGCGACGGGCTGGACCGACTTGCAGCGTCCAGCCGCGGGACCGACGGTGGGTACGGCGGAGTCAGGCGGGCTGCAACAGACCGAGATCGTCGGACTGGGGAAACGCATGGGTGCGGCCGAGCCGATCCCGGGAAGTCCGTGGTTCGTCTGGGTGGACTTCACGCCCGCGCGCGTCTATGCCCGTCCCACGCTGTTCTTGCATCGCATCCTCGTCATCGGCCTCCTCGTGTCGATGCTCGGGGCTGCTGCCGGCTGGCTGCTCAGCCGCCCTGTCACGGGTTCCCTGAGCGCGCTCACCGACGCCGCCCAGAAGATGGCTGCCGGAGACTACGAGCAACGCCTCGCGCTGGGCCGCAAGGACGAGATCGGCCAACTCGCCGGCGCGTTCGACCGCATGGCAGCGGCGGTGAAGGAGGGTCACCACTCGCTCGAGCGGCAGGTGGCGGAGCGCACCCGGGAGCTCGAGCAGACTCTCGGTCAACTGGCCGGCAGCGAGCAGCAGTTCAGGGCGCTCGCATCGTCGTCGGGCGCCGCGATCGTCACGGCCGATCACGGCGGCAGCATCGTCTTCATCAACGAACAGGGCGAGCGCATGTTCGGCTACGACAAGTCCGAGCTGATCGGGCGTCCGTTCAGCCTGCTGCTGCCCGAGCGCGAGCGACCGGGCCTCGAGCGTCGCCGCGAGCGGCTGATGGCCGTCGCGGAGCAGCGCCGGCTGGGGCGGGTCATCGAGGTCACCGCGCGCCGGAAGGACGGCACGGAGTTTCCCGTGGAGCTCTCGCTTGCGAGCTGGGTTGCCGGGAGCGCGCGCCTCGTGGGTGGCGTGATGCGCGACATCTCCGAGCGACGGGCCATGCAGTTCTCGCTCGAGGAGCGCGCGCAGCGGCTCGAGGCCGCCAACCGCGAGCTCGCCGCATTCTCGTATTCCGTCTCCCATGACCTGCGCGCCCCGTTGCGGGCCCTACAGGGATTCAGCGAGGCGCTTCTCGAGGATTACGGCGACAAGCTGGACGCGCGCGGCAACGACTACCTGAACCGTGTCAGCGCGGCGGCCGGCCGTATGGGGCGGCTCATCGACGAGCTGCTGGAACTCTCGCGCGTCTCGCGGACCGAACTGCGTCGCGAACGTGTCTCGCTCGTTCCGCTGGTCGCGGAGGCCTTTGGCCAGATGCACCAACTCGAGCCGGCGCGCCAGGTGCGGCTGATCGCCCACGACGCGCCGCTCGCGTTCGGCGACGAGCGCCTGATCGCGCTCGTGGTGCAGAACCTGGTGGAGAACGCCTGGAAGTTCACCAGCAAGGTCCCGTCAGCGGTCATCGAGTTCGGTCGGGGGCCGGGCGATGCCGTCGGTCGCCCGTCGTACTACATGCGAGACAACGGGGCGGGGTTCGACATGCGATATTCCGACAAGCTGTTCGGGGTCTTCCAGCGACTGCACTCGGAAACCGACTTCCCCGGAACGGGCGTGGGTCTGGCCATCGTGCAGCGCATCATACTGCGACACGGTGGGACGGTCTGGGCCGAGGGGACGCCCGGAAAGGGTGCCACGTTCCATTTCACCTTGGGCGGCCGGCATGAGCCGGCGGGGACCGAGTCATGAAGGACGTGATCCTCCTGGTCGAGGACAACGTGAACGACCAGGAACTGACTCTCCGTGCGCTCCGCAAGAACAACCTGACGACCGACGTCGTGACGGTCGGCGATGGTGTCGAAGCGCTCGACTACCTGTTCGGCACCGGGCGCTATGCCGACGTGAAGGACCGTCCGACCCCGCGCGTCGTGCTGCTCGACCTCAAGCTGCCGCGGCTCGGCGGCATCGACGTGCTGAGACGGCTTCGCGCCGACGCGCGCACGAAGTGGCTGCCCGTGGTGATCTTCACCTCCTCGCGGGAGGACCAGGACATCATCGAAGGCTACCGCTTCGGCGCCACGAGCTACGTGCGCAAGCCGGTGCTCTATACCGAGTTCCTCGAGGCGGTACGCGAACTGGGACTCTACTGGCTCATGCGCAACGAGCGGCCCCCGCACGCGCCGGACAATGCCAGCTGAAGCGCATGCCGTCGCGCAGCTCCTCGTTTCGCTCGTGGCGCAACTTCTCGTTGCGCTCGTCGCGCTGTCGCACGCAGGCTTCCTCGTGCTCGAGATGTTCCTCTGGAACACGCCCACCGGCAGGCGGATCTTCCGTCTCACGCCCGAGGCCGCGGCACAGTCGGCGACGCTCGCGGCGAACCAGGGGTTGTACAACGGATTCCTCGCCGCGGGGCTGGCGTGGAGCCTTCTGGCGTCGCGACGCGATGTCGCGATCTTCTTCCTCGCCTGCGTCATCATCGCGGGCCTCTACGGTGGCATGACGGTCAAGCGCAGCATCTTTTGGATACAGGGCGCGCCCGCGATCCTCGCGCTCGCGGCGGTGCTCGCGATGTAGTCGGAGGTCCGCTTCTTGCTCTCCTGTCCGTGTCGAGACGGAGACCAGGAGCATGCGGACGAGCACCACTCCCGACAAGACGAACGAGCCGGACGCGCGCGTCGGCGGAGCCGCCGGCGACGCGAACGCCGCGAACCCCGACGCGCCGCAGCATGGCGCGCCCTCGCGCCAGATCCGCGCCTTCGAGGCGGCGGACATCCCCGGCGTCGCCAAGCTCCATCTCAAGGTATTCCCTGAGGGAGATGGCCCGCACCGCCGCACCGCGAACGCGTACGCCACATACCTGCGCGAGGTGTTCGTCGACGGCCCGGGACGCGGCACGCCGTTCCACTCACTCGTGTGCGAGAAGGGAGGGGAGATCATCGGATTCCTCGGTGTCGTGCCCGTGCGCATGCACCACGGCAACCGGCTCATCTGGGCGACCTGCTGCACGCAGTTCGGCGTGGACCCCGACCGTCGGGGGCTCGCCGGCCTGCTGCTCATGCGGCGACACCTTGCCGGCCCCCAGGACCTTTCCTTCAGCGACGAGTGCGGCGAGAACGTGCTCAAGCTCTGGGAGTGGGCAGGCGGCTCCACCATCAGGCTGGCGAGCTTCCAGTTCATGCGCCCCCTGCGACCGGGTCGCTTCGCGCTGTCGTTCCTCCGCGCGCGCAAACCGCTCGCCGCGTTGGCGGTGGCTGCCTGGCCCATCGCGGCGGCGTTCGACGCGGTCGTCACCCGGCTGCCCCGCAGTCACTTCCGTCGTGTCGCGCCCAAGAGCACCGGTGAGCAGTTGGACGCCCGGACGATGAGCGCGATGTTGCCGTTGCTCATCGGTCGCCGCGCGCTCGTGCCGGCGTACGGACGCGATGCGCGCGACGACCTGCGATGGCGCCTCGCACGAGCCGGGCACTTCTCGCGTCGCGGCCCGCTGCATCGCGTCCTCGTGCGCGCCGCGAGCGGCGAGGTGCTCGGCTGGTACATCGCGTACTTCCCCGCGCGCGCCGTCGGCGAGGTGCTGCAGGTGGCAGCCGGGCCGGCCCAGGTCGGCGCCGTGCTCGACCATCTCTTCCACGACGCCTGGCGCGCGGGCGTCGTCGGCCTCAGCGGCCGGATCGATCCCGCGTTGGCCCAGGGCTACTCGGATGCCTACTGCATCTTCTCACGGCGTGGACCATGGACGGTCGTGCACTCACGCGATCCGGAACTGGTCAACCTCTTTCATCGTGGCGACGTGTTCGTCTCGCGACTCGAAGGCGAATGGTGCGCGCGCTTCGAGTGAGGCGCCCGCGCTGCCATCACGCACTTCGGCGAACGCCTTGAGCGCCGCATCGAGCGTCGCGTCCGAGACGGCCAGCGAGAGTCGGAAATGCCCGCAGTGATGGAACAGCGATGATGGCAGCACGATCACGCCGCGCTCGGCCAGGCATTCGGCGAACGCGAAGTCGTCACCGTCCGGCGTGCGCGGGTACAGGAAGAACGTGGCGTCGGATGCCGTCACTTCGTAGCCGGCGGCGCGCAGGCCGGCGAGCGCCCGGGCGCGCCGACCCTCCAGGTCACCGCACCGCGGCTGCAGCTCGAGCAGCCGCGGCAGCGCCAGCTGCATCAGGGTGGTCGGCGTGGAATAGCCCATCGCGCGCATGAGCCGCGTGAGGAGCACGCCATACGCGCGGCCGTCCTTCATGTCCGGCGACACCGCCACGTAACCGACGTGCTGGCCCACGATGCCGAGGCTCTCCCCGAACGAGTGGACGATGCAGGTGCGCGGGTAGAGTTCGGCCGGTGAGGTGAATCTCTCGTGGCCGAATCGCACGTCACGGTGGCATTCGTCGCTGATCAGCAGCGGCGGCTCGGTGAACACGCTGTCCTGCAGCAACCCGGAGAGCGCCCGCAACTCGTCGGCGCCGTAGGCGATGCCGGTGGGGTTCGCCGGCTGCGAGAGCACCACGGCACGCGTCCGCGGTGACAGCGCCCCACGGATGCGATCGAGGTCGAGATGGAGCGTTCGCGGGTCGACCGGTGCGGGCACCATCCGCAGGCCCAGCTGTGCGAGGTAGAGCGGATAGTCCATCCGGCACGGCGTCACGACGACCACCTCGTCGTCGGGGCGGCCGGTGCGGAGCGAGCGGAGGACGATGTTGAGTGCCGCCGTCGCGCCCGGCGTCAGCACGATGTCGCGGTAGTGGAATCGTCGTCGGTAGAGCCGGCTCAGTTGACCGGCGACCAAGCGACGCGGGATCGTCGCGCCGCCGTCGGGCGAGTGCTGCAGCGCCAGTGATCGCTCGTCATCGAGTGCATCACGCAGCGCCTGCACGACGGCGGGGTCGGGACGATCGCGATCGTTCGCGAAGCCGACGTCGCAGAGGCCAGTCCCGGCGCGGAGCTGCGCCTGACGGCGCAACGCCTCAAACCGCTCCTGTGGCTCGATGAGGCTTGCCAGCTCATCGGGCAGTCGCGGCGGCTCACGGCGGATGCTCATGCGGGCACCGAATTGCAAGGACTGGACCATCGGCGGCGCCCGCTCCGCACGTGCGAACGCTAGCGTCGGTCCGGCACCGGGAATCGCAGCCCGGCGAGCACGCCGTCGTCGTCTTCCTGCGCGGCCGCCTCGAGTTCCTCCATGGAGGCGAACGTCACGTCGGCGCCATCAGCCAGCGCGCGTTGCACCAGCGCCTCGATCTCCTCCGGGTTCTCGCGCCACGCGCGATCGCTGAAGATCAGCTCGGCGATGGCGCCGAGGTCGGCGGCGCGCGCCGCTTCCTGGAAGCCGACGGCGGCGCGGCCATCGGCGAAGGCTGCATCATGCAGTGCGCTCACCCGGCGGGCCTGCAGTCGCGACCGCAGGATGCGCAGCGCCGCCCGCACGGCCTCCGTCGTCTCCGCCTCGGTCGACTGGGGATTGAGCGCAGGCGTGACCACGCAGCGCGACGCGATCGACGTCGGCAGCGTGTTGACGAAGTGCGCGGTGGTCTCGGGCGTGCCGCCGATCACGATCGGGAGCCCGCCCTCGGCGATCGTCGCGAGGCGCTTCTGCACGGTGGAGAAGAGCCGCTCGGTGGCCTCGCGCCGCTGGCGCTGGATGTCGTCCGTGACGGCGACGCCACGCTTGCCTTGGTGGAAGCCGTAGCGCGGCGTGTCGCCCATGTGCCTGGCCGGCTTGTGCGTTTCGTCCGTGCCGCTCGTGAAGAGCTCGTGCAGCGTACCGTCACGGAGCTGGCTGACCACCGCCTGCCGACGGTCAAGCTGCACGATGATGGCGTTCTCGGCGGACTCGTCGGCCACGCGCAGGTAGGGGACGATGCGGACGCCCAATCCCCACGACACCGAGGTCTCGTCGCCTTCGGGAAGCGTCGTGTCGATGATCTCGCCATCAGCGGTGCAGAAGCAGGCCCAACCATTGTCGCCGCGTTCCGGCCGGCTCGTCAGGCGCTCGGACACCAATGCGGCGCACCGCTCGAACGCCTCACGTTCCTCCCGCGAGGCATCTCCCAGTGCCTCGCGAGCCGTGGCGAACCCGTTCCGGAGGTGCACCCTCCAGCGTTCGCGTTCGGCGGGGTCTGAGGGAATGCCCTCGACGTACACGCTGAGCACCAGGTCATCGCGATGTGCGCGCACGAAGCGGAGCAGGTCGGGAGAGGAGGTCATTGCATCTCCGGGTGTGGGAGTGAGTGTCCTCACTCAACGCCCTTGCCCCGCCCTGCCGTGCCCGTCACTCCTTGTTGTCGAGTCGCTGCAACCAGATGTTGCGGAAGCGCACGCGATGGCCGTGATCCTGGAGCTTGATCGGCAGAGCGGCGGCGTGGGTCTCGTACGGGGCGCGCACGCGGTGCGACGTCGGCCCGAGCAGTGCGACGTCTTCGTGCACGAGCACGCCATTGTGAAGGACCGTGAGTCTGGCGGGGCTCGCGAGCGTGCCGTCGGCGCTGAAGCGCGGGGCGCGGAACTCGATGTCGAACGACTGCCACTCGCCTGGCGCGCGGCTCACGTTCACGCGCGGTGGGAACTGCCCGTAGATCGCACCGGCCTGGCCGTCCGGGTATGTCGCGCTGCCGTACGAGTCGAGCACCTGCACCTCGTAGCGGCCCATGAGGAAGACTCCACTGTTGCCGCGATCCTGGTCTTCGCCGATGGCGGGCGAAGGCGAGGCCCATTCGACGTGGAGGCGGACGTCGCCGAAGGCTTCCTTGGTCTCGATGTCGCCGCTGCCCGGCGCGACTTCCATTGCGCCGTCGGGGAGAATGGTCCAGCGCGCTGGAGTGTTCTTGCCGTCGGCGCGCTGCCAGGGGGAGAGATCCTTGCCGTCGAAGAGGACGATGGCGCCGGCAGGCGGCGATGCGGGGAGCGACTGCGCGGGTGCGATCTCGACCGGCGGTGCGGGGCGGGAGCGCGAGTGTTGCGGCCACGGCTGCGGTTCTTGGGCGTTCATGGCGGCGGTGAGCGAGCAGGCGGCGAGCAGGGCGGAGGCGGCGAGGGCTCGGTAGAACGTCATGAAAGGTGCTGCTCCGCGAGAGTGGTTGCATCGCCGTGGGGCAATGTGCGTCGACGCTGGAAAAGGTACGCAAAACGAGCGCAGGCGGCGGGCCGAGAGGCCCGCCGCCTGCGCGGTGGTACGGGTCGCCGTACGGTCAGGGGATGGCTGTCAGCACGCCGGTCGTCAGTACAAGACGCAATGCAAACCCAGGTTCGCCCCATTCATTTCTGACATGATTCACAATTGCGTTGTTCGCCTGGATGACGGCGCTCTGGTTGGCAGTCAGCTGGATCACCTGTGCCTCGAGGTTCGCCATCCGATTCAGCAGATCCGCGTTCGAGGCATAGATCGTCGCGATCGCTACGGAGTCGACTCCGAACCCTTGGATGCCCTGAATGCCTTGGGGCCCGGCCGGACCCTGCGGTCCCATTGGTCCGGTTGCACCATCAAGTCCCGCGGTACCAGCCGGGCCTTGCGGTCCCATCGGCCCGGTGGCCCCATCCAGTCCCGCCGCACCGGCCGGTCCCTGCGGTCCCATCGACCCAGTGGCGCCGTCCAATCCCGCCTCACCCTGCGGTCCGGTCGCGCCAGTCAGCCCCTGAATGCCCTGGGCGCCCGTAACGCCGGTCAGACCTTGCGGTCCCATCGGCCCAGTGGCGCCGTTCAATCCCGCTTCACCCTGCGCACCGGTCAAACCAATCGCGCCCTGTGGCCCGGTCTCGCCCTGCGGACCCGTTGCTCCCGTCGCGCCGACCTCGCCCTGCGGGCCAGTCGCACCTGTCGCGCCGGTCAAGCCAATGATTCCCTGCGCGCCGGTCTCGCCCTGCGGACCCGTTGCTCCAGTCGCGCCGGTCAACCCGATGGTTCCCTGCGGACCGCTCTCGCCCTGCGGGCCAGTCGCGCCTGTCGCGCCGGTCGTTCCCTGCGGGCCGATCTCGCCCTGCGGACCCGCTGCTCCAGTCGCGCCGACGTCACCCTGCGGTCCAGTCGCACCTGTGGCGCCGGTCGAGCCAATGATTCCCTGCGGGCCGATCGCTCCCTGCGGGCCAGTCGCACCGACCGCGCCGGTCAAGCCCTGAATGCCCTGTGCGCCAGTCGCGCCGACCTCGCCCTGCGGTCCGGTCGGACCCGCGACACCCTGTGGGCCGACGTCACCCTGCGGGCCAGTCGCGCCGACCGCTCCGGTCAACCCCTGTATGCCCTGTGCTCCAGTCGCGCCGACGTCACCCTGCGGTCCAGTCGCGCCAGTCGCGCCGGTCAAGCCAATGATTCCCTGCGGTCCCATCTCTCCCTGCGGGCCTGTCGCACCGACCGCGCCGGTCAAGCCCTGAATGCCCTGTGCGCCAGTCGCGCCGACGTCGCCCTGCGGTCCGGTCGGACCCGCGACACCCTGCGGCCCGACGTCGCCCTGCGGGCCCGTCGCACCAGTCGCGCCAGTCGCGCCAGTCAATCCTTGAACGCCCTGCGCGCCCGTCGCTCCGATGTCGCCCTGCGGGCCAGTCGGCCCGGCAATGCCCTGCGGTCCGACGTTACCCTGCGGGCCGGTGGCGCCGGTCGCGCCCACTGACCCCTGCGGTCCGACGTCACCCTGAGGACCGATCGGACCCGCGACACCCTGCGAACCGATTGCACCGGTGGCGCCGGTGGCACCAGTGGCACCGATCGGTCCGACCGCACCCGCCGGACCTGCTTCGCCGGTGTCACCCTTCGGCCCTGCCGGACCCTGTGGCCCCACGATGCTCCACTCCACCAGCACGTGCTGCGGACTCGCGCAATCCTGGCGCGACGCGCCAGCCTGCCGGATCACATACATGGTGCCGCTGGCCGGTACGAAGCAGGCATAGAACGTCGTCGCCGGCGCGGACTGAGCGCGGAGGCTCGACGGATCGAGCGCGATAAGAAGAGGGAGCGCCGCAGCCGCCAAGCCGCCGCGAATGAACGAGGTCATGCGCATCAGCGCGTCCCCGCGTCAGACGAACGTGCCGACGCCGACGCCGGATACACGAGCAGTCGCTGCGCTTCGTCGATCGCGAGATCGATCGCGGACAGGTCCGCCGACTCGGCGTCAGTGCTCGCGGCTCGCATCTTCGCCAGCGCGCTCAGGGCGCGGCGCGCGCTGCGGTCAAGATCGGCGGCGTTGGCTCGCTCCACCGAGTTCGACAAAGC
>DATLLD010000030.1:0-16949 GCA_035538035.1 Gemmatimonadaceae bacterium | reverse complement strand
AAGGTCGTGGCCATCGAGGAGGATGCGCCCCTCGTCGGGGTCGTAGAGGCGCGCGAGCAGCTTCACGAGCGTCGTCTTGCCGGCGCCATTCTCGCCCACGAGCGCGAGCACCTCGCCGGCCGCGAGCGAGAAGCTCAGGTGTCGCACCGCCCATTTGTCAGCCCCGGGATAACGGAAGCCGACGTCCTCGAACTCAAAGCCGCTCACGATCGGCCGCGGGAACGGACGCGGGTTAGGCGGTGAGTCGATCTCCGGCTGGATCTCGAAGAACGAGAAAAGGTCATCGAGATAGAGTGCCTGCCCAGCCGTCTGCGAGAAACCGCTCAGCAGGTTCTCGAGCAGATTGCGCAGCCGGCGGAAGGACGCCGCGAGGAATGTCAGGTCGCCGATGCTGAAGCGCCCGCGCAACGTGCTCCACGCGAGGTACGCATAGGCGACGTAGTAACCGACGGTGCCAAGCGTCGTGAGCACACCGCCCCAGGTGGCGCGACGCACCGCCAGCGCGCGGTTGGCCTTGAAGAGGTCCTCCGAGAGCCGCCGGAAGCGCTCGATCAGGAACCCGCTGAGGCCGAAGATCTTGACCTCCTTCGCCGTCTCCACGCTGGCCGCGGTATGGCGCACGTAGTCGAGCTCGCGACGCTCCGGCGTGCGCTGGTACGAGAGCGAGTAGCTCTGCGCGTTGAAGTGCGCCTCGCCGGCGAACGCCGGGATCAGGGCGACCGCCAGCAGTAGGATCAGCCACGGCGCGTAGATCATGAGGCCGGCGGCGAAGCTGACGATGGTGACGATGTCCTGCACCTGGCCGAAGAGCTGGCTCATGAGCGCCATCCGGCCGGTGGTTTGCCGTCGCGCTCGCTCGAGCTGATCCTGCAGCTCGCTGTCCTCGAAGTCCTCGAGGTCGAGCGTCGCCGCGTGCTGCATCAGCCGGACGCTGGTGGCGTTGGAGACCCGTTCCGAGAGCAGCGAATCCACGAGCGACACGATGCGCCCGAGCACGTCCGAGCAGACCGCGAGCGTGAACTCGAGCACGACGAGGAACGCGAGATGGCTCACGAGGCCGGCGGCGACCCAGTCGGCGAGAGTGGCCGGCGGGTCGGCGATGCCGGCGAGGCGCATGACCTCGTCGATGATGAGCTTGCCGACGAAGAGCGTGGCGACCGGCAGCAGCGCTCGCACCACTCGGAGGACGAGCGTGATGAGCGTGAGCCGCGGGCTCGTGCGCCAGATCATCTGCAGGAACGGCGGCAGGTTCCTGAGTGCGCCCAACCGCTCGCGCCACGAGCGGGTTCCTGCGGGACTCCCGGCGACGCCCGGTGGTTGCTGCGTGGTGCGCCATCCCATTTCGCGCTTCGGCATGAGGGATGATACCCCGGTGGGCGCGCTCGCCTGCCGGGCTCACCTGCCGCCTGCTCTGAGCGCGACTTGCGCGCGGCGCCCGCGACCCCCAAATCAGGGAGTCCTTCACCGGAGCGAACACATGGGGCGGGCGATCGGAGCGACTGTGGTGGGCTACATCGTTATTGCCTGCGTGACCTTCGCGGCACTCACGCTCGCATGGGTCCTGCTCGGAGCGGACGGCGCGTTCCGGCCGGGCGTGTTCGACGTCTCGATGACGTGGATCCTGATCACCATCATCGTCGGTGTCGTCGCGGCACTCGCGGGTGGCCGCGTGGCGCGAATGATCTCGAAGGATGCCACCGGGCCGCGACTGCTCGCCGCGTTGCTGGTGATCATGGGCGTCGCGGCCGCTGTCCACGCCTTCGGCGCGGATCCGGTGTCGCCCGCGCGAACTGGCGCGATGCCGATGTTCGAGGCGATCTCCCAGACGAGGATGCCGCTCTGGTCCCACCTGGTGAACGCCGTCATCGGCGCCGTCAGCGCGCTGATCGGCGGCAGCGCGATGAAGTGCGCGTAGCGGGCGCGGCGCGCAGCTACCGCCGGCGCACCGCGTACCGCATGTGCGTCACCCGCGGCGAGTTCACGGCCTCCACGACCTCGAGCGCGACCTTGTCATGGTCGACGCCCTCGAACAGCCTCAGGCCCGCACCGAACACGACGGGCGCCACGGCGATGTCAAGCTCGTCGACGAGGCCGGCGTTGAGATACTGCACGATCAGGTTGGCACCGCCGCTGATACGGATGTCGCGGCCGCCCGCGACCGCGCGCGCCTGGCGCAGCGCACTCTCGACGCCGTCGTTGACGAAGTGGAACGTCGTCCCGCCCGGCCGCACCCAAGCGTCGCGCTTCGTGTGCGTGACCACGAAGACGGGCGTCCTGAACGGCGCCTCCTCGGGCCACATCTGCTCACCAAGATCGAACATGCGCTTGCCGAGGATGCTGACACCGGTGCGCTTGAACGTGTGCTCCAGGATCTCGTTGTCGCGCCCGGTCTCGCCGCCCTCGCCGAACTTGAGGTTCTCGCGAAAGAACTTGGACTGCAGCACGTAGGCCTGCAGCTCCGACCACTTGGGGACCCACTTCTCGGGCGGCTGGTCGTTCTCCATGAACTCGGGCGCGATGAAGCCGTCGAGCGACATCGTCACGCTGACGAACACCTTGGCGTCCTTCGTTCCGCTTGTCATGGTCACTCGCTCCCCGCGCCGACGGTGGACAACGTGCGCACGTAGTCGTCCAGGTGCGCGAGCGTCTGCTTGCCGCCCTCGATGGCGCCGAACTCCGTGACGACCTTGTCGCGCGTGGCCTTGTCCTTGAACACCGCCCGCATCACGACGTCCGTCGCGGCACCCCCGTCCCGCGCGGCGAAGGTGATGGTCGAGACGAACGCCTCCGGGTCGCCCTGCCGCTCACCATGCACGAAGACGATGCGCTCGGCGGGCACGATCTCCCGATACTCGATGTGATTCGGATAGTCCGTGCCGTCCGGGCCGTGCATGACGAACTCCCACGCGCCGCCGACGCGGAACTCGAAGGCGCTCGTCGTCGTGGTGAAGCCATCGGGTCCCCACCAGCGGGCGAGGTGCCGCACGTCGGTGTACGCCTTGAACACGATCTCCGGCGGGCCGCCGATGGTGCGCTCGACGATGATCTCGCGGTCACTTGGCATTGTTCGCCTCCTGTTGAAGTTGCGTGACGTAGGAATCGAGCCGGTCGAAGCTCCCGTTCCAGAACTGCTCGAATCCGACGACCCACGCATGGATGGGACGCAGGCCTCGGGCGTCGAGCGTGTAGAGGCGCTGCTGGCCGGCCTCACGCATGCGGACGAGACCCACCTCGCGCAGCACGCGGAGGTGCTTTGAAGCACGGGGCTGTGTGATGCGCATGGCGCGCGCCACCTCGTTCACGGGCCGCTCACGGCCCTTCAGCAGCGTGAGGATCTTCCGTCGCTGCGGCTCGGCGATGGCGTTGAACGCATCGGAGGTGGTGGCGGCTCGTGGCATGCCGCAGATAATATGCCGTTATGGGCATATGTCAAGATTGCGATTGCCGGCCCGGGCGCCTCACGGCTCAGCCCGCGCTCACTCCGGGTCCGGCGGCGTGAGGTTCACCACCGGCCGCGGGAGCGAGAAGATGTGATCCGCCATCACATGGGTCCACTCGTCGCGGCCGAGTCGGGCCGCGGGGTTGATTCGCGCGGTGTCCGGCATGCCGTCCGCGGCCAGCATGTCGTCGGCCAGGTGCAGCACGAGCACCTCACCGATCACCCACGTCGCGTGCACCGGGCCGCTGCCGTGCGGCACGATCTGGAACACGCGGCACTCGAGCGCCGCCGGGCTCTCGGCTACCCGCGGCGGCCGCACCACTTCCGAGGCCACGCGCGTGAACCCCGTGACGTCGAACTCGTCGACCTCGAACGGATACTTGCCCGACGCCTGGTTCACGCGCTCGGCCATTGCGCGCGAGACGATGTTGATGACGAACTCTCCCGTCTCGCGCACGTTGCGCAGCGTGTCCTTGGGCTCGCCATGGCGGTCGGCGACGGGGCAGAACGCCACGGACTGCGGATTGCCGCCTCCCATCGCGAAGAAGCTGAACGGCGCGAGGTTGCCGACCCCGGCGGCGCTCATCGAGCTCACGAACGCGATGGGGCGCGGGGCGATGATCGGCGTGAGCCAGCGCTGGCGGTCGGCAGGGGCGAGGTCGGCGAGGGTGAGGCGCACTGGTATCGGCTCGTTTGAAAGAGTGGCTCTAAAATAGGTGTCGCGAAACCCCGGTGCCCCAGCGCCGCGAACGCTTGCGCCGGGCTCGGCGTAGCCCACGCATGCACACCACCATGACTCGCGCCTTGCGCCGCCTCGCCCTGCCCGCACTTCTCGTCGCCGCGGCCTCGCTGCTCTCGACCACGCCGCGGCGCGCCGAGGCTCAAGGCACGCGTCCTCAGGCCACGGCCGCGCAGGCCAGCGCTCCCCGCCCCTCCGAGCGCATCACCACCCCGCGCGAAGCCCTGGGCGCCAACTTCGGCGACGACTACTTCCTCGCCAACTATCAGCAGCTCAGCGCCTACTGGCGCACCCTCGAGCGCGAGTCGCCACGGCTCAAGCTGCACGTCATGGGCAAGACGGCCGAGGGGCGCGACCAGCTGATGGCGATCGTGACGTCCCCGGAGAACCATCGGCGCCTCGAGCACTATCGCACCATCTCCATGCGCCTGGCCAAGGCCGAGGGCCTCACGGACGATCAAGCCCGCGCGCTGGCGAAGGAGGGCAAGGCGGTGGTGTGGATCGACGGCGGCCTGCACGCCACCGAGACGCTCGGCGCGCAGCAGCTCGGCGAGACCATCTACCAGATGGTCAGCCGCACCGACGAGGAGACGCTGCGATTCCTCGACGACGTCATCGTGCTGTTCGTGCACGCGAACCCCGACGGCAACGACCTCGTGGCCGACTGGTACATGCGCGACTCCGTGCCCACGCGGCGCACCCTCGCCGGGCTGCCGCGCCTCTACCAGAAGTACATCGGGCACGACAACAATCGCGAGTTCTTCACGAGCACGCAGCGCGAGACGGAGAACATCAACCGCGTGCTCTATCATGAGTGGTTCCCGCAGCTGCTCTACAACCACCATCAGAGCGGGCCGGCGGGCACGGTCGTCTACTCCCCGCCCTTCCGCGAGCCGTACAACTACAACCTCGACCCGCTGATGCTGCTCGGCATCCAGTCACTCGGCACCGCGATGCACACGCGGCTCGCGGTCGAGGGCAAGCCGGGCGCGACGATGCGCTCGGGCGGCCCCTATGACGGCTGGTGGAACGGCGGCATCAGGAACACGGCCACCTTCCACAACACCATCGCGGTGCTCACCGAGATGATCGGCACCCCGACTCCGATGCGGATCCCGCTGGTGGCCGCGCGGCAGGTGCCGTCGAGCGACCTCGCGATGCCGATCGCGCCGCAGGCATGGCACTTCCGGCAGAGCGTGGACTATTCGGTCTCACTCAACCGCGCCGTGATCGACCACGCCTCGCGCCTCCGCGAGAGCCTGCTGTTCAACATCTACAGGATGGGCAAGAACTCCATCGAGCGCGGCAGCCGCGACACCTGGACGGCCAACCCGCGCCGCGACGCCGAGGTCGCCAAGCGCGTGAAGGGCGCCGACTCGCTCATCTACGCCGCGCAGCACGCGCCGGAGTACCGCGACCCGCGCGGCTACATCATCAGCGCGGCGCAGCCGGACTTCCCGACGGCGGTGGAGTTCGTCAACGGCCTGCGCGAGACGGGCATCACCGTGCTGCGCGCGACGGCCGCCTTCACCGTCGCCGGCCAAGAAAAGTCGTATCCGGCGGGATCGTTCGTCGTGCCCACGGCACAGGCGTTCCGCCCGCACGTGATCGACATGTTCGAGCCGCAGGCGCATCCCGACGTGTTCGCGTATGCCGACGCGCCGCCGACGCCGCCCTATGACAACGCCGGCTGGACCTGGGCCTATCAGATGGGGATCGAGTTCGATCGTGTGCTCGAGGCGTTCACGGGTCCGTTCGAACCGGTGACCGACTGGAACGTCGCACCGCCACGTGGGAAAGTCACGACCGCGGATGGCGCGCGCGGCTTCGTGATGAGCCCGCGCACGAACGCCGCATTCAAGGCGCTCAACCGGCTGCTTTCGCAGAAATCAGGCATGAGCGTCTCGCGCGTCGCGAGCGAGATGACGATCGACGGCAAGCCGGTCGGTGCCGGCGCGTTCTACGTGCACGCGGGACGCGACGCGAAGCGCACTCGCGCGCTGTTGGATTCGCTGACCACGCTCGGCGTGTCGTTCGAGGGCACGCGCGCGGCAGCTCCCGCCGCTGCGCCCGCCATGCGCCGCGTGCGCGTCGGACTCTGGGACAACTACGGCGGCTCGATGCCCTCTGGTTGGACGCGGTGGACGCTGGAGCAGTTCGAGTTCCCGTTCGGCCGGGTGTTCGCACCGGAGCTTGATGCGGGGAGGTTGAATGCGAAGTACGATGTGCTGGTGTTCGTTGAGGGTGCGATCCCCGCCGTAGCGAGCGCGGGCCGTGCGGGCGCGGGTTCCGGCGCGGGCGGCGGCCGCGGCGGCGTCACCACCGAGCCTGCGAACCTGCCGGCCGAGTATCGCGGGCAGTTCGGTCGCGTGACGGCTGAGCAGACCATCCCGCGACTGCGCGAGTTCATCGCCAACGGCGGCACCGTGGTGGCCATCGGGTCATCCGCGGCCAACCTCGCGGCGCAGTTGCAGCTTCCCGTGGAGAATCACCTCGCCGAGAACGGCGCGCCGCTGCCGCGCGAGAAGTTCTACGTGCCGGGCTCCGTGCTCTCGGTGAAGGTCAACAACACCCATCCGCTGGCGTACGGCATGCCCGGAAGGGCCGATGTGTTCTTCGACGAGAGCCCGGTCTTTCGTCTCGGTGAAGGCGCGGCGGCCGCGGGTGCGAAGGTCGTCGCATGGTACGACTCCGCGACGCCGCTTCGCAGCGGCTGGGCGTGGGGCCAGTCATCCCTCGAGGGCGGCGCGGCGGCGGTCGAGGTGCCGCTCGGCAAGGGACGCGTGGTGCTGCTCGGCCCGCTCATGATGCAGCGCGCGCAACCGCACGGGACGTTCAAGTTCCTGTTCAACGCGATCGCGGGAGCGGGAACGCGATAGCGTCGCCGATGCATTCACCAAGCATGAATGCACCGACAGGATGGAGGACTCGATGACCGGGACTGAAGCTGCGCTCGCCGCAGGGACCATCGCACCGGATTTTTCGCTGCGCGCCACGGGCGATAGCGACCGCTGGTCGCTCAGCGAGCACCGAGGTCGGCCGGTGGTCCTCGTGTTCTATCCCGCCGACTGGAGTCCGGTCTGCAGCGACCAGCTCGCGCTCTACAACGAGCTGTTGCCGGAGTTCGAGCGTTCGGACGCGACGGTGCTTGGCATCTCCGTCGATGGCTACTGGTGCCACGCGGCGTTCGCCGACAATCGCAAGCTGCAGTTCCCGCTGCTCGCCGACTTCGAGCCAAAGGGCGGGACCGCGCGCGCGTACGGCGCCTACGACGAGAAGGTCGGCACCGCCGAGCGCGCGTTGTTCGTGATCGACGGGGACGGCGTCATCCGCTGGAGCTACGTCTCTCCGAGTGAGGTCAATCCGGGTGCAGATGGCATTCTCGAGGCGCTCGCCGCGCTCCAGCCGGCGCGCGCGACCGACTGAACGCAGAGGGAAGTGCCGCGATGGGGAACCGACGCTCCGGCCGGCTGGAACCCGCGCCGTCCGAGCGCGACCATAGCCTCGGGCCAGCGGATGCGCCGGTGACGCTCGTGGAGTACGGCGACTATCAGTGTCCCTACTGCCGTCAGGCGCACCCGATCCTCCGGAAGTTGCGCAAGCGATTCGAGGGCCGTCTCAGGTTCGTCTTCCGGAACTTCCCACTCACCCGGCAGCATCCGGAGGCGCAGCACGCGGCCGAGGCGGCGGAGAGCGTCGCCGCGCACGCGGGCTCGGACGCGTTCTGGAAGATGCATGACGCGATCTACACGCATCAACAGGACAGCGCCGACGCGCTGGACGATGCGCACCTGGCCGCGTACGCCGCAGCGGCCGGGGGCTCCGCCGCGCAGGTGCTGGATGACCTGGCGGCGGGGACGTTCGCGGAGCGGGTTCGCGAGGATTTCCTGAGCGGCGTGCACAGCGGGGTGAACGGCACGCCGACGTTCTACATCAATGGAGTGCGGTTCGACGGTGCGTGGACGGATGTCGAGGAGTTCGCGCTGGCGATCGACGAGGCCGCTCCCAGCTGAGGCGCTCAGCTCGTCGGCGGCGAGAACCCCTCCCCGCCCGCGGCTCCCTCGATCCACGAGAACTGGTACTTCTTGTCCTCGAACGGCAGGACGGCCTTCGCCACCTTGAGCGGCCGGAACGAGTCCATCATCACCGCCAGCTCGTTGGTGTGCGTCATGCCGATGCTCGCCTCGGCGCGACCCGGGTGCGGCCCGTGCGGGATGCCGTCGGGATGGTGCGTGATGCTGCCGTACTCGATGCCCTTGCGGCTCATGAACTCGCTCGACGCGTAGAAGAGCACTTCGTCGGAGTCCACGTTCGAGTGGTTGTACGGCGCGGGGATCGCTTCCGGGTGGAAGTCGTACGGCCGCGGGCAGAACGAGCAGATCACGAAGCCGTCGCCCTGGAAGGTCTGGTGCACCGGCGGCGGCTGGTGCACGCGCCCGACGATCGGCTCGAAATCATGGATGTTGAACGCCCACGGGTAGAACATCCCGTCCCACCCGACCACGTCGAGCGGATGGTGGGCGAGCACGATCTCGTTGAAGCCGTTGTACTGCTTGACGATCAGCGGGAAGTCGCCCTTCTCGTCGTGCGTGCGCAGCTCACGCGGCAGGCGGAAGTCGCGCTCGCTGTATGGTGCTCCCTCGAGAATCTGGCCGTACTGGTTGAGGTAGCGGCTCGGGGGCCGCACGTAGCCGCGGCTCTCCATCACCAGCAGCTTGGCCGGCTTGCTGAAGCGGTAGCGGTGAAGGATGCCGCGATGGATCACGAGATAGTCGCCCGGGATGAACGGCAGGTCGCCGTACTGCGTCTCGAGCGTGCCCTCGCCCTCGGCGACGTACACCACCTCGTCGCCCTGCGCGTTGCGGTAGAAGTGCTCGTCTTCCTTGTCCGGCGCCACGTAGAGCATCGCGACGTCGTCGTTGAAGAGCATCGGGATGCGGTCGAGCGTCGGGCTCCCGCCCCGCGCGATGGGCGCGGTGCGGAAGTGCCGGTGCTTGAGCGTGCGGTCGGGATCCTGCTCGTAGCACACCTCGGCCACTCGGCGCACCGACTTCACCATCGTCGGCGGATGTACGTGGTACAGCAGCGCCGCCGGCCCATGGAAGCCCTCGACGCCGACGAGCTGCTCCGAGTAGAGTCCGCCGTCCGGCTTGCGGAAGGCGATGTGCCGCTTGCGCGGGATGCGGCCGAGCGTGTGATACGGAGGCATCAGAGATTTCCCCGGAGGGCCTGCTCGCGCTCGATGCTCTCGAACAGCGCCTTGAAGTTGCCCGCGCCAAAGCTCTTGGCGCCCTTTCGCTGGATGATCTCATAGAAGAGCGTCGGGCGATCCTGCGCCGGCTTCGTGAAGATCTGCAGCAGGTAGCCTTCGTCGTCGCGGTCCACGAGGATGCCGAGCTCGGCGAGCGGCGCGATGTCCTCGTCGATCTTGCCGACGCGGTCGAGCACCGTCTCGTAGTAGGTCTTGGGGATCGAGAGGAACTCGATGCCGCGCGACTTGAGCTCGCGCACCGTCTTGACGATGTCGTCGGTGGCGATGGCGATGTGCTGCACGCCGGGGCCGCGGTAGAAGTCGAGGTACTCCTCGATCTGCGACTTCTTCTTGCCCTTGGCCGGCTCGTTGATCGGGAACTTGATGCGGCCGTTGCCGTTGCTCATGACCTTCGACATGAGGGCCGAGTACTCGGTGGAGATGGCCTTGTCGTCGAAGGAAAGGAGATTGTAGAAGCCGAGCACGCGCGAGTAGAACTCGACCCAGGCGTTCATCTTGCCGAGCTCGACGTTGCCGACGCAGTGGTCGACGTACTTGAGGCCGGTGCCCGTTGGCTCGTAGGGGGAGCTGACGGCGCGGTAACCGGGCATGAAGATGCCCTTGTAGTTCCTGCGCTCGACGATCGAGTGGATGGTGTCGCCGTACGTGCGGATGCCCGCGATGATCACCTCGCCGTCGTCGTCCTTGAGGACGGTGGGTTCCTGGACGCTGACGGCGCCGCGCTCGACGGCCTTCTTGTGCGCGTCGCGCGCGTCGTCGACCCAGAACGCCATGTCGCGCACGCCGTCGCCGTGCTTGGCGATGTGCGCGGCCATCTCACCTTCGGGGCCCATGGGCGTGGTGAGGATGAGGCGGATCTTGTCCTGCTCGAGGACATAACTGGCGCGATCGCGGACGCCCGTCTCGGGTCCGCGGTAGGCGACGAGCTTGAAGCCCATCGCGGCGCGATAATAGTGGGCGGACTGCTTGGCGTTCCCGACCCAGAACTCGATGTAGTCGGTTCCGTTGATGGGGAAGGTGTCGTGGGGCTCGGTTTCGAGCTTGGGTGCAATGGCGGTGGACATGGTCTTGGAAGTGAGAGGTGAGAGGTGGAAGTGATCACACCGCTCTACTCGCTCCCCGCGCACCGGTGCGGGCGCTGGTCCACCAGCGACCCCACGCATTCCCCGAGGCCCAATCATGGATTCGCATATGCCACTCCGCGTCGAATCGAAGCCTACAGTGGTAGTTCACGGAATATAGCCGCGCGGTTCCGCTAGTTGCCGGTGCGCGGGGGCCGGCGTGCGGTGCCGGCGCGCGTGAGGTGCTCATGCGCAGCTCTCGGCTCCTCTCCTGCATGGTCCTCCTCCCGATGCTCCGGCATAACGGCCATCCCGTTGTCCTTTATGACAAGACAGTAAAGGACATCCCAATGTCCGTTACGCGTGAGCATCGCCAGGGTGACCATATGCGCACCCCGGCCAAGATTGCTCGGGCGCGTCGAACCGCGCACTGAGCCGCGCACCGCACCGCACCGCGCAAAAAGCGCCGCCGCGCGCCTACCGCAAAGCCGCCAAATCCCTGTACAACTCCAGCGACCCAGGGTTCGCCAGCGCCTCCGTGTTCTTCACCGCGCGCCCATGGATCACTTCCCGCACCGCGATCTCCGAGATCTTCCCGCTCACCGTCCGCGGGATGTCCGTCACCGCCACGATCACCTTCGGCACATGGTGCGGGCTCGTCTCGGCGCGGATCGTCTTTCGGATCTTGTCGCGCAGCGGCTCGTCCAGCGCCACTCCGTCGCGCAGGCGCACGAACAGCACGATCCGCACGTCCTCGCCCGCCTCCTGCCCCACCACCACGCTCTCGATCACCTCCGGCAACTGCTCCACCTGCCGGTAGATCTCCGCCGTACCAATCCGCACGCCGCCGGGGTTCAGCGTCGCGTCGCTGCGTCCGTAAATCACCAGGCCGTCATGCTCCGTCAGCACCGCCCAGTCGCCGTGACGCCATGCGTTCGGATAGAAATCGAAATACGCCGCGCGATACTTGGCGCCGTCGACATCGTCCCAGAACGCCACGGGCATGCACGGGAATGGTCGCGTGCACACGAGCTCGCCCGGCTCGCCCACAACCGGGCGCCCGTCCGCATCCCAGATCTCAACCGCCATGCCGAGTCCGCGGCACTGCAGCTCGCCGCGCCAGACCGGCATCATCGGGTTGGACAGGGCAAAGCACGAAATGATGTCCGTGCCGCCCGAGATGCTCCCGACATGCACGCCCGGCTTCACGTCGCGCGCGACGAAATCATATGAATGCTCGGCCAGCGGGCTGCCGGTCGAGAGGATGCTCCGCAATCCATCAAGCCGGTGGCTCGCGGCCGGACGCAGTCCCGCCTTCTCCGAGAGGGCGAGGAACTTGGCGCTCGTGCCGAACACGGCCACGCGCTCCTGGTCCGCCAAGTCCCAGAGCACGCCAGGGTTCGACTCGGGCATCGGCGCGCCATCGTACAACACCAGCGTCGCCTCGCTCGCGAGCGCACTCACCAGCCAGTTCCACATCATCCACCCGCAAGTGGTGAAGTAGAAGATCCGCTCGTCGGCCTTCAGGTCCACGTGCAGGCGGTGCTCCTTCAGGTGCTGCAGGAGCGTGCCTCCCGCGCCGTGCACCATGCACTTGGGCAGGCCGGTCGTGCCGCTGCTGTACATGATGTAAACGGGATGATCGAACGGCAGGCGCTCGAATTGCTCGGGCGCATCGTTCCCCGCCGCGACGAACGCGTCCCACCAGAGCGCCAGCGGGTGTCCGCCCAGCGGCGGCGAGTCGCCCGCCCTGCGCGCCGGCGCCGCCGTCTTCTTCAACGGCTCGAGGAACGGCACAACGACCACACGCTCGAGGCCCGGGAGCGCAGCCACGATCTCGCGCGACCTCTCCGTCAGGTCGATCCGCTTGCCCGCATACCGGTACCCATCGGCAACCACCAGCACCTTCGGCTCGATCTGCCCGAATCGGTCGAGCACGCCACGCACGCCGAAGTCGGGCGAACAGGACGACCAGACGGCACCGACCGACGCAGCACCCAGCGCCGCGATCACTGCCTCCGCCGCGTTGGGGAGGAACCCGGCCACGCGGTCGCCCGGCAGCACGCCGAGCGCGCGAAGGGCGCCGGCGAACTTCCGCACTTCCTGCGCGAGCTCGACGAAGCTCAGCTCGCGCCGCCGCCCGGACTCGTCACGGGCGATGATCGCCACGCCATCATCGCGCCGGCGGAGCAGGTTCTCGGCGAAGTTGAGCTTGGCGCCGGTGAACCACCGCGGACCCTCGTCACCGTACGGCGGGGCCATCCGCTCGCCGTTCACGAGCACCGCCTCCCACGGATCGCGGCCCGCCCGCTCGTGCCCCACCACCTGCGTGAAGCGCCAGAGCGCAGGCCAGAACTTCTCCGGCCGCGTGACGGACCACGCGTGCCAGTCGCCATAAGGCGCCTCCAGGCGCGGCGTGCCCTGCTGGCCCGCGACCGAACGGAAGAAGGCCGCCATCGCGCAGGTGGCCACCCCCTCTGGATTCGGACGCCAGACCGGCTCCCCGGCCTGCCCTGCTTCGGTTCTGGTCATTGGGCGCGAATATAGCCGCCGGAGCCGGCGCGCTCTATCCTTACTCCGTGACGACTTCCGGTTCCCGCCGAATCCTCCACGCCGACGCCGACGCTTTCTTCGTCGCGGTGGCCCGCATGGTGGACCCCGACGGCGCCGGAAAAGCCCCTCTCCTGATCGTCGGCGGGAGGCCGGGCGGACGAGGCGTGGTCTGTTCCGCCTCGTACGAAACCCGCGCCTACGGCGTCCGTTCCGCGATGCCGATCAACCAGGCCATCCGGCTCTGCCCGGACGCCCTCTGCGTCCCGGTTCCCCGGACCGCCTGCGGCACGACTTCCCGGGCCATCGCCGCCGTCCTCGCCCGCTTCACCCCGGTGGTCGAGGGCGCGAGCATCGACGAGTGGTACCTCGACCTCTCCGGGACCGAAGTCCTCTACGCCAACGAGCCGCTCGAGGCCACCGCGCGCCGTATCCGCGATGCCGTCCACAACGAGACGGGCATGTGGATCTCGATCGGCGGCGGCAACTCCAAGCTGATCGCGAAGCTGGCAGCCGAACGCGCCAAGCCGCGCAAAGTCGGTTCTTTTGGCGATGGCGTCCGGATCGTGGCCGACGGCGACGAGAGCGAGTTCATGCGCGAGTTCGAGCTCTCGGAGATCCCGGGCATCGGGCCCAAGATGCAGCACAAGCTGGCCGGCTTTGGCCTCGTGCGCGTGAACGACGTGCTCCCCTACGACCGAGCGACGCTCTCGCGCTGGCTCGGACGACGCCCCGCCGAGTGGCTCTGGGCGCGGGTGCGCGGCATGCACACGGCCCCGGTCGAGTCGCGCGCGCCGGCCCGGCAGGTGAGCCGCGAGTCGACGTTCGACCGCGACATCCGCGACCCGGGCCAGCTCGCCTCCATCCTCAAGGCGCTATCCGCCAAGGTCGCGGCCGACCTGCGCGGCGACAGGCTCGGCGCGCGCACGGTCACGGTCAAGCTCAAGGACGCCGACTTCACGACCCGCCTCGCCAGCCGCACGCTCCCCGAGGCCATCGAGTCGGACCGCGCCGTGGCCGAGGTCGCGCTCCCGCTCTTCCTCAAGCTGCGCGCGGCGCGCAACGTGCCCGCTCGCCTCATCGGCGTGGCGCTTGGCAACCTCGGCCCTGCCCGCGACGCCGATCAGCTGGGCCTGTTCGGCGGGCCCACCACCGCGGTGGAACGACCGCAGGACCGGGCGATCTCCCGCGCGGTGGACCGTGTGCGCGAACGGTTCGGCAGCGACGCGATTCGCGCCGGCGTGCCTCTCCAGCGTTAGCTTCTCTGCCGTTTCCCGTTCTTTTTCCTGCCGTCTTCACGACCCACGTCTCCAAAAAAAACCAAGAAATGACGACACTCACCCGAAAGAGAGCGATCACGCTGGCAGCGAGCCTCGCGTTCGCGACCATGTCGTGCTCACAGGCGCCGGCCACGACCGCTCCGGCGCCGGCCCGCACACCCGGCGGCGCACCCGGCGGCGCACCCGCGCCGACCACACCGGCCGGCGGCGCCCAGGGAGCAGGGGCACAGGGAGCAGGCGGCGCACCCGCCGGCGGCCCCGGCGCCGAACCCGCCCCGCGTCCGTACAACACCGTCATCCGCGGCGACGTGAAGACCAAGGACGGGCTCTTCAAGACGCACATGATCGGGAACTCGCTCTACTTCGAGATCCCGGCCGCACAGCTCGGCAAGGACCTGCTGCTCGTCACGCAGATCGCCAAGACCAATGAGGGCGATGGCTACGGCGGCCAGGCGATCGACGAGCGCGTGGTGCGGTGGGAGCGTCGCGGCAACCGCGTGCTCTTCCGCAGCGTCTCGTACTCGATCATCTCCGACCCGTCGGCGCCGATCGCCGAGGCGGTGCAGAACGCCAACTACGACGCGATCCTCGCGTCGTTCAACGTCTCCGCATACGGCCCGGACTCGGCCGCGGTGATCGACGTGTCGCGGCTCTACACGGCGCCGCCGAACGAGATCAGCATCATTCGCCGCTACCGCGGCACCATCGACGCGGGCCGCTCGTTCCTCGAGCGCGTCGCCACCTACCCCGAGAACGTCGAGGTCGAGGCGACGCTGACGGTGAACGCGCAGCCGGTCGCGCAGTCGTTCATCCCCGGGCTGCCGGCGGCCCCGCCGCCGCCCGGCACGCCGCCCACCACGAAGTCGTTCGTCGTGCACTGGTCGATGGTGCAGTTGCCCGAGAAGCCGATGATGCCGCGTCTCCGCGACTCGCGCGTCGGCTACTTCTACACGAGCACGGTCGACTTCAGCCGGCCCGAGCAGCGGGCGCAGCAGCGCAACTTCATCAGCCGCTGGCGCCTCGAGAAGAAGGATCCCTCGGCCGCCATCTCCGAGCCGGTGAAGCCGATCGAGTACTATGTCGACCCCGCGACGCCGGACTGGCTCAAGCCGTACGTGAAGGCCGGCATCGAGGAGTGGCAGAGCGCGTTCGAGGCCGCCGGCTTCCGCAAGGCCATCGTCGCCAAGGACGCACCAAGCAAGGCGGAGGATCCTGATTGGGCGCCGGAAGACGCGCGCTACTCTGTCGTCCGCTGGCTGCCGTCGGGGATCGAGAACGCGGTCGGCCCGAGCATCGTCGACCCGCGGTCGGGCGAGATCCTCGAGGCGGACGTGCAGATGTACCACAACATCATGAACCTGCAGACCTGGTGGTATTGGACGCAGGTCGGCGCGCTCGATCCGAGAGCGGCGAAGCTGCCGCTGCCGGATTCGCTGCAGGGCCGCCTCGTGCAGTTCGTCGTGGCGCATGAGGTCGGTCACACGCTCGGCCTCCCGCACAACCAGGCCGCGTCGGCTATGTATCCGGCGGACTCGGTGCGTTCACCGAGCTGGGTCACGAAGATGGGGCACGCGCCGTCGATCATGGACTACTCGCGCTTCAACTACGTCGCGCAGCCGGAAGACAACATCCCGCTGCACACGCTGATCCCGCGCGTGGGTCCGTACGACCTCTTCGCGGTGAAGTGGGGCTACATGCCGATCCCGGGCGCGACGTCGTCGGACGCCGAGCGCAGCGCGCTCGACGAGCTCGCGCGGCAGCAGGACACGGTGCCGTGGTTCCGCTATGGCATCCCGGACGACTTCGGCGCCTTCCCGTACACGGCGTACTCGGAAGCGGTGGGCGACGATGACGCGGTGAAGAGCACGACGATGGGCATCCGCAACCTGAAGCGCCTCGTGCCGATGCTGGTGCCGGCGACGACGGCCGCAACAGAGGATGTCTCCTACACGCGCGAAGGCTACGGCCGCCTGATCGGGCAGTTCACGACGGAAGTGCGTCACGTCGCGACGATCGTCGGCTCCTCGACGGGCCAGGAGAAGTACGGCTCGCAGCCCGGCGACCGCTTCGTGCCGATCCCGCGCGAGAGGCAGAAGGCCGCGGTGGCGTTCGTGCAGGACAACATGTTCAAGACGCCCACCTGGCTGCTCGACCCGACGATCCTCCGCCGCCTCGAGCCGGACGGCGCGATCTCGCGGATCAACTCGTCGCAGCGCAGCATCCTCACGACGCTGATGAACGACGACCGCATGGCGCGACTGGTGGAGTACGAGGCGCTGCCGGGCACGGTGCGTCCGTATCCGTTGACGGAGTTCCTCGCCGACGTGCGCACGGGCATCTGGAGCGAACTCGGCGCCAACAGCGTGCGGATCGACGCGTTCCGCCGCGGCCTGCAGCGCGGATACCTCGAGTTGGTGACACAGAAGCTGAACGCGAACGTGACGACGACGCCGCGGATCTCGAGCAGCGCGCAGACGGGACAGTTCGTGACGGCGGGTGCACGCGGCAGCACGGATGCGAAGGGGATGCTGCGGCAGGAGCTGCGGATGCTGGATGCTTCGCTGGCGGCGGCTGCCGGCAAGGCGGCTGATGCGAACACCCGCGCGCA
>DATLLD010000029.1:0-14095 GCA_035538035.1 Gemmatimonadaceae bacterium | reverse complement strand
CACGCGACGGAAGTAGACGACGCGGGTGGGGGCAGACGGGCGGTCAGCGGCGTGGGTGCCGCTGGCCGCTTTGTCGTTTCGGCAGCGCATCGAGCGCCGTATCGCGGTAAGCTACGCCGGGCTGGGGAACGATCCGTAGTCGATGTACCCCTTCTCCTCACCCGAGTAGAACGTCGCCTTGTCCGGCGTGGCGAGCGGTGCCCCCGCGCGGAAGCGCTCCGGCAGGTCCGGGTTCGCGATGAACGGCGAGCCGAACGACACCATGTCGGCCTCATCGCGCTCGATCGCGGCGCGCGCCGTCTCAAGGTCGAAGCCGCCGTTCACGATGAAGGTGCCGGTGAACTTGGTGCGCAGCAGCGGCGAGATGCGATCGGCTGCCGCCGCCGGGTCGATCACGTGCAGGTACGCGATCCCGAGCGCGCTCAGCTCCGCGGCGAGCGCCGAGAAGGTCGTGCGCGCGTCGGAGTCGCTCATGCCGTTGTACGGCAGCGTCGGCGAGATGCGGTAGCCGACGCGCTCTTTCCCCCACACCTCGACCACGGCCTTCGTGACCTCGAGCGGGAGCCGGAGGCGATTCGCCACGCTGCCGCCGTACTGGTCGGTGCGCTGGTTGGAGCCGTCGCGCACGAACTGGTCGAGCAGGTAGCCGTTCGCGCCGTGGATCTCGACGCCGTCGAAGCCGGCCTCGAGCGCGTTGCGCGCGCCCGCGCGGAACTGCTCGACGATGCCGGGGATCTCCTCGAGCGCCAGTGCGCGCGGCGTGACAACGTCCTTGAGCCCCTCGTGCGTGAAGGCCTTGCCCTCGAAGCCGATCGCCGACGGGGCCACCGGCAGCGCGCCCCCGTGGAAGTCCGGGTGCGACACGCGGCCCACATGCCAGAGCTGCGCGAATATCCGTCCGCCGGCGCGGTGCACCGCATCCGTGATCACTCGCCATGCCGCCACCTGCTCGGCCGAATGAATGCCAGGGGTCCGGATGTAACCCACTCCCTGCGGGCTCACCTGCGTGCCCTCGGTCACCATCAGGCCGGCCGAGGCGCGCTGGACGTAGTATGCGGCCGCGAGGGGGTTCGGGACGTTGCCCTCGAGCGCGCGGCTCCGCGTCATCGGGGCGAGCACCACGCGGTTGGCGGCGTCGACGGCGCCGACGCGGTAAGGGGAGAGCAAGTCGGGAGCGACGGTAGGTGTCATGATGAGCCGGGGTTGTGGGGCTGACGGTCGTGATGCATCTTGTTACAGACCGGTAACACCCTGAATGTTACCGACCAGTAACACCCCGGTCAAGAGTGCCAGCACATGTCCACCGAGCCCGCAGTCCGCGGCCCTTCCGCCGCAGAACCCACTTCTTCGCCGCGCGAGCGCATCCTCGCCACGGCCGCGGAGCTCTTCTATAAGCAAGGCATCCGCGCCGTCGGCGTCGACGCCATCGTCGAGCACGCCGGCACGAACAAGATGACGCTCTACCGCCACTTCTCCTCGAAGGACGAGTTGGTGGCCGAGTACCTGCGCCGCGAGGCGGTCGCCGCCGACAAGGTCTGGGGGGAGCTCGCCGCCAGGCATCCCCACGACCCGCTCGCGCAGCTCCGCAGCTGGTTCCGCAGGATGAGCGAGCACGTCGAGGCCGATGAACGGCGCGGCTGCGCCCTCGCGAACGCCGCGGTCGAGCTCCCGGAGGCGGACCATCCCGCGCGCGCGGTCATTCGCGACCACAAGACCGCGATGCGCGACCGGATCATCAAGCTCGCCCGCGCGGCGGCGCTCACGGAGCCGAAGATGCTCGCCGACGAACTCTTCCTCCTCCTCGAAGGCGCGCGCGTCACGGCGCAGAGCGTCGGCCGCGAAGGGTTCGGCGCGCGGCTCGTGCGGATGGGCGAGGCGATGATCGCGGCGCATCGCGCCGCGGAGGTGAGCTGAACGCGCTTCCCGCCGTCAGATGACTCCATCCGGCAGCCCGCGCCCCGCTCGCGACTCGAACTCATACGCCTCCGCCTCGAGCGGATTCCCGCGGTAGCCGCGCGCCTCGACGTACCCGCGCCCGTAAGCCCGCGCGAACGCGATCTCCCCGCCCAGCCGCCGTACCTGTTCCACATGCACCAGCTCATGCATCAGGAGCCGGAGTGCCTTCCGGCTCCGCGAATAATCGGCCCCGGTCAGGAAGATGGTGCGGCCCAGCGCCATACCGTCCATGCGCGGGCCGCCGGGCAGGCGAATCAAATTGGCCGGCAGCGAGGCGTTGGTGCAGACTCTCACCTTCTCGAGGTCGAGCTCGGGGAAGTGCCGCTGCATGACTGCGCGCACGGCCGCCGGCAGCGGCGCCTTCGCGCGGCCGATGTTCCACGCATGACATGCCGCCTTCGTGATGGCGTACACGGCCACGCCGGCGACCCCGGCAACGCTGCTGATGAGTCCCATCAGGTCGCCCCAGGCATGCGAAAGGTCGTCACGAAGTGAAGCTACGGTGTTCCCCTGTGACCCGTGAAGCCCACCGTGCGT
The DNA here is from genome assembly GCA_035538035.1 of Gemmatimonadaceae bacterium. Lineage (GTDB taxonomy): Bacteria > Gemmatimonadota > Gemmatimonadetes > Gemmatimonadales > Gemmatimonadaceae > Pseudogemmatithrix. Next base: position 11,602 of record DATLLD010000029.1, on the reverse strand, counting down.
ACTAAGGGCATGCGCCAATACACCCAGAGACATCTCGTCGGCATCCTCGCGCTCTTGCTCGCCGCCGCCTGCGGCGGAGGACGCAAGCAGGTCCTCGTCGCGCCGGTCGTCGACCTCGCGCCGCACTCGCGCATCGGGCTCGTCACGCTCACCTCGCAGGGCGCCAGCGGCTCGCTCCCGGAGTTCGCCACGCAGCGATTCGCCGAGCGCATGCTCGGTGCGCAGCAGGGCATCGAGATCCTGGAGCTCGGCGTCGTCCCCGGCCCGCTCGACGCCGCGGCCGCGCGCCGGCTCGGCGCGGAGCACGGCGTCCGCACGATCATCGTCGGGCACCTCGTGGTCTCCGACGTCAAGCCGCGCGCCACGATCATCGGCGGCATGAACCTCTCCGCAGAGGCCACGCTCTCGCTCGCGGCGAAGATGCTCTCGACGGAATCCGGCGCCACGCTCTGGACGCAGTCGTCGCGACTGCGCGAGACGTTGGCCTCGGTGTCGATGGTGAATGGGCGCGCGGTGTTCGGCGCGCAGGATCCGAAAGAGGCGTACGGCGAGGTGGTCGACCAACTGGTCTGGAACGTGACGCACGACTTCCGCGCGACCTGGGTCAGGCAGTAGGGCCTCCTCGGCCCAGCCGCGGAACGTCCTCCAACGGACCCGGTAGGAGGTGGATGCCCATCGCCCCGTCGCACAGGCGCCTCACCCATGTTCGCCAGACTTGGCTCGTGCCGCTGCTCCTGTTGTTCGGGGCCCTCTCGTCTACCGAACTAGCGGCGCAAGGCATCGTCGCCGGAGTGGTTCGCAACGAGGACGGTGAGCCGCTGGCCGGGGTTCGAGTCAGCATCCTCCGCGAGATCGGCTCGATCGCCGTGCTCACGGCGTCGGACGGCCGGTTCCTCCTCGAAGGCGTCCCCTCGGGCCCACAGGCGTTCGAGGCAAGCAAGCGCGGATATCGCACAGCGCAGGCCCGCATCACGGTGCCGCAGGACAGCGCCCTCGTCGTCAACATCACGCTCGTCGCCGAGGCCCAGAGGTTGCCGGGCGTCGTGATCGAGGCGGATTTCAGGAATAGCGTCGGCGGCGTGGTGCTCGACTCCGCCAACCAGCCCGTAGCGGGTGTGGTAGTGGAAGTCATTGGGCAGGGAAACCGGATGACGACGGGTGAGGACGGTCGCTTCATCTTCACGGACCTGGACCCCGGCCTCTACCTGATGCAGTGGCGCAAGGCGGGATACGCCGTCGCCCAGACGAGCGTGCGCATGGTGAACAAGCTGGAGCGTGACTTCGCGGTGAGACTGAAGCCGCTCGGGACGGACTGGCGCTCACCGGAAGCCGCCGCAGTGATCGCACACGAGACGAACAGGCGCCTCGGGCTTCGTGGTGGGCGCGCGAAGGTAGTGGGGCGCGACGAGCTCGAGCGGTTCGGCATGACACGGCTGGACGTGGCGCTCAGGGGCAGTTCGGCGATGGATGCATACCTGAACACGCCGTCCAAGTGCGTGCTGGTCAACGGGTACGAAGGCCTGACGACCGGAGGGGATGGTGCACTCTCGCGAACCTCGCGGGGGCCGCGGGGGCCGCAATCCATTGACCCGAGCGGCACCGGCCCTCGCACGCGCGTGGTCAATCTGGCCAACCCGATCAGCTGGCTCAGCTACTTCCGCGCCAACGAGGTGGAGATGGTGGAGCTCTATCCGGAAGGCACGGAGCATTCTCGCACGCTCTGCGGCCGGTTCCCGCCGAGTACCGGATGTGCGTGCCCGCCCGACCCGGCGGGCATTGTGATCTGGCTGCGGTGAGCGCGGCAGCGCTACAAGAGTTCAGCCCACATCCTCGCGCCGCACACCCGCGAAGCCAAGTATGAAGTCCGCGCCGAACGCGCGTGATGGCGTCTGGAACCCGGTCGCGATGCCCCCCGCGAGCACACGCCTCGCGCCCTCGACCGCAGTGAGCGCGGTCAGCGAATAGCCGTCGGGCGCGGTGAGTCGCGCGCTGGCACTCTTGCCTGAAGCGTCGGTGACCTCGCCCCAGAGCTGGCTCACGGCACGCGAGCGCTGCGCCGCATCCGGGCCGGCCGGGCGATGGTCGATGGCGCGCTTCATCATCCATTGCACCGGCCGCGTGGCGAGGAGCGGCGCCAGTGCGCGTGACAACCGGAGCCCGCGCCGCGCCGACGATGATGCCGCCGCGAACACGGTGATGTCGGGAATCCCGGTGCTGTACCACGCGGTCGACACGTCGCCCCAGGGGATCGACACGCAGGTGCGACGGCGGTCCGCGAACGGCACCTCGCGCGTGAGCCAGCCGGCGCTCACGCGCACGATCCGCCCTCCACGCCGCACCGCGCCGCCCAGCCCGGCGTTCATCGCCATCGTGAGCGCGGTGCCGTGCGACACGCCGACGCCGGCGGTGAACGCGAGCGTGAGCGATGTCGCGCCGGGAAGACGCTGCGCCAGGTGCGCGGCGAGGCAGTCGGATGGCACGACGTCGAACCCCACGCCCGGGAGCAGCGTGACGCCGGCCTTCTCGGCCCGCGCGTTCGTGGCGGCCATCTGCTCGAAGACGGAGATCTCGCCGGTGATGTCCAGGTAGTGCGCGCCGTTGCGCAGGCAGGCCTCGAGCATCGGCGCGGAGGTGAGCGAGAACGGGCCTGCGCAGTGCAACACGCCCCGAACGCCATCAAAGGAAAGGGCGCGATCGAGGGCGGCAGGATCGTCAAGCGCGGCGGGGCGCGACTCGAGCCCATGCTCGGCGGCGATGGCCCCGACGGCCGCCGCGTTGCGCCCGGAGAGCACGGGCCTGAGCCCTCGTGCCAGGCACTCGGCGAGGATCAGCCGTCCGGTGTAGCCGGTGACGCCGTAGAGAAGGAGAGTGGATGGCATGTCAGGCTGGAAAATACACCGTGACGGCCGTCACCAGATGGCTGATTCGACTGTGCCGCGCCGCACGGCTTCGTCGTCCTACCAAGACGGCCAGAAATGGCAGGTGGCCGTTTCTTTCTCACCATCGGGACCACCCAACGGAGACCTCTTGTCGATCACCCTCGTGTGCCAGTGCGGACGTCGCCTCGACTTCAAGGATGAGTACGCCGGCCGCAAGGTACGCTGTCCCGACTGCGACATCACCAACACCGTGGGGCCGGCTGACGCCGCCGCGTCGGCGAGCGGCGACCCCGTCTTCGACCGCGAGAAGTTCCTGCTGAAGCAGCGGGTGATGACCGTCAACCAGCGCTACGACGTCGCCGACGAGGGTGGGCAGACGATCCTCTTCGTCGAGCGACCGACGTTCATGATCCGCAACTTCGCCGCGCTGGGCGCGGCGCTCGTCGCCGGTTTCCTGGTCTTCTCGGGGTTCAGCGCGTTCCTGCCGGATGCCGAGGTCGTGAGCACCGCAGCCGACGTGCTCGCGGTGACCGGGGCGTTCGCGGCGATCGTCGCGTTCTCGGTGGTCATCACGATGCTCGCGCCCAAGCGGCACGTCACGTTCTACCGCGACGCCAACTCGCGCGAGCGCGTGCTCGAGGTCCTGCAGGACAAGAAGTGGCAGCCGATCACGGCGACCTTCACGGTGCGCGACGCCGGCGGCAACGTGATCGCGCTGCTGCGCAAGAACTATCTCTTCAACCTGTTCCGCAAGCGTTGGGTGTGCCTCACGCCCTCCGGCAGCATGATGATGATGGCGAAGGAGGACTCAATCATCCTCTCGCTCCTGCGCCGCCTGCTCGGGCCGCTCTTCGGCCTGTTGCGCGCGCAGTACATCTTCACGCGCGGCGAGAGCGACGTGGTGATCGGCGAGTTCAACCGCAAGATGACGCTGCTCGACCGCTACGTGCTCGACATGACGCGTGACGCACGGCGCGTGATCGATCGTCGCGTGGCACTGGCGCTCGGCGTGATGCTGGACTCGGGCGAGCGACGCTGAGCATGACGGGGCCGGCGGTGCCGCGGGAGGAGCCGGCCCTCGAGTTCGACAACTCGATGCTCGTTGGCGAGCACGAGGTGCTGACGCCGAGCGGGCGGCGGGACTTCGAGGCGGGAATGTCGTACTTCCCGCCGATCGTCCTGGCGCTCCTCGTGCTGAACGTCGGCATGTTCATCTGGCAGCTCTCGGTGGGCGCGCTCGAGAACGAGCACACCATCGTCGCGTTCGGCGCGCTCTCACGGGCGCATGTGCTCGATGGCGAACTCTGGCGCCTCGTCTCGCCGATGGTGCTGCACGGCGGCGTGGAGCACCTGCTGGGCAACTGCAGCGCGCTCTACATCCTCGGCATGGGATGCGAGCATGGAGTGGGCGGCGCGCGCACGGCGGCCATCTATCTGCTCACGGGCATCGGCGCCTCGCTCGCGAGCGTGTTCACCAATGAGGGGCCATCGGTGGGCGCATCGGGCGCGGTGTTCGGCCTGATGGGGTTCCTCATCGTCTTCCTCGTGCGACGTCGCGAGGAGTTCGAGGTGCGCGACAAGCGCGTCGCGACGGTGCTCGTGGTCTGGGCGGCGTACACGCTGGTCACTGGCGCGCTCACGCCATACATCGACAACGCGGCGCACCTCGGCGGGCTCGCGGCGGGCGCGGGCATGGGCATGCTCGGTGGCAATGCGCGCGCCGCGCGCCGCTAGGAGAAGCGCACCTCGCTCATGAGCGCGAAGGTGTTCCCCTCGCCATCCTCGTAGGTGGCGAGCCAGAGCTCGTGGTCGGGCATCTTCACCACGAAGTGCGGAGGCTCGCCGACTTTCACCGATTTGCCGACGAGTTCGTCGTGCGCGGCGTGGATGTCCGGCACCTTGTAGTAGAGCAGGGCGCTGCCGTGTCCTGACGAGCCACTCTCCGGCTCACCGAGCAGCAGCCGCAGGCCGCCGGCGTCGAAGAACGACATGCGTGGCGGCGCCGAGAAGAGGTGCCGCAACCCGAGCACGTCGCGGTAGAACGCGGTGGCGCGCTCGACGTCGCGCACGTTGAGCGCGACCTGACCGACCTTGTCGATCTGCAGTGACATGGATGCTCCTTCTCCACTGTTGGGTGGCTGGGCCGACGAGAGAACATAGCGTGCGCCGGCGTGGCGCGTGGGGACGAGCGGTCGCATGTTCTCTGGCGACGCCCTGCACACCCCAGCGTGGAACCACACGAGAGGCAGATGCCCATGCACACGCGCCGCCCTGGCATTCGGTTCCTGCTCTTCATCGGGCTCGCGCTGGCATACTCGCCGGCCGGAGCCCAGGCCTCCGCGGCGGCCGTGCCGCGCTTGCAACTCGCACCAGCCACGGGGACTCATCCCGAAGAGTTCACGTTCATCAGCTCGCTGCGCGAACTCTCCGACGGGCGCGTGATCGCATCGGATGGGCGCGAGAATAAGCTGCTCGTGCTCGACTTCCGCGACGGCAGCTCCGAGACGATCGGTCGTGTCGGCCGCGGCCCCAACGAGTACGGCATGGTCGGCTCTGTCCTCCCGACGGCCGGCGACTCATCGCTGCTCGGCGATTTCATGGGGCGGCGCTGGCTCCTGCTCGACGGTGCGCGGATCGTCGTCACGGTGCCGCCCGACGACTCGGCGTTGAAGCTGACGCAGGGATTCGTCGCTGGCGCGGACGCGCTGGGGCGCGTCATGCAGCGTACCACGAGCCAGCCGCCGGTCGGCACGTCCGAGACGGGCATCCACGACTCGTCGGCGGTCACGTTCATCTCACGCCAAACCGGCAAGGTCGACACGGTGGCGATGGTGCGCAACAACCCGATGCGTCGCCAAGTGAGCAAGAACGACAAGGGCGAGATCAACTTCATGAGCATCATGCCCGTGGGCGTGCTGGTGCCGCGGGAGGAGCCAGTGCTCTTCGCCGACGGCACGCTCGCCGTCTTGCGCATCGACCCGTTCCGGGTGGACTGGCGCAGTGTGTCGGGAGTGTGGACGCGCGGCGCGCCGCTGCCGATTCCGCGCGTTCGGGTGGACGCCCGAGAGCGCGCGGCCTTCCTCGAGCGCAATGCCGCGTCGTACAAGCCTTCCCCAAGGCCGAGCCCGGTGACACGCGAGCCCCCCAAGGCGGGCGACTTCCCCGAGTTCATCCCGCCGTACGCCAACGGCACCCAACGGGCGGGGCCCGGCGGCACGCTGATCGTGCGCCGCTCCAAGAGTGCCGACTTCATGCAGTCGCACTACTTCGTGATCGACCGGCGCGGCCGGCTCGTCGGTGAACTCACGCTGCCGGCGAACGAGGAGATCGTCGGTGCGGGGCCAGCGACACTCTACGTCGCGGTCAAGGACGAGGACGATATCATCCGCCTGCGCCGACACCCCTGGAAGTGAGAAGAGCGCCGGCGCACGCGATCTTCTCGTGCGCCGGCGCTCTTGACTCCACCAAGGAAGATCCTAGCGCGCCACCGGCTCCAGTCGCGCCACGGACAGCGTCCCCTCGCCACGATTGTCGAACGCGAGATAGATGTACCCGTCCGTGCCCTGGCGCACGTCGCGAATGCGGCCCACGCGCTCCACCAGGATCTCCTGGCTCAGCACTTGGCTCCCGTCCACCGTGAGCCGCGCGAGGCGCTGCCCGACCATGCCACCGGCGAAGAGGTTGCCCTTCCAGTTGGGGAACTTGTCGCCCGTGTAGAACATCAGCCCGGACGTGGCGATCGACGGCACCCACACATGCACGGGCTGCTCCATCCCTTGGCGCATGGTGCCCGCGTGGATGGCCGAGCCGGTGCGATAGTTCACGCCGAACCCGATCACGGGCCAGCCGTAGTTCTTGCCCGGCTCGATGATGTTGACCTCGTCGCCGCCCTGCGGGCCGTGCTCGGTCTCCCAGAGCACGTTCGTGGTGGGATGCACCGCGAGCCCCTGCAGGTTGCGATGGCCGTAGCTCCAGATCTCCGGCAACGCGTCCTCGCGGCCCATGAACGGATTGTCGGCGGGCACGCGGCCATCGTCATGCAGCCGGAGCACCTTGCCGTGATGCGTCATGAGGCCCTGTGCGGGGTGCGCCGCCAAGTCACCCGACGGCGGCACCTGCCGGTCGCCGACGGTGATGAACAGGTAGCCGTCGCGGTCGAAGGCGAGGCGCGAGCCATGGTGCCCGCGACCCTGCGACCAGACCTTGGTCTCGATCACTTCCTGCACGTTGGTGAGCCGGTCGTTCTCCAGCCGCCCGCGCACGACTGCCGTCGTGCCCTGCAGCGTGTCGGCGCTCGCCTTGGAGTAGCTCAGGTAGACGAGCTTGTTGGAGGCGAAGTTGGGGTGCAGCACGACGTCGAGCAGTCCGCCCTGTCCACCCACACGCACGGTGGGAACGCCGGCCACGGGTGCGGTCAACAGCTTGCCGTTGCGGATGATGCGCAGGCGGCCCGCGCGCTCCGTCACCAGCATGTCGCCATTGGGGAGTGAGGCGATCGCCCACGGGTTCTCGAGTCCCGTCGCGACGGTGACCATGCGGTAGTCATGCTCGGCGGAGCGCTTGACGTCCTGCGCCGCGGCGAGCGATGGGATGATGGCGACGGTCGCGAGCAGCAGCGTGCGGACGAGCATGCGGATCTCCGTATTTTATTGAGGACTGGTGCCCGGTAAAAAGATACACGCGGCCGGGGAGTCGGCATCCTCGGCCGCGCGCGCTCGCTCAGAACGCGCGATCCCACGGGATCGAGAGCCGCACCGCGCAGGCTATCAGCCCCACCATGCTGTACGTCTGCACGAAGTTGCCCCACTGCTCGCGGGTCACGGTGTCCACATGCTCGGCGAGCAGGCCGTGCCGGTTGCGACATTCGAGGAGCGTGGTGAAGAGCTCGCGCGCCTCGTCGCGCGCGCCGATCACGGCGAGCGCGTTCACGTACCAGAAGGTGCAGACGAGGAACGCGTTCGTCGGCGCCCCGAAGTCGTCCTCGTGCTCATAACGGAAAATGAAGTCGCCGCGGCGCAGCCTCTCGCCCACGGCGCGGACCGTGCCCACGAACCGCGGATCGTCGGCCTCCACGAACCCGAGCTCGTTGAGCAGCAGCAGGCTCGCGTCGAGGGCGTCGCCGTCCAAGGTCGAAGTGAAGCTGCCGAGCGACTCGTTCCAGCCATGGGCATCGATGTTCGCCCGGATGACGTCGGCCTGCGATCGCCACCACTGCTCGCGCTCGCCGAGCCCCAGGTGCGCGGCGATGCGCGCGAGCCGGTCGCAGGCCGCCCAGCACATCACGCCGGAGAAGGTGTGCCGCGCGAGACGGCCGCGGAACTCCCAGATGCCGGCGTCCGGCAGGTCGTGCACCTCGATGGCGCGCTCGCCGAGCAGCTCGAGGCGCCGAAAGAGCGCTTCATCGTCGGTGCGCACGAGGCGCTTGTCGAAGAAGATGTGGGTCGCCGAGAGGATCGCCGAGCCGTAGACATCGTGCTGCACCTGCTCGTACGCCTGGTTGCCGATGCGCACGGGGCCCATGCCGCGATAGCCCGGCAGCGAGTCGACCACCCTCTCGACGAGGGCGGCCTCGCCGCTGATGCCGTACACCGGCTGCAGGCGCCCTCCCGCGGAGCCCGCCGCGATGTTGACGATGTAGCGGAGATAGCGCTCCATGGTGCGCGTGGCGCCGAGGCGGTTGAGCGCGTTCACCACCATGAAGCCATCGCGCAGCCAGCAGAAGCGGTAGTCCCAGTTGCGCCCGCTGTCCGCGGACTCGGGAATCGACGTCGTCACGGCGGCGATGATGGCGCCCGTGTCCTCGACCGCGTTGAGCTGCAGCGTGATGGCGGCGCGGATGACCTCCTCCTGCCACTCGAAGGGAATCGCCAGCGACCGCACCCAGTCGCGCCACCATGCCACCGTCTCATCGAGGAAGCGCATGCCCACTTCCTTGCTCGCCTCGAGCACGCTCTCGTCCGGGCCGAGCATCAGGGTGATGGAGTCCTCGAGCACGAACGGGCGCTCCTCGATGATCGCGTTGATCGAGGCATCGGTGGTGAGACGCAACACGGTGCTGGAATCGACGAACCGGATGTGATGGCTGCCGAAGGTCGCGCTGCGCCGCACGCGGCCGGCATCGGCGGCCGGCCGCACGCGCACGGTGATGCGCGGCGCACCTGCGATGCGGCGCACCTGGCGCACGATCATCAGCGGGCAGAAGACGCGGCCGAACTGCATGAAGCGCGGCGCGAAGTCGGTGATCTCGACGCAGCCGCCTTCGGCGTCGAAGAGGCGCGTCACGAGGACGGGCGTGTTGCGCAGGTAGCGCTGTTCCGCGTGTGCGAAGCCTGCCAGCTCGATGCTGAAGAAGCCGAACGCATCGGGATCCTTGTCGTCGCGCTCGCGCAGCAGCGAGCAGAAGGCGGGGTCGCCGTCCACGCGCGGCACGCACGCCCAGACGATCTCGCCGACCGGGTCCACGAGCGCCGCGATCGTGCCATTGCCGACCAGGCCAAGGTCGAGCGTATTCCTGCTCAAGGTCGCACTCCTTCGAGCCAGTTGCGGACCGCCGTGACACCGTCGAGTCGCCACTGTGCGAGGGTCGGCCCGGTGCCGACCTTCACCGAGTACCCCCCAAGCGCATTGACGATCTCGAATGCGCGCTCGTCGGTGATGTCGTCACCCAGGAAGATCGGCGTGCGCCCAACGAACGGAGGCTCCGCCATGAACTCGCGCACGGCCGTGCCCTTGTCCGCGCCCGCGGGGAGCAACTCGACGACGCGCTTGCCCTGCTGGAGATGCAACCCGGGGCCAAGTCGCGCGACCATCCTCCGCATCTCGCGGTGCACGAAGCCCGCGAGCTCCGGCGCGCGCCGGTAGTGCATCGCGAGCGAGAGTCCCTTGACCTCGAGATGCAGCGCGGGAAAGCGATTCGCGATGTCGGCGAGCGCCACCTGTGCCTCGAGGAGCCCGGCCGTGCGCTCGGCATGGCGCGTCACCTTGCCCGTGACGTCGCGGCGCTCGAGTCCATGCTGGCCCGCGGCCGCATAGCGGTGCTCCGGGAACAGCGCGTCGAGGTCGGCGAGCGTCCTGCCGCTCACGAGCGCCAGCGCACCATCCGCCCTCGCGTGGAGCGTCTGCAACAGTTCGCCGATCCTCGGGTCCACCATCACCCGCTCCGGCGTGAGGGCGATCTCGGCGACGGTACCGTCGACGTCGAAGAACCAGGCGAGGTCAGCGCGGGATGGAGGAAGCCCCTCGTTCACGGCGTGGCATCCGCGGTGCGTGCAGGGATCCGCTCGCGCTTGCGCATGCCATAGGCGTCCATCAGCATCAGCCCCGCCCAGCGATAGACGTTGAAGTCCCGCAGCAGGCTGCGCATCAGCCGCATGCGATCGCGCTGCTCCTCGCGCGGCATGCGCAGCGCCATGTCGAGCGCGGTGGCGCACTCGTCGGCGTCGTAAGGATTCACGACGAGCGCCTCCGGCATCTCCTTGGCCGCGCCGGTGAAGCGGCTCAACACGAGCACGCCCTGCTCGTCCTCGCGCGACGCCACGAACTCCTTCGCGACGAGGTTCATGCCGTCGTGCAGGCTGCTGACAAAACAGAGGTCGGCGGCACGGTAGTGCTCGTACACGCTTGGCGGTTCATGATGCTCCACCTTGAGGATGATCGGCGGCCGGCCTCCGTGGTCGAACCGCGCATTGATTCCCTCGGCGAGCGCGCGCACGCGCGCGTCGTATGCCTGATACTCCGGAATGCTCGACCGCGACGGTGCGGCGATCTGGATGAACGAGAACCGGCCGACCCACGACGGCTGCAGCTCGAGCAGACGCTCGACGGCGCGGAAGCGCTCCTCGATGCCCTTGGTGTAGTCGAGCCGGTCGACGCCGATGCCGAGCGCGTGGTCCGCGGGCAGCCCCTCGCGCTCGCGGACCGCAGCGCGGCTCTCTGCCACGGGGCGGGCGAGCAGTGCCGGCGCGGGCGGCCATTCGATCGATATGGGGTAGCGCTTCACCGACGTCGCCTCGCCCTTGTAGGTGACCGCGAACTGTTCGCGGTCGACGCGCGCCTCGATCAGCCGGTCGACCGTGTCGACGAAGTTGTTGCAGTGCGACTGGGTGTGGAAACCGAGGATGCTGCTGCCGAGCAGGCCGTCGAGCAGCTCTGCGCGCCATGGGCAGATCGCGAACGCCTCGGGGTTCGGCCACGGGATGTGCCAGAAGGTGATGACCGTGGCGGCCGGCCGCGCCTCGCGGATCATCCGCGGCAGCAGCGCGAAGTGGTAGTCCTGCACGAGCACTATCGGGTTCGGCGAGTCCGTCTCCGCGAGCACGGCGTCGGCGAAGCGGCGGTTGACGAGCCGGTACGTCTCGAAGTCCGCGCGGCGGAAGGTCGGCCGCATGTGGGCGATATGACAGAGCGGCCAGAGCCCCTCGTTGGCGAATCCGTAGTAGTAGCCCAGCTCCTCCTGCTCGGTGAGCCACACACGGCGCAGCGTGTAAGAGGGGGCGTCCGGCGGCACCTGGACCCGGTCGTGGCGGTCGACGACTTCGCGGTCGGCCGAGCCGCTGCCGTGCGCGATCCATGTGCCCGAGCATGCGCGCATGATCGGCTCGAGCGCGGTCACCAACCCGCTCGCCGGTCGCTGCACGCGCACCGTGCCGTCCACGCGCTCGTGCAGGTACGGCTCGCGGTTGGCGACGACGATCACCTCCTGCCCGCGCAGTTCGTTGCGCAAC
>DATLLD010000028.1:0-3506 GCA_035538035.1 Gemmatimonadaceae bacterium | reverse complement strand
AGGTCGCTGCGCCCGTCGAGCCGCTCGCCGCTCACCTGCTCCGGACTCATGTAGTGCACCGTGCCGAGGATGTTGCCGGTGGCTGTCATCGGCGCCGCCTCGGCCACGCGCGCGATCCCGAAATCCGTCACCATCGCGCGTCCGCTGACGGCGTCGAGGAGGATGTTCTCCGCCTTGATGTCGCGGTGCACCACGCCGCGCGCGTGCGCGTAGGCGAGTGCGTCTGCCACGTCGGCGAGGATGCTCGTCACCCGAGCGGCCGTGAGTCGTTCTGTCGAGTGCGCGTGCGGCGCCAGCGATCCGCCGTCCACGAACCCCATCACGAAGTAGACGGTGCCCCCCGCCTCATCGGCGTGATGGATCGGCACGATCCGCGGATGCGAGAGCGCCGCTGCCGTCCGCGCCTCTCGGAGAAAGCGCTCGCGGATGACCGCGTCCTCGGCCAGGTGATACGGCAGCGTCTTTATGGCGACGAGGCGGTCGAGCCGCAGGTCGCGCGCGAGCAGCACGACGCCCATGCCGCCGCGCCCTAACTCGCGCTCAACGAGGTACTGACCCGCGAGCGCGCTCGAGAGTCGGGCGAGTTCCGGCGAAGGCCGAGCTGACATGGACAGAAGGTAGCTGGACGACGGCACGCGCAGCGAGTGGATGCGACGTCCGAACGACAGGGGGGCGCCGGTAGTACCGGCGCCCCCCTGCCAACTGCCACCTCCCTCCTGTCTTACATGCGGTGCCGCTGTAGGTGCTGCAGGTCATCCTCGTCCAGCCTGATCGTATACACCGTGCCATTTCCCATCCCCACCACCGACACCCCCGCGGGCACTCGCACCTTGTGCGTCACGACGCCCTGTGCGTTGATCACGTCGAACAGCGTGCCCTTGGCACCGGCCGGCTCCATGCGACGCACCCAGAGCTCACCGTTCGGGCGTGCCCAAATGCTCGCCATTCCAGGACGGAAGGGAGGCTTGAGCTCTGGCCAGTCGTTGAGCGGTGCCGGTGCGCCGCCCGGGGGCGGTCCGAAGCCTGTGGAACGGCTCACGGCCCCATTGTCATTGCTGATCATCATCCGCATCTGTCCGCTCTGAGCGCGCACACGCAGAGCCTCCTCTTCCTTGATGTCGGCGGCGCCCATGCGAAGCGCCGGGAACGAGATGCGCGCGGACGACCTCTTGGTTCCGTCCGCCATCACCCAGTCCACGTGGTAGTCCGAGGCCCGTACGATCGCGACTCGTCCGTCGGGGAACACGGTCCACTCATCGCGTGGCAGCAACGGGTTGGGCGGGCGCATCATCACCTGCACGTTCCCTTCCGTGCCGGAAGTCTGCATGACCGGCGGCGCAATCTTGATCATCCCTACTGTGTCATGTCGCTGGCGCGCGCGGTCGTAGCGCATGATCGCCACCGAGTCTGCCATCTGCCCGCCGTCCGGACCGCCTGTCGGGGTGGTCTCGTAGTAGAGGCGTCCCTGCGAGTCACTCGCGCGCGGAAAGAGCAGCGAGATCCGGACGCGGCCGCCGACAGCCGCGGGCGCCGCCGCTTCGAGCCGGAATGAGTTCACGGCCTTGCCATCCGGCGCGATCACGAGATACCGCTGATTGGCGATGTCGAACACCAGCGTCGTATCGCCCGGTGCGCCGAAGAGTCGCGCCGGCAGGCCGTACTCCCCTGGACCGCTGCCCTCGCGCCCGATCTTCACCGCCTCGCCGCTCGCCACGTCGATCAGTTGCAGGATCTTGTCTCGCGGGTCCGCCACCACGACACGTCCGTTCCGCAGTTCGCGCACCGTGCCCGCGCCGAGCTGCGTGAACGGTTCCTCGAAGGTGGCGTCAGGCGCCGGCAGCGTGCGCACCTGCTGCGCGAGCGCAGGCGCCGCAACTGCCGCCGGGGCCATCGCGAACAGCGAGAGCGTGATTCGTCGAAACGCCTTCATTGGAACACCTGTCAGGTTTGTGTGACGCGCCGCGCGTTGAATCGCTCGGCACGGGGACTGGCGACACGCAGCTTGAGTCACTCGCACAGCGGCCGAAGGTTGCCACGAAATGACGGCGGCCGCACCCCCGGGCGCGCATGGCCCAACGGAGGGAGCTACGGCAGCGGGTAGCGCTGCAAGTAGATCAGCCCATCCTCGTCTTCGCGCGCACCATACAAAACGCCCTTTCCCATGCCGGCCAAGCGCACGCCCTTCGGCATACGCACGGCATCCACCAGCTTGCCATCGGCGTCGAGGAGGTCGTGTCGTTCTCCGGCGGTGCCGGATCGCTCCCGCACATGGACCCATGCGCGACCGCGCGAGTCGACGAGGATCGTGGTGCTTGCCAGCGGCGGCATGTGAGTCTGCCATTTCTCCGGCTCCGCGACCTCAAAGCGCGGCGAGGTGCCTCCAGGCGGCGCCGGCATCCGGAGTCCGCGGTACTGCTCCCGCGCCTCGTCCATGTGAGCCGCGCGGTCCGCTGCCGTCACTGAGACCGGCGTGAACGGCACTGCCGCTGCCATGCGCCGCGAGCCGTCGGGCAGGATCAGCTCCGGGACGTAGCGCTCGCTGTGTACCAGGAGGACTCGGCCGTCGGGGAAGACCGCCCATCCATCGAGGGCCGGGAAACCGCGGGCGCGCATGGTCACGACACCGTCGACCATTCGCGAGGACGGCGAGGACGACGCGCCGTACAGCGCGAGGGTGTCGATACTTGCCCCGGCGATCCGCACGATCGCGACGGAGTCTGACTGCGACATCTGGCCACCGCCGACGACCAGGCCGCGATGTGTGCCGTACAGACGACCGCGCGCATCGGCGTCTCGGGCGAGCGGGCGCCCGATCATGGAGGAGACATCGCCGCCGACCTCGCCCATCGCGCTCGTGCGCACCGGTCTCCCGTCCGGCGTCAGCAACAGCGCGCGCTGGTTCCCCAAGTCGAGGAGCATCACCGAGTCGCCGGGCAGCCGTATCATGCTGAGCACCGTTCGGTACTCGAGCGGGCCGGCGCCCTGACGAGCCACCTCGCGGAACTCGCCGGCTGCGAAATCGACGACGCCCAGCTTCCGTTCGCGCGCATCATGGAGGAGGATGCGCCCGTCCCTCAGCTCGAGCATCCGGGTCAGCGCGCTGAACGGCTCCGCGAACTCCACTGGTCGTGCCGTGATCGGTCGTGCGGCACGCTGCTGCGCGACGACGATGCCAGGGACGACGGCCAGCACTACGCCGGCCAGTGGTGACAACGCGAGCATGCTGCGCATCGCCGGACCTCCTCGTGGTCAGGGCAGCGCGTACCGCTGCACGTACAGCAGGTCATCCGCGTCCTTCCGCGACACGTACACGACGCCCTTCCCGAAGCCCAGCAGCGCCGCGCACCTCATATCATCGTAGCGTCCTACCCGAGCCACCGGAGACGTCGTGTCGCTCGTTGAACGCTGTGCCCTCGTCCTGATCGCACTCACAGTCGCGCTCCCGGCGATGGCGGGCGCGCGAAGCATGGCCGCGGACGCCCCGAGCGGTTTTCAGATGCCGAAGA
>DATLLD010000027.1:0-55397 GCA_035538035.1 Gemmatimonadaceae bacterium | reverse complement strand
CGTGCCGCCGAAGTCCATCCGCGAGATCTGCCGCAAGCTCGAGGCCGCCGGCTTCGAGGCATGGTGCGTCGGCGGCGCCGTGCGCGACGCGCTGCTCGGCATCGAGACGCTCGACTGGGACATCGCCACGAGCGCGCATCCCGCGGACGTGCAGCGTACTTTCCGGCGCACCGTCCCCGTCGGCGTGGCCTTCGGCACGGTCGGCGTGCTCGACCATGATGGCGTGCTGCACGAGGTCACGACCTTCCGCCACGACGTCGAGACGGATGGACGTCACGCCGTCGTGAAATTCGGCGCCACGCTCGAGGAGGACCTCGCGCGGCGCGACTTCACCATGAACGCCATCGCGGTGCATGCGGAGACGCTCGAGGTGCGCGACCCGTTCGGCGGCCGCGCGGACATCGAGCGCCGAGTGGTCCGCGCGGTTGGCGTGCCGGCCGAACGCATGACGGAGGACCGCCTGCGCGCGCTCCGCGGATTGCGCTTCGCCGGACGGTTCGGCTTCACGATCGAGCCCGCCACCTGGGAGGCGATCCGCGAGAGCGCGCCGTACCTCGGCCGTCTCTCGATGGAGCGCGTGAAGCAGGAGCTCGACAAGGTGATGGAGCAGGTGCGCGCCCCGAGCGTGACGATGGAGCGCTATCGCGACGCCGGCGTGTTCGCCGCGCTGGTGCCCAGCCTCGCCGACGCGCCGCGCGCGCGGTTCGCGGCGCTCGACCATCTCGCGGTGCCCGGCCTCGCGCGCCGGCCCGACCGCAGGATGATCCGTCTTGCGGGGCTCTTCGCCGAGCCGGGCGTCATGCCCGGGGCGCGGCTCGAGAAGGACCTGAAGACGCTCAAGTTCTCGAACCTCGAAGCGCGCGCCGCCGTGACGCTCGCCACTGCGGTCGGCGGCGTGTCGCTCGCGGAACTCGAGGGGCCGGTGGACAGCGCGACGCTCCGGCGTCATGTCGCCCGCATGGGAAGGTTGATGGTGCCCGGGGCAGCGCGACTGCTCTGGGCGCGCGCGGCGGCCAAGCCCGGCGACCCAGCCGCCACTCGCGCGTCGCGCCTCCGCGGCATCGCGCTGTATCGCCGCGCGCTCCGCAGTGCATGGAGCGACCCACTCACCCTCGGCGACCTCGCGATCGACGGCGACGACCTCCGTGCCGCCGGCGTCGCCCCGGGACGTGCCATGGGCACCACGCTAGACAGCTTGCTCCAGGCCGTGATCGAGGATCCCACGCAGAACACGCGCGAACGCCTGCTCCATATCGTCCGGTCCACGGCATGAGTGACGTCAATCCGCTATCCTCCAACATGCTCGCCCTCAACCTCGACGTCGAAGTCACCCGCGGTGAGACGGTTGAATCGCATCATCGGGTGCATGCCGCCGTCATCGGCAACGACGATGTGCTCGTGGCCGCCGCCCGTGACAGCGCGTACGTCTCGATGTGGCGATCATGTTCGAAGTTCTTCCAGGTGATGCCGCTCCTGAGCTCGGGGGGCTTCGACACCCTGGGTTGGGGCGACGAGGAACTCGCGCTGGCGTGCGCCTCGCACGGCGGTGAGCCGGAACACCTCGTGGTGGCAGAACGGATGCTCGCGTCGATGGGGCTCGAGGAAGGGGATCTCGCCTGCGGCCCGCACGAACCGCTGTCCGCGCGCGGCTCTCGGATCCTGCGCGAGAGCGGTCAGCCGATGCGCCGGCTGCACAACAACTGCAGCGGCAAGCACGCCGCCATGCTCGGTCGCGCCAAGACCGCGGGATGGTCCACGCGCGGCTACGAAGCGGCGGATCATCCCGTCCAGCGCTCCTGCCTCGGCGAGGTCTCCGCGTGGACCGGCGTGCCCCTCGATGACATGCCGCTCGGCGTCGATGGTTGCGGCGTCGCGGTGATGGCGCTCGCGCTCGACCGCATGGCGCTCGCTTACGCGCGGTGGGCGCGCGCGGTGCACGCCGGCGAGGAAGTGCCGCTCCGGACGGCGAAGGCCGTGTGCGCGCATCCGCAACTCTTCGCGGGCACCGACCGCTTTGACACGGTGATGGTGCAGGAGACCCAGGGCGCCGTGATCAGCAAGCTGGGCGCCGAGGGCGTGCACTGCGTCGCGGTGCCCTCGCTCGGACTCGGCATTGCCGTCAAGGTCGAGGACGGCTCTCTTCGCGCGCAGAACATCGCGGTGCTCGTCGCCCTGCAGAAGCTGGGCGTGCTCCCCGCCGACCTCCCGCCGCGGCTGGCCGAGTTGCACCAGCGACCCGTGCGCAACACCCGGGGCGAGCGGGTCGGAGAAGTCCGCGCGGTGATGGGGTGACATCCGCGTTGGAAGGGCGACGCGAGACGCGCGCACTCGTGCGACTTTCCGCGTGCATCGCCGGAGCGGGTGAGGTGGAGGTTCGCGCCGCCTGCACCGATTGTCTCGAGGCGAAGGTCCCCGTGGTATGGGTAGAGGAGATGATCCTCCAGTCGTACCTCTTCGCCGGCTTTCCGCGCACGCTGAACGCGGCCCGCGAGTGGCGTCGCATCTCTGGCGTCGCGGCGCCATCTGCCGAGGAGCTGCCGGCGCCGGACCTCGACCGCTGGCGCGAGCAAGGCGAGGCGACCTGCGCGACGGTGTACGGCAAGTTCTACGAGAAGCTGCGGCACAACATCGCGCTGCTCCATCCGGCGCTCGACGAGTGGATGATCGTGGAGGGGTACGGCAAGATCCTGTCGCGTCCGGGACTCGACCTGGTGGTCCGGGAGTTCTGCGTCATCGCGGCTTGCGTGGCGGCGGGTCAGGACCGGCAGCTCCATTCGCACCTTCACGGGGCGCTGAACGCGGGCGCCACGGCGTCCGAGGTGGCAGAGGTGCTGGAGGCGCTTTCGGGGGTCGTGGACCCTGGCTACCTGCAGCGCTCGCGCATGCTCCTCGCGAGGGTCGTGGGGAAGTCGGTGTAGATTGAAGGTCGCTCCCTTTTTCTTGGAGCAGATCGCTATCTGAGTCCTACGCACGCCCACGCAAGAGAGAACGTTGTTCATCGACCTCGTCACCATCCGCGTCGCCGCCGGCACCGGCGGCTCCGGCTGCACCTCCTTCCGTCGCGAGAAGTTCGCCCCCATGGGCGGGCCCGACGGCGGCGATGGCGGCAAGGGCGGGGACATCATCCTGCGCGGCGAGTCGAACCTCGCCACGCTGCTCGACTTCACCTATCGCGACATGTGGGAGGCGGAGCGGGGCGAGCACGGCATGGGCAACAACAAGACCGGCCGCTCGGGCCTGGACGTCGTGCTCCCGGTGCCGCCCGGCACCGTCATCCGCGACCGGGCGACCGGCGAACGGGTGGGCGAGGTGCTCGAGCACGGCCAGGAGATCCGCGTGGCCAAGGGCGGGCGCGGCGGCAAGGGCAACGCCTTCTTCGCCACCGCCACGCACCAGTCGCCGCGTGAGTGGCAGCCGGGCGAGGAAGGCGAGCTGCGCACGCTCGAGCTCGAGCTCAAGCTGATCGCAGACATCGGCCTCGTCGGCCAGCCCAACGCCGGCAAGTCGACGCTCCTCTCGGTCATCTCGGCCGCTCGCCCCAAGATCGCCGACTACCCGTTCACGACCCTCCAGCCCAACCTCGGCGTCGTGCAGCTCTCCGACTCGCGGACCTTCGTGGTCGCCGACATCCCGGGGATCATCGAGGGCGCCCACATGGGGAAGGGCCTCGGACTCCAGTTCCTGCGCCACATCGAGCGCACGCGCCTCTTGGCGTTCCTGATCCCGATCGACGCCATGGATTGGCAGGCCGAGTACGACCAGCTGCGCACCGAGGTGGAGAGCTACTCGAGCGAACTGGCGACCACGCCGCACTGCGTCGTGTTCACCAAGCTCGACCTCCTCGGGGAGCACTACGTGCCGGAGATCGAGGCCCCCGACGCCTTCGGCCTGTACGCGATCTCGGCCGCTGCTCGCTCCGGCCTCGACGAACTGAAGGCGGCGTGGTGGAGCAGGCTCTTGGCCATGCGGAAGGCGGTCGAGGCAGAGGCGCGCGCGGCGAAGGAAACCGCGCTGCCATGAGCCGACGCGCTGCCGTGAGCAGGCGCGTTGCCGTGAGCAGGCGCGTTGCCGTGAGCAGGCGCCCAGCCGGCCCCCGCGACTCCGCGGCCCTGCGGTGACCGAACAGCGGGGAGCACGCGCCACCGAGCCAGTCTGGCTCGATGCGGCGCGGCTCCCCGCCTGTCTTCGCGATCTTCCGTACCCACCCGCGGGATTGTGGTACCTGGGCGACTCGACAACGCTCGAGGGTGCGCCCAAGCGCCATGTCGCGATCGTGGGTACCCGCGAGGCCACCGCGTACGGCGAGCGGGTCG
The DNA here is from genome assembly GCA_035538035.1 of Gemmatimonadaceae bacterium. Classification (GTDB taxonomy): domain Bacteria; phylum Gemmatimonadota; class Gemmatimonadetes; order Gemmatimonadales; family Gemmatimonadaceae; genus Pseudogemmatithrix. Next base: position 51,084 of record DATLLD010000027.1, on the reverse strand, counting down.
CGGCGCGGCTGGCGGGCGCCTGTGCGCGCGCCGGCTTGGTGGTGGTCAGCGGGCTGGCCCGCGGGGTCGACGCAGCCGCCCACCGGGCCGCGATCAAGGGTGGCCAGACCATAGCCGTGATGGGAACCGGGGTCGACGTCCCGTACCCGACCGGACACCGGGCGCTGCACGCCGAGGTCCAGAAAGCGGGGGCGGTGGTCTCCGAAATGGAGCCCGGGAGGCACGCCGGACCGGGGTGTTTTCCGCGCCGAAACCGGCTCATCGCGGGGCTCGCTGACGTCGTCGTGGTGATCGAGGCCGGGCACCAATCGGGGGCGATGAACACCGCCAATCACGCGCTCGAACTGGGCCGCGTCGTGGCCGCGGTTCCAGGGCAAATCGACGACCCCAGATCGGCCGGCGTGAACTCACTTCTGCGCGACGGTGCGTCGTACATCGGCGATGTGGATGACTTGCTAGCGCTCTTCAAGTTATCCACACCAAAGAGCGGAGGGAGCGAGATGAGCGGCGCGAATATGAGCCCAACGGATGCCGCGTTACTGTCTCTATTAGGCGGGGTTGAGCAGGATTTGGAGCTTCTGGCGTTTCAAGCCGGAATGACAGCTAGGCATGTGGCTCAGCGCCTCGTGGCGCTGGAGATCGACGGCCTGGTGGAGAAGGGGCAAGCCGGCTATCGGCTGGCCAGTGCCGCAGAATCCGTGTCGGGCTGGAAGAGCCGGTCGTTCCGGAGCCCCTGATCGCGCACCGCTCGGCGTGAGCGAAATTGCGCGCCTCGAAAAGACTGAGTCCGCTTACCGACCGGGCGCGACGACGAAGGCACTACGCCCCGCTCAATGTGGAAAAATCAGACCGCGAGAATTCGGTAGCCCAACGACTCATGGGTTCTCGCGGGCAGGGGCCCAGCAGTTCGGCGCTTGGCGAACGGCAGTTCGCACGCTCGCTCGCCAGCGTCGAGGTCCAGCCGCACCGCGCTCATTATCAGCCGCGGGATCCTATCGCTCCGGTGTCCGATTGAGTAGGCTAAAGTTGCCGCGTGGGGAGTTTGCGGCCTTCCACAACAAGCTTAATCCATCGCTTGAGATGTTGTTGATAACTTTCTACAGAGCAATGGTTTGAGAATTCACTTTAAGTCGTTCTCAATGTGTGGGGAGCACGGGCCCTGGATCGTTCGCGGGGCACCTGGCGCTCGCCGTTCGCTCGATTGGCCCGGATTCCTGCGGAGTCGTTTGGCGGTCGGGCCGAGCCCCGTTTGGCCCCCAACCCCTCGGGCGGGAGAGTCGGAGAATCCGCGACACCTGCTCCCACTCCGGCCGGCCGAGCCTCGGGCGGCGCTGGTTCGCCGCGCCCAAAGTGAGCACTCCCGAGAACTCGAACGCTGGGATCCGGCCCTACCCGCTCGACCTCGGTCGGCGAAAAGCATCCGCGTTTTACTTCACCTTGCTGATTCGCCGAATCCGATCGGCTCCCTCTCCGGGCGGTCCGCATGAGCTCGCGCGAGACTCTCTATGAACACATCTACCTTCATGTCCCTTTCTGCGGACGGCGCTGTTCCTACTGCGACTTCGCCATCGCCGTGCGTAAGCAGGTTCCGGTCTCCGAGTTCATAGACGCCATTATGGCGGAGATGGTCACTCGCAAGCTGAACGTGACTGCCGACTCCATCAAGACACTATATCTTGGCGGAGGGACCCCTTCGAAGCTCGGTGGCTCCGGAATCAGGGAGCTGATCCAGCGAATCACTGGCCCTGGGGGTGTGGATAATTCTTCCACATCATCCGAAGCAGGCGCGCTTCAAGGCGCCGAAATCACCATCGAGGTGAACCCGGAAGACGTCACTCCCGAGGCCGTCGCGGACTGGGTTCAGGCGGGTGTGAATCGGGTGTCGATGGGCGTGCAATCCTTCGATGCCGGCGTGCTCACTTGGATGCATCGCGGACACTCGCCGGAGCAGGCCGCGCGGGCGGTCGGGGACCTCCGCGCCGGTGGCATCCAGGACCTCTCGATCGACCTGATCTTCGCGATCCCGGAGTCGCTCGGGAGGGACTGGGACCGGGACCTGTCGCTCGCCCTCGAGCTCGCGCCGAACCACCTCAGCGTTTACGGACTGACCATCGAACCGCACACTCCGCTGGGTCGCTGGACGGCCCGCGGTGAGGTCACCGAGGCCCCGGAGGAACGGTACGAACGCGAGTTCCTGCGCGCCCATGAGCGGATCACCGGGGCCGGATTCGAGCACTACGAAGTGTCGAACTACGGGCTCCCCGGCCACCGGTCCGGCCACAACTCCTCCTATTGGAAGGGCGTGCCCTATCTCGGACTCGGTCCCTCCGCACACGGGTTCGATGGCCGGGTACGCCGCTGGAACAGGTCTGCGTACGCTGACTGGCTGGAGGCGCTGGGCGCCGGCCTCGACCCGCAGGCGGGCGACGAAGTGATCGGGCCCAAGGAGAGGGCGGCCGAAGAGGTCTACCTCGGGTTGCGCACTGTCGATGGACTCCCGCTCCATCAAAACGAGTGGATGGTGGTTACTCCATGGCTCGAAGCCGGGTGGGGTCGCCGAGTTGGTGACCGACTCGCGCTGAGCCCTACGGGATGGCTCCGGCTCGACGCCATCGCCGCGTCCTTGACTTCGCACCGAAGTCCTTCATAATCCTAGACTTATGGCATCCATCGAACTGTCGGACCGTGAGCGGCAGGTGCTCGAGGCCGTGATCCGATCGTACGTGGAGACCGCGGAGCCTGCGGGCTCCCGTACCATTGCGCGCCGGTTCGGCCTCGGCGTCTCGCCGGCTACCATTCGCAACACCATGGCGGACCTGGAGGAGAAGGGGTTCCTCTTCCATCCCCACACCTCGGCCGGCCGCATTCCCACCGACAAGGCCTACCGCGTCTATGTCGACGGACTCATGCACGTGGAGCCCTTGCTCACGCCCGACCACGAGAGGTTGACGGTCGAGATCGGGGCCAGTGGAACCGGTGGCTCCCCCATCGAGACGATCCTGCGCCGTGCCGCACAGTCGCTCGGCATCCTGACCCAGGAACTGGGCATCGCGCTCGGACCGCGCCTGGACCAGACGATCCTGCAGCGGCTCGAGCTCGTGCGTCTCGCCAGCGACCGCATGATGCTGATGCTGAGCCTCCGGGGCGGGGCCGTGCGCACGATCTTCATCGAGATCAGGGGGGAGATCGCGGACGAGGCGATCGCCGAAGTGCAGGTGGTGCTGAACGAGCGCCTCGCGGGACATTCGCTGGCCGAGATCCGCGCCACGCTCGGCTCGCGCCTTCGCGACGTCTCGCCGCCGGGTGGCGCGACCGAGTTGCTCAACATCTTCTTGCAGGAAGGCGAGCAGTTCTTCGACGTGCCCGGGTCGCCGGAAGAGGAATCGGTGCTGCTGGGCCAGGCATCGGTCCTCGCGGACAAGCCGGAGTTCTCCTCGGGCGAGAGCATGAAGCGGCTGCTCACGCTCACGGAGACGCGCTCCCAGCTCGCCGCACTCCTGCGCGGCCGCACCTCGTCGCCCGGCGTCTCCATCACCATCGGCGACGAGCACGGCTCGCAGCTCCTCGGCGGCCTCACCTTGGTGACCGCCGAGTACAAGGCGGGCGGCCTGACCGGCGTGATCGGCGTGATCGGGCCGACGCGCATGCCTTATGAGAAGGTGATCTCCCTAGTGACGCACACCTCGTCGCTGGTCACCGACCTGCTGGCGTAGGGCCGGAACAGGGCGGCGATTTCCGCCGCGATGGCGACGAGCCCCCACCAGTTGCATTGGTTCTTGCCCCAGCGCACCGCCCTCGGCATGCCTCTGTGCCACTCTGTGCCCTGGCGTCTCTGTGTGGCTTGTCTTGCTACTCGACGCCCCGTGCCCCCTGTGCTCCCTTTGGTTGCTTCTGCAGGTGAGGTGGCACCGACATTGCCCAGAGCAGTTATTGTTGTAGGATCGCCGAGTCAAACCGGCATCATACGTGTCACGCAGGCATCCGCTCTTCAATAAATGGCTGATTTCTACATAACGCTTGGCGTCGAGAAGACAGCGACCGACGACGAGATCAAGCAGGCATATCGCAAGCTGGCGATGCAGCACCATCCTGACCGCAACGGCGGTTCCAAGGATGCCGAAGAGAAATTCAAGGCGCTGACCGAGGCCTACGACGTGCTGCGCGACCCCCAGAAGCGCGCCGCGTACGACCGGTACGGCGAGGCGGGGCTGGGCGGAGGCCGCGGCGGCTTCCATCATGTGGACCTCTCCGAGGCGCTCAGCATCTTCATGCGCGACTTCGGCCTCGGCGACCTCTTCGGCGGTGGTGGAGGCGGAAGCGGCCGGCAATCGGGCCCGCGCGCCGGCGCTGACGTGAAGATCGACCTCGACCTCACCATGCTCGAGGTCGCCACGGGCGTCACCAAGACGGTGAAGCTCAAGCTGCTCGACGCTTGTGATAGATGCACTGGAACCGGCGCGGAGCCCGGCAGCAAGCCGCAGCGCTGCACGACCTGCGGCGGCCACGGCGAGGTGCGCCGCGCGCAGCAGAGCTTCTTCGGCCAGTTCGTGAGCGTGGCGCCGTGCCCGACTTGCCGCGGCGAGGGCGTCATCATCCAGTCGCCGTGCAAGAACTGCCGTGGCGAGGGACGCCAGCGTGGCGAACACTCCATCGACATCAAGGTGCCGGCGGGCGTGTCGACGGGGCAGTACATGCACCTGCGCGGGGTCGGCAACGCCGGCGTGCGCGGCGGGCCGCGCGGCGACATCATCGTCGTCTTCGACGTGATCGAGGATGAGCGGTTCGAGCGCGACGGCGAGGATCTCTACTGCGAAGTGCTCGTCACCTATCCGCAAGTCGTGCTCGGCGCCTCGACATCCGCGCCGGGCGTCTCCGGGCCGATCTCGCTGCGCGTGCCAGCCGGCACGCAGAGCGGGCAGGTGTTCACGCTGCGCGGCCGCGGGCTGCCGCGCGTCAATGCGAGCGGCGTGGGCGACCTGCACGTGCGCGTCCAGGTGTGGACGCCGCAGAAGCTGGACAAGGACGAGGAGCGCTTGATAGAGCAGCTCCATGAGACGCAGGCCAAGCCGCCGGAGAAGCGCGAGAAGGGCTTCTGGGCCAAGATGAAGGATGTGTTGAACGCATGACTTGGTCTCGCGTCGCCATCAGCCCGAGCTCCGCCGACCTGCGCGACGAGGTGACCGCGGCGATGTTCACCTGCGGGGCGGAGGGCGTTCATGAGGATGGCCTGCAACTCGTCACGCACCTCGCGGAGAACGTCGACGCCCAGGACTTCGTCGCGCGCGTGCGTGCCGCGGATGAGGATCTCGCGGCCGATATCACGCCGCTCGAGGACACGGACTGGTCCGAGCGCTGGCGCGACCGCATCACCGCGCACGAACTCGGCTCGCTCACGGTGACTCCGCCGTGGTTGGCCGAAGGGCGTGACCCGGCCACGACGATCGTGATCGAGCCGGCGATGGCGTTCGGCACCGGCGAGCACCCCACCACGCGCGGCGTCGTGCGCCTGATGCAGGGCGTGATCCGTCCCGGTGACTCGGTGGCCGACCTCGGCGCGGGGAGCGCGGTGCTGGCAATCGCCGCCGCGAAGCTCGGTGCGGCACGCGCTTTTGCGATAGAGCTCGACCATGACGCCATCTCCAACGCGGAGGAGAACGTCACGCGCAACGGCGTCGACGATCGCGTGGTGGTGCTGGAGGGCGACGCGGCCGCGTTCCTTGGCATGGTCGCACCCGTGCGGGTGGTGCTGGCGAACATCATCTCCTCGGTGCTCGTCGAGCTGCTGCCGGTGATGGCGATGTCGCTCGACGATGATGGCGTGGCGATACTCAGCGGCATCCTGTTCGAGGAGCGCCCGCGGATGATGGAGGTGCTCGCCGCCGACGGCTGGCGCGTGGACGCCGAGGATCACGAGGACGCGTGGTGGAGCGTGCGGGTGTCGCGCGCGTGAGCCGCACCGCCCGCGAGAGCCGCGTCGCGAGGCAGGGATGAGCCTGCCGACCTTCGTCACCGACGAACCATTCGGTGCTCCGTCCACCGTCACGCTCGGCGAGGAGAGTGCGCACCACATGCGCGTGCGCCGTCTCGAGACGGGTGCGCGGGTGGGACTGCTCGACGGTGCCGGCGTGCGCGGCGAGGGCGTGCTGACGCAGCTGGCCAAGCGACATGCGACGGTGAGCGTGGACGCGGCCACGCTCGTGACGCCGCCGGCGGAGATCCACCTGATGCTGCCGGTGGCCGACCGCGACCGCATGCTTTGGCTGGCGGAGAAGGCCACTGAGCTGCAGGTTGCCAGCTGGCGGCCGGTGGTCTACAAGCGCTCCAGGCACGTGACCCCGCGCGGCGAGGGCACGACCTTCCAGCAGAAGGCGCGGTCACGCATGGTGTCGGCACTCGAGCAGTCCGGAGGCGCATGGCTGCCTGTGATGTTCCCGGACGCGACGGTCGAGCATGCGATCGCGGCGCGGCCGGAGGGCGTCGCGCTGGTGCTGGAGGCTGGGTCGCCGGGAGTGCTCGAGGTGGTGCTCGACTGGATGCGGGGCTCCGACGGCGCTGACATGCTCCCGCCGGTGACCCTCGCCGTCGGGCCCGAAGGCGGGTACGAGGAGGGCGAGCTGGCGGCGTTGACGGAAGCGGGCTTCCGGCGCGTGGCGCTCGGCGGGTCGATCCTCCGGTTCGAGACGGCCGCGCTGGCCGGCGTCGCCGCGGTGCGAGCCGCGCTAATGACAAGGGAACAACCAGCATGACCGACTGCCTCTTCTGCCGCATCAGCCGCGGCGAGATCCCCGCCGCGAAGATCGCCGAGAACGACGAGTGCCTGGCATTCCGCGACATTTCGCCGCAGGCGCCGGTGCACGTGCTCGTCATCCCGAAGAAGCACTACGCCTCGCTGAATGAGGTTCCGGCCGGTGAACTCACGGTGGTCGCTCGCATGCAGGATATGGCGAGGGAGGTCGCGGTTTCCGAGGGGATCGCCGCCACGGGCTACCGCAGCGTGATCAACACCGGCGACGAGGGTGGGCAGACGGTGTCGCACCTGCACCTGCATCTGCTGGGCGGGCGCCACATGAAGTGGCCGCCGGGATGATGAATTGACGGCAGCTCACTGGATGGCTTGACAGATCAGGACCTGCGCCTTGTCAAGAGGAGAGGCGCGGGGTAACTTGGTGGGCTACCACACGATTCCCAAGCCGGCGCTACAAACGCCATGAAGGGGGGAAGACCAGTTTGTCAGAAGTCATCATCCACGAAGATGAAAACTTCGAGCGCGCACTGAAGCGCTTCAAGAAGAAGTGCGAGAAGGCAGGGATCCTTTCGGATCTTCGCAAGCATCGCCACTACGAGAAGCCGAGCGAGAAGCGAAAGCGGAAGCTCAACGCAGCGCAGCGCAAGAACAAGCGCTCCCGGACGCACTGATGTCCGGGCTGGCGGCACTGGTGCAGGGCGAGCTGCTTGACGCCCGCAAGGCGCAGGACAAGGAACGCGTCCTGTTGCTGGGCACCGTGCTGTCGGAGATCAAGAACCGCGAGATCGAGCTCAATCGCGACCTCACCGACGAAGACGTCGTCGAGGTGTTGCGCAAGGCGATTAAGCGGCGACGGGAATCGAGCGAGATGTTCGAACAGGCAGGTCGCGGCGAGATGGCCGCGACCGAGCGCCGTGAAGCCGAGGCGATCGCCGTCTGGCTTCCGGCGGCCCCCTCGGATGACGAGGTCCGCACCGCCGTCCGCGAAGCGATCGGTGGGGGCGCCGCGCAGATCGGCGCCGTCATGGCCAAGGTGATGCCGCGCTTCAAGGGGCGGCTCGACGGCAGCGTCCTCAACCGCATCGCGCGCGAGGAGCTAGGGCCGTCGAAGTGAGCTTCCAGGCGCACGCCCTCGAGGTCCTCGAGTTCGGGCGGCTGCTCGACCACGTTGCGGGTCACGCTTCCAGCACGCCGGGCGCAGGGCGCATTCGCGCCTTGCGCCCGTTTGCCGTCGGGGGCACGCGGCCGGAGCGCGAGGACGCGCTCGCCCTCATCCGTTCCGAGCACGTGCGCGTGACGGCCATGCGCGCCCTCGTGGACGGCCAGGACGGCTGGCGTCCAGAGGCCGTGCCGGAACTCGCCGACGCGCTGTCACGCCTCCGCGTGGCCGGCGCCTCGTGGAACGGTCGCGAGCTGCGCGCCGCCATCGTGCTCCTGCAGTCCTCGCGACGCACGCAGGCCGCCCTCCGCGACGAGAAACGGCCGGCGATGGCGCGCGCCCCGCTCGTGCCGCTGGCCGACCGACTGATAGCGCGACCGGCAATCGAGCAGCGGCTCGAGCGCGTGCTCACAGAGGATGGCGAGTTGCGCGACGATGCCTCGCCCACGCTCCGGCGACTCCGCAAGGAGATGCGCGGCGCCGAGGGCGAACTCGTGCGCCTGCTCGAACGGTTGATGTCGAAGCTCGACCCGCATCATCGCGTCGAGGACGGCTCGGTCACGCTGCGAAACGGGCGCTACGTGATCCCCGTGCGGCGCGAAGGGCGCGGCTCGATCGGCGGCATCGTGCACGACTCGTCGCAGTCGGGGCAGACGGTGTTCGTGGAGCCGCCGGCGGCCGTGGAGGCGGGGAACCGCATTCGCGAGCTGGAGGCCGAGGAGCGCGAGGAGACCGAGCGGATCTTCCGCGAGCTCACCGACGAGCTGCGCCCCGAGCGCGAGGCGCTGACCGAGGCGCTCGAGGCGTTGATCGAGCTCGACTCGCTCTACGGCCGTGCACGGTACGCGCTCGCCGCGGGCTGCTGGGCCGCCGAGTTCGTCGCGGCGCGCGACGGCTTCCATGTGCGCGAGGGCCGCCATCCGCTGCTGCTGGCGCAGGGAATCTCCGTGGTGCCGTTCGAGCTGATGATGGAGCCGGCGGAGCGCACTCTGCTCGTCTCGGGGCCCAACACGGGCGGCAAGACGGTGCTGCTGAAGGCGCTGGCGCTCTGTTCGCTGATGGTGCAGAGCGGCATCCCGGCGCCGGTCGGTCCGGAGAGCACGCTGCCATGCTTCGACGACGTGTTCGCCGACATCGGCGACGAGCAGAGCCTGCAGGCGTCGCTCTCCACCTTCAGCGCGCACCTCAAGAACCTCACGGAGATCCTCGAGCGCGCCTCGGCCGACTCGCTCGTGCTGGTGGACGAGCTGGGCTCGGGCACGGATCCGCTCGAAGGCGCCGCACTCGGCGGCGCGATCCTCGAGGAGCTCACGCGGCGCGGCACGACGACCATCGCCACCACGCACCTCGGCGCGCTCAAGGAACTCGCCGGCGAGGTACCGGGCGTGGTGAACGCGTCACTGCAGTTCGACGCCGAACGGCTCGCGCCGACGTACCGCCTGATCAAGGGCATCCCGGGCCGATCGTACGGACTCGCGATCGCGCAGCGGCTCAACATGCCGCGGAACGTGCTGGCGCGGGCCGAGGAGCGCGTGCCGCAGCTCGAGCGCGACCTGAGCGCGCTGCTTGCGGACGTCGAGCGGAGATCGGAGTCGCTCGCCGAGCTGGAGCGTGAGCTGACCGCGGCCCAGGAGAAGGCGAGCCGCCGCGGGGAGCAAGTGGCGGAGCGCGAGCGCCTGGTGACGGCTCGCGAGCGCGAGGTGGAGCGGCAGGCGCGGAGCGAGGCGCGCCGCTACCTGCTCGACGCGCGGCAGGAAGTCGAGCGCACGATCCGCTCGCTCAAGGAGGCGGGCGCGGCGTCGATCGAGGAGACGGCCGCCGAGGCGCGGCGCGCGGTGGAGCAGCGCGCCGGACGCGAGAAGGACGCACTGGCGGCGCTCGATGAACGCGAGCGAGCGGCGGAGGTCGCGGCGCGCGCGGGCACGCGAGGCGGCGCGGGCGAGGACGAGGTCGAGACGCTCGACCAGCGCGGCGTGGCGATCGAGGTCGGTGATGCCGTCGCGGTCGGCACGCTCGGCGGCAAGACCGGGCAGTTCGTCGAGCGGCGCGGTGACGAGGGCGTGGTCACCGTGGGCGCGATGCGTCTCACGGTGCCGCTCGGCACCCTGCGGCGGATCTCGGCGCGGCACCTGCGCGAGGAGCGGCAGGTGGTGGCGGTGGCGATGGGCGACATCCCGGACGTCGAGGCCAAGACCGAGGTCGACGTGCGCGGCATGCGCGTGCATGAGGTGGACGAGGCCGTGCTCTACGCGCTCGACGCCGTCGTGCGCGCGGACCTCAAGATGCTGCGCATCATCCATGGCAAGGGCACGGGCGCGCTCCGCGAGCGCGTGAACCAGCTGCTCGCGCGGGACTCGCGCGCCAAGTCGTTCCGGCTCGGTGCGTGGAACGAAGGCGGCGCCGGCGTCACCGTCGTGGAGCTCGCATGATCCCCGACGAGGTGGTCGAGCAGGTCTCGCAGCAGGCGGACATCGTCGCCATCATCAGCGAGTATGTGCGGCTCAAGAAGGTGGGCTCCGTGTGGCGCGGGCCCTGCCCGTTCCATCAGGGCACCAACGCCAACTTCTCGGTGCAGCCGCGTGGTGGGTACACCTGCTTCGTCTGTGGCGAGAAGGGGAGCGTATTCACCTTCGTGCAGAAGCGACTCGGCATGAGCTTCGTGGAGGCGGTGAAGTACGTCGGCGCCAAGAGTGGGATCGAGGTCACCGAGGTGGATCGTAAGCGCGAGGGCCCTGACCCGCGCGAGCCGATGTGGGAACTCCAGGCCACGGTGGCAGAGTTCTTCCAGCGCACGCTCTGGGACGAGCCGGCGGGCGCGCACGCGCGCGAGTACCTCGCGAGTCGCGCCGTCTCGCGCGCGACGGCGGAGCGGTTCGGGATCGGCTTCGCGCCGCGCGAGATCGGCGCCATGCGCGCGCACCTCAACGGGCTCGGCTACGACGACGAGCGGCTGCTCGCGGCGGGCCTGCTGGTGATGCGCGAGGAGCGGGAAGAACCGCGCCCGCGCTTCCGTGACCGGTTGATCTTCCCGATCCTCGACCAGAGCGGGCACACCATCGGCTTCGGCGGGCGGCTGCTCGGGCCCGGCGAGCCGAAGTACCTCAACTCGGCCGAGTCGGAGATCTTCGCGAAGGGCAAGACGCTGTACAATCTCTCGTTCGCGCGCAACGCGATACGCCGCGAGGACCGCGCGATCGTCGTCGAGGGCTACTTCGACGTGCTGCGACTGGTGGACGCCGGCGTCGAGCATGTCGTGGCGCCGATGGGCACGGCGCTCACGGAGCCGCAGGCGGAGTTGATCGGGCGTTACACGAAGCACGTGTTCCTGCTCTATGACTCCGACGGACCGGGCCAGAAGGCGACGTTCCGCGCGGCGGACGCGCTGCTCGCCAAGGGGCACGAGGTGCGCGTGGTCACGCTGCCCGAAGGCGAGGATCCCGACACGTTCACGCGCGAGCGGGGCCGCGAGGCGGTCGAGCGGCTGATCGAGGATGCGATGGACGTCTTTGACCGGAAGGTGCAGCTACTGCAGCGCGCCGGCTGGTTCTCGGACCTGCAGCACAAGCGGCGGGCGCTGGACCGGCTACTGCCGACGATCCGTGCGGCGAGCGATCCGATCACGCGCGACCTCTACCTGGCGCGCGCGGCGGACGCGGCGGGGATAGCGCGCGAGGTGCTGCTGAGGGAGCTGCATGCGGCGCCGCGGCGGGGCACTGCGCGCACGGCAGCCGTGACTCCGGTCGCCGCCGCGGGTGGCCCGGTGCGTACCGCGTCCGCGCCAGTCCCGAGCGGTCCGTACCGATCGAGCGTAGAGCAGGGGAACGCGGAGCAGACGTTGATCCGCGTGCTCCTGACACAACCGGTGTGGCAGGACTGGATCTTCGAGGCTATCGGGCGGTTGGAAGCCGAGGAGTTCCCGGGGGACGAGGCCGGCGGCGCGGAAGCGCTGGACGAGGACCCGCATGCGGCGCTGCGTGACCCCGTGTACCGGGCGATCTACCAGGCGTTGCAGAAGCATGGCGCGGATGCCGCGCCGGAGATGGTGGCCGAGGAGCTCGATGCCCTCGCCATCCATGTGTACGAGGACTTGCGAGGCGAGCCAGACGCCGTGGTCGACGCCAAGCGCAGCATCGAGGACGCGATGCGCCAGTTGCGCGCGCGGTCGCTGGACGCGCGGGTGCGCGCGCTGAAGTCGTTGCTGTCGCTGGCCGGCGAGGGCGAGAAGGACCAGATCAACCTGAGCATCAAGAAGCTCGCCGACGAGAAGCGTTCCTTGGGTGCTCAGCACTGGGGAATGGTACCAAACCGCAAGTGAAATCCTCTTACATCTCACCTCTCCCATCAAAATAGAATGACGGATATCCAGGCATTATTGGCATTGCAGGAACGCGACATCGAGATCCACGAGATCGAGGCCGGCCTCGCGGCACTCGAGCCGCGCATCCGCGAGCTCGACGCCCGGCGCCAGCGCATCGTCGACGGCCTCGAGCGGCAGTCGGCCTCGGTGAAGGCTGAAGAGGCCAAGCAGGCCTTCCTGCGCGACAAGATCGCCGAGCACCGCGCGCTGATCGACCGCAACCAGGCGCAGCTCGACTCCGTGAAGACCATGCGGCAGGCGACGGCCGCCTCCGCGCAGATGGAGCAGGCGCGCAAGATCGTCGCGGGCGAGGAGAGCGACCTGCTCTCGATCAACCGCAAGCTCGAGGACCTCCGCGGCGCGCTCGCGAACTCCAAGGCCGAGCTCGAGAAGTGCGAGGCGGAGCAGGCGACGGCGCGCACGGAAGTCACGGCGCAGCGCGCCGCGCTCGACGGCGACCTCGCCGCCGCGAAGGGCAAGCGCGAGGCGGCCGCCAAGGACGTACCCGACGCACTGCGCTCCAAGTACGACCGCATCCGCAAGCAGAAGCGCGTGCAGGTGGTGGTGGCGCTCAACTCGCTCTCCTGCGGCGCGTGCGACACGGCGATCCCGATGCAGCGCCGGCACGCGATGATGTCCGGCTCGGTGATCGAGATGTGCGAGGTGTGCGGCGTGCTCATGTACAACGCGGTGTGAGCGGCTCCCCGCCCTCGTTCCGCCCGGCGGCCCGTTGGCTGCCGCCTCCGTCACCGCCCGCGGGCGTGGCGGAGTCGCTCGAGGAGGCGCTCCGTCCCGACGGCAGCCGCGCCGGCCAGGTGGCCGTGCCGGCGGCGGTCTGCCGACTGCTCGCCGCGCGCGGCGTGCACACCGCCGAGGCCGCCAAGCGCTTCCTGCGACCGTTGATCGACCACGTCGAATCGCCCGAGTGCCTCGCCGACCTGCCGCGCGCGGCGGAGCGGCTCGCCGCGGCGATCGGCGCGCGCGAGACGATCCTCGTGCACGGCGACTATGACGTCGACGGCATCTGCTCGACGTCGCTGATGACCATCGCCCTGCGCGCGCTCGGCGGCGTGGTGGTGCCGTTCATCCCCGACCGCATGACCGACGGGTATGACCTCGGTCCGGCGGGCGTCGCGGCGGCCATCGCCGAGAAAGCGAAGGTGGTGCTGACCTGCGACTGCGGCACTACGGCCCACGCACCGGCGGAGTCGCTCGCCGCGGCCGGCATCGACCTCATCATCAGCGACCACCATCTCCCGGGCGGGCCGCTGCCCAAGGCGTACGCGGTGATCAACCCGCGGAGAGCCGACTGCCCCTCGCGCGACAAGGACCTCGCGGCCGTCGGCGTGGCATACAAGCTGGCGCTCGCGGTCACGCGGCTCCGCGGCGGCGACGAGGCGCTGGTGCACCGTCAGCTCGACCTCGTGGCGCTGGCGACGATCGCCGACGTGGCGCCACTGCGCGGCGAGAACCGTGTGTTCGCGCGACTCGGGCTCCGGCAGCTCGCGCTCGGCACCAACATCGGTCTCGCCGCGCTCGTGCGCGCCGCGCGGCTGGACGAGAAGGGGCTCACCGCCGGGCGCGTGGGCTTCACGCTGGCGCCACGCCTCAATGCGCTGGGGCGCCTGCGGCAGGCGCTGCGCGGCGTCGAGTTGCTGCTGGCGACCGATACGGCGACGGCCAACGCGATCGCGCGCGAGTGCGAGGAGCTCAACGAGCAGCGGCAGGCCATGGACCGCCGCATCCTCGCCGAGGCGATGGCGCGCGTCGCGAAGATGGATCTCGCGGACACGTGGGGAATCGTGCTCGACTCGCGCGACTGGCATGCGGGCGTGATCGGCATCGTCGCGTCGCGCGTGGTGGAGCAGACGGGGCGGCCGGCGTTCATGATCGCGGTCGATGGCTCCGGCGAGCCGGGCGCCGTGCGGCTGGGCAAGGGCTCGGGAAGATCGGTGGGCGCGTTCGACCTGCACGCCGCGCTGCAGGAATGCACCGACCTGTTGCTCAAGCATGGCGGGCACCGCGCGGCAGCGGGCCTGACCATCGCGGAGGAGCGGATCCCCGAGTTCGCGGCGCGGTTCAATGAGATCGCCCGCTCGAAACTCACCCACGACGACCTCGCGCCGCAGCTGCGCACCGACCTCGAGTTGCCGCTGCACGAGGCCGACGAACTGTTCGAGCGCGCGCAGCGTCATCTCGAGCCGTTCGGGGTGGGGAATCCGGGTCCGGTGCTCGTCTCGCACGGCGTGCGGCTCAAGGCCGGCGCGCGGAAGATCGGCACCGATGGGGTGAAGGTCGCGTTCGCGAAGGGCGAGGGCATGATCGAGGCGGTCGGCTGGGGCATGGCGTCGCGGGCGGCCACGCTGGTGGCGGGCGCGGTGGTCGACATCGCGTACCGGCTCGACGTCAACGAGTACAATGGCCGGCGCACGCTGCAACTCGTGCTGCAGGACTTCCGGCCGGCGAAAGACGTTGCGGGGCCCGTTGGCTGAACCGACATACCTTCGGATCGTCGCGGGGGAGTGGCGGGGGCGGCGCATCAAGGTGCCGCCCGCCGGCGTGCGTCCCACCGCCGACCGCGTGCGCGAGGCCTGGTTCAGCATCATCCAGCCCTCCGTGGACGGTGCGCGCGTGGTGGACCTCTGCGCGGGCTCCGGCGCGCTCGGGCTCGAGGCGCTCTCGCGCGGGGCGGCGCACTGTGACTTCGTCGAGCAGGACCCCGCGGTGCGGCGGGTGCTCGAGGAGAACATCGCCGCCCTCGGCGCCGGCGCGCGCTCGACCGTGCATCGCGGGAACGCACTCTCGGTGATCGATGCCGTGGCGGCGGATCTGCCGGCACCGCGCTGGGACTTGGCGTTCGCCGACCCGCCGTACGGCACGAGCCTGGCCCAGTCGCTCGCCGAGCGCTGGCTGCGGGCGCCGTTCGCGACGATCTTTGGGGCCGAGCACGAGGCCTCGCTGGCGCTCCCGTCCTACGCCGACGGGAGCAGTCCACGCCGCCGTGCGTACGGCATCACCGCCCTGACGTTCTACCATCACACAGAACAGGACCAGACCTGAGATGCCGAAGGCAGCGCTGTATGCGGGGAGCTTCGACCCCATCACGAACGGTCACGCCGACCTGATCAAGCGTTCGCTCTCGTTCGTCGACCGGTTGGTCGTGGGCGTGGCGCGCAACGTCTCCAAGAAGCCGCTCTTCAGCGTGGAGGAGCGGATGCAGCTGATCCGCGCCGCGGTGGACGACGATCCGCGAGTGGAGGTGCGCGCCTTCAAGGGGCTCCTGGTCGAGTTCGCGAGGGAGATGAAGGTCGGCGTCGTGCTGCGCGGCCTGCGGGCGGTGGCGGACTTCGAGTATGAGTACCAGATGGCGCTGATGAACCGCCATCTCGCCCCGCAGATCGAGACGATGTTCATGGTCCCGTCGCTCGAGGTCAGCTACCTGAGTTCCTCGCTGGTGCGGGAGGTGGCACAGTTCGGCGGCGACATCGACAAGTTGGTGCATCCGGCCGTCGCCCGCGCATTGCGTGAGAAATATCAGTCGCCATCTTTCGCTGACCAGAATCCGACCCCCTGAAAGAGCCTGCCATGAGCCTGCACCTGACGCGCAACGGCGATGTCGTCATCATCGAGATCGAGGGACAGCTGATCGTCGGCAACCGGCAGGAGTTCAAGCAGCGGGTGCTCGACGAGGCGGAGACCGGGGCGCGCAAGGTGCTGGTCGACTTCGCCCGCACCGGCTACATCGACAGCTCCGGCCTCGGTGTGCTGGTCTCGCTGGCCAAGCGGCTGCGTGAGCTCGGCGGCGACCTTCGCCTCGCCAACCTGAACGACGACCTCCAGACGCTGTTCGAGCTGACCAAGCTCGACACGCTGTTCCAGATCGCCGACACGCGAGAGCGCGCCCTCGAGAGCTTCTGAATGGGGCTGCAAGCAATGCGGTACCTGGACATCTGCGTTCCAAGCGATGTCCGGCAGATCGAGGGCATCGTCGAGGAGGTCGTTCGCCGGTGCAAGGAGCATCGGTTCGCGTCGCGGCAGCTCTCGCTCAACGTCCCGGTGGCGCTCACGGAGGCGCTCTCGAACGCCATGCTGCGCGGCAACGGCGATGACGCGGAGAAGCAGGTGAAGGTGCGCGCCGACGTCTCCGAGCAGCGTCTCGTGCTGGAGGTCGAGGACGAGGGCAAGGGGTTCGATCTCGAGGAATGCACCGAGGACCCGACCACGGCGGAGAACATCATGCGCGAGGACGGGCGCGGGCTCTTCCTCATGCAGCGCCTGATGGACCGCGTGGAGCGCTACCGCAACGGCGGCAATGTCGTGCGCCTCACGCTCGACCGACGCTGAGCGCGCCGGTCACGGGGAGCGAGATCCTTTCGTGAGCGAACTGGCCGAGGTGCTCGACGCCTTCAGCGAGGCGTACGCGTGCGGCGCGGTGCTCTGGACGCAGACGGTGCCGGGCGCACCGCTCGAGGTCGCCGCCACCTCCGGCGGCGACGTGACGCCGCCCGAGCCGCACGCGCTCGGCGACGACGCCGTGCCGCGACTCCGCGAGACCGCGCTCGGCCGGCAGGCGGTCGTGCGCATCCCGGGGAGGACGCGCGCCTGGCTTGGCCTCGGCCCCGCCGCCGATGACGGCGCCGACACCGATCGCTGGTTGCGCGTGCTCGTCCCGGTGTTCTCGCAGATGCTGCAGAGCCAGTGGGAGGCGTCGCGCGCCGCGAGCGAGCTCGCCGAGCGCTACGAGGAGATCAACCTGCTGTACTCGATCAGCGAGATCCTCGGACGCACGGTCACGCTGGAGGAGGCGGCGCGCACGATCCTCGTGGAGGTCGCGGAGACGATCGGCGCGGAGTATGGCGCGTTGCTCGTGCACGATGCCAACGCCGGCACGCTGCGCCCGGTGACGACGCTGCGCGCGACCGGCGCCGCGACGCCGGTGCCGATCCCCATCGACGACGCCATCAGCGTGTCGGCGCGCGTCTACCGCACGCGGCACGCGCAGCTCGTGAACGCGGGAGTGCTGACGAGCGAGTACGAGGCGCCATTCCGCAGCGGGGCGATGCTCTGCGTGCCGGTGGTGTGGACGACGCCCGAGGGAGGGATCCCGCTGGGCGTCGTCTGCCTCTCGGGACGGCGCGCCGGCGAGAGCTTCACCGCGGGTGACGAGAAGCTCGTCGCGGCGGTGGGTTCGCAGATCGGCACGGCCATCCAGAACGCGCGCCTCGTGCGGTCGTCGATCGACCAGGAGCGATTGGCGTCGGAGATGCGGCTCGCGCATGACCTGCAGATGAAACTGTTGCCGCCGGCGCACGTGGTCTCGCCCGAGGCCACCTGCGCGGCGCGCGTGGAGCCGGCGGAGGGCGTGGGCGGGGACTTCTACAATCTCTTCCGGCTGGGGAACGGGCGCACCGGCGTGCTGGTGGGCGACGTCTCGAGCCATGGCTATCGTGCGGCCCTGATCATGGCGCTCGTGATGAGCGCGACGGCCATCCACGCGCAGACGACGGCGGACCCCGCGGAGACGGTGCAGGCGTTGCTCGCCACGCTGGAGGAGGAACTGCGCGAGACGGAGATGTTCCTCTCGCTCTGTTACGCGGTGGTCGACCGTGACGCGCGCACGCTCCGCTGGACGAACACGGGACATCCGCACGCGTTCGTGATCGGCGCGGATGGCGTGGCCGTGCGGCTCGAGGCGACCGACCCGCCGCTCGGACTCGGCCCCGACGCGCTCGCGGTGAAGTCGCGGCCGTGGGACCCGGAGACCGACCTGCTGGTGCTCTTCACCGATGGCTTGAGCGATGCGCGCGATGCGCGCGGCACCGCGCTCGGTGAGGCGCGCGTGCTCGACGTGCTGCGCGCGCGGCGTCGCGAGGTGCCGTCGCGGATCGTCGACGGCGTGTTCGCGCTGGTCGAGGGGCACATGGGCCGGCAGCCGGCGCACGATGACCAGGCGATCGTCGTGCTGCGCAGCGCGACTTCATGACCGAGCGCCCTCCGCGGCCCAAGAAGCGATTCGGACAGCACTTCCTGAGCGACCGCCGATTGCTCGGGCGCATCGCCGACGCGGTGCAGGCGACGAGCGCCGACACGGTGATCGAGATCGGTCCAGGGCGGGGAGCGCTGACCGAGCAACTGCTCGAGCGCGCCGGACGCGTCGTCGCGATCGAGGTCGACCGCGTGCTCGCGGCGATGCTGCGCGAGCGCTGGGCGGCGGACTCGCGACTGACCGTGGTCGAGGGCGACGTGCTCGAACAGGACCTGGGCGCGCTGGCCGGCGGGCCGTACCTGTTGGCGGGGAACGTGCCGTACAACATCACCACGCCGATCCTCTTTCACGCGATGCGACGTCCGCGGCCCGAGCGCGCGGTCTACCTCGTGCAGAAGGAGGTCGCGGACCGCGTGGTCGCGGGGCCGGACGACGAGGCCTACGGCGCACTCTCGGTGAACGTGCAGGCGCTCGCTCGTGCAGAGTCCCTGTTCGGCGTGCCGGCGAAGGCGTTCAACCCACCGCCCTCGGTGGAGTCGGCGGTGCTGCGCATCACGCCGCTCGAGCGCTCGGTGATAGCGCCAGAGGAGGAGGAGCCGTTCCGGGTGATGGTGCAGGGGGCGTTCGGCCTGCGCCGGAAGCAACTGCGGCGCGTGGTGCGAACGCTCTGGAGTCTCGATGCGGCAGGTGCGGACGCGGTGCTGGCGAAGGCCGGGTTGGAGCCGGAGGCGCGGCCCGAGACGCTATCGGCCGAGCAGTTCGCGGCGCTGTTGCGGAGTCGCTAGCAGGGCGCGCCTAGGGCTCGACGTCCTCGTCCAGCCCGTTCAGCTCGTTGGTGATTCCGAAGGTCAGGATCTCCAGCTCCGCGGCCATGTTGACGGCGCGGATGGTGACGCCTTCCGGCGCCTGCAGCGGCACGGAGGCGAAGTTCAGGATGGCGCGGATGCCGGCGCCCGTCACGCGGTCGACAAGTGTCTGCGCGGCCTCCGGTGGCACGCACAGCACGACGATCTCCGGCTTGAGGCGCGCGATGTCGCTCTCGAGTGCCGAATCCGGGCACACCGTGAGTGAGTTCAGCGGCGTGCCGATCTTCGCCGGGTCAGCGTCGTAGATGCCGACGACCTTGAATCCGCGGGTGCTGAAGCCCCGATATTGTGCGAGCGCCGCGCCGATCTTGCCGGCGCCGACGATGACGACGGACCACGAGCGGCCGAGGCCGAGGATCTCGCGAATGGCGCTCATGAGATCCTTGACCGTGTAACCCATGCCGCGCTTTCCGAAGGACCCGAAGAACGAAAGGTCCTTGCGCACCTGCGCGGAGGTGGTGCCGCCGAACTTCGCGAGCTCGCCGCTGGAGATGGTCACATGCCCCTGCGCGTCATGGTCCTCCAGGAAGCGGAGGTAGAGCGAGAGGCGTCGGACGGTGGATTCTGCGATGTGCTTCACGTGGTCGCCGGGGCTTGTGAAATCATTCACAAGCTAAATCGCCCCGCAGCATCGCTCAATAGGGCAATCCCACAAGATTCGACGCCGATGACCGCGGCCACAGGGGTCCTCACTTAACTTGCGCTGATGGAACTGCATTCGCTCCCCTACGTGGTGGTGGACGTGGAAACCACGGGCGGCGCGCCGGGAAGCAGTGACCGCGTGACCCCGAGGTGGCCGCCGTGCATGTGACCGGCCCCTCGGTCACGCTCGCGTTCAGTTCCCTGGTGAACCCGGGGCGTCCGATCCCGTGGCACGTCTCGCGCCTCACGGGGATCACCGACGAGATGGTGCGCGCTGCGCCGACTTTCAGCGACGTCGCCGGTGAACTCGCCGCACACCTGGTGGGGCGCGTGTTCGTGGCGCACAACGCGCGCTTCGATTTCGGATTCCTCGACGCCGAGTTCGGGCGCGTGGCGCCGACGCCGCTGGCCTCGCTCGTGATGGGGCAGCTCTGCACGGTACGCATGGCGCGCCGGTTGCTGGCGCACCTGCCGCGCCGCAACCTCGACTCGGTGTCGAACCACTACGGCGTGTCGATCACCGACCGGCACCGCGCGTCGGGCGACGCGATGGCGACGGCGCACGTGCTGCACGGGTTGTTGCGCGACGCGTCCCATCGTGGCGTGCACACGTGGGATGACCTCGACCTGCTGCTGGGCGTGCGGACGGCGAAGTCGCGCCGGAGGCGGAGTGCGCTGCCCGGCGCGTCGGACGGAGCGGACGGCGCGTAGCGGGCTATCTTCACTTCATGCCAGCCCCGACTCCTCTCCACGAATCGCGCGCCCTCGGCCCGCTCCGCATCCACGCCCTGCAGGCCGGAGGGATGCAACTCGACGGTGGCGCGATGTTCGGCGTCGTGCCCAAGCCGCTCTGGGAGCGCCGCATCCCGGCAGACGCACGCAACCGAATCCCGATGGGGATGCGATGCATGCTCGTCGAGCACCCGGACGGCCTCGTGCTGATCGACACGGGCGCGGGGAACAAGGAGGACGCGAAGTTCGTCGACATCTACGGGATCGAGGCGAGCGTCGAAGGGCACCCGACGATGCTGCACGCCGCGCTGGCCGCAGCAGGCTTCACGGCCGCCGACGTGAAGGTGGTGATCAACTCGCACCTGCACTTCGACCATGCAGGCGGCAACACGATGCTGGATGAGGCCGGGCGCGTGGTGCCGACCTTCCCGAACGCGCGCTACCTGATCCATGCCGGCGAGCTGGAGTACGCGACGCACACCAACGAGCGCACGGCGGCGAGCTACTTCCCGCGCAACTGGGACGTGCTGCGCGACTCGGGGCAGATGGAGCTCGTGGAGAGCGATCGTGAGCTGCTGGCTGGCATCCACATGCGTGCGACGCCCGGGCATACGCCGGGGCACCAGAGCATCATCGTGGAGGCGGGCGGCGAGACGGCGGTCTTCCTGGCGGACATCTGTCCGACGGCGGCCCACATCCCGCTCCCCTGGATCATGGGCTACGACGTGGAGCCGCTGGTCTCGCTCGAGAGCAAGCGAGCGCTCTGGGCGGATGCGGTGGCGGGGAAGTGGCTGCTGATGTTCGAACACGACGCCTCGGTGGCATGGGGTCGGCTGGGGATCGGTGCCAAGGGGCACGAGCTCGAGCGGCTGCAGTAGCGGCGATGCCGAAAGGGCAACAGCCGGAAGCCCCCATCAAGTCTCTTGCTTGCTCCGTGGCCCTCGGCGCCCTCTTTTTCCTCTGTGGGAGCAGTTCGGGAGGGCGGCCCAGCCCGGGCGGAGTCGGGTGCTCTTGACCTAAGTCTCCCCGCGGCCTACGTTTACCGGACAATCAAGCAAGTGGAAGAGCGAGCTGCTCCTCCCACCCTCTGGCCTTCTTCGTTCGTGCAACTTCGAGCGGTCGTGCTGCAGGTGTCCCAGGCAAACGTTCCGCGGAAGAGTCTCGACTCTTGCCCGCGGCTGCGCACGCGATGCGGACCTCTGCGAACAGGGTCCGCATTTTTTTGTGCTTGTCGCTACAGAACTTGATCCCCCTTCATCGCCAGGAGTCGTCGTATCCAGGATACCACCAAACGCGGGCCCCGAATCAACCGCCAGATCCGCATCAGCCCGGTCCGTGTGATCGGTGCGGATGGAGCGCAGCTCGGAGTGCTCGAAGTCGATGTCGCACTGAGCATGGCTGTTGAAGCAGGGCTCGACCTGGTCGAGGTCGCGCCGTTGGCTCGCCCGCCTGTCGTCCGCATCATGGACTTCGGGAAGTACAAGTTCGAACAGGCGAAGATGGCGCGTCAGGCGAAGAAGAAGCAGCACATCATCCAGCTGAAGGAAGTGAAGTACCGTCCCGGCATCGAGAAGCACGACTTCGACACGAAGACCAACCGCGCTCGCGGCTTCATCGGAGAAGGCAACAAGGTGAAGGTGACGCTGATGTTCCGCGGCCGTCAGATCGCTCATCCGGAGCTTGGCCTGGCCGTGGTCGAACGGGTCGCCCAGAACCTCGCGGACGTCGCGAAAGTCGAGACCGCCGCCAAGCTCGAAGGGAAGGCCCTCACCATGATCCTCACGCCGAAGTGAGATAGGCGCATATATGCCGAAAATGAAGACCCACAAGGGCGCGAAGAAGCGCTTCTCGATCACCGCGAAGGGCAAGGTCCGCCGCCTCAAGGCGAACAAGAGCCACATCCTCACCAAGAAGACGTCCAAGCGGAAGCGGAACCTCCGCCGCCCGACGACCGTCGCGACCAACGGAGAGGCGAAGAACCTGAAGCGCCTCCTGCAGGCCTAAGGAGAACCGACCATGCCACGCGTCAAGTCGAACGTCGTGCGCCTCAAGCGCAAGAAGCAGATCATGAAGGCCGCGAAGGGCGCCTTCGGCGGCCGTTCCAAGCTCTGGAAGGCCGCGAAGGAAACCGTCGAGCGCGGTTGGGTCTACGCCTACCGGGATCGCAAGGCCAAGAAGCGGGATTTCCGCAAGCTCTGGATCATGCGCATCAACGCCGCCGCACGCCTCAACGGGATGTCCTACAGCGTCTTCATCAACGGCCTGCAGAACGCCGGGATCGAAGTCGACCGCAAGATCCTCGCGGACATCGCGGTGCACGATGCCGCAGCGTTCGCGGTGCTCGCGGACAAGGCTCGCGAGGCCATCAAGAAGTAGTTTTTCTTGGAAGCAGGGTGCGGTGAGCAGGTGGCAGGAACGGCGATGCGAGGGGTGCGTCGCCGTTCTTCGTTTCCGGCATTCGCCACTGGGTTTAGCTTTCACTTGCTGGCACCTGCTGACCAAGACCCGCTACCTGACACCTGCTTCCCGCAGTCTGCTGCCTGCTACCTCCCACCGTACTTCCATTTTGCCTCTCCAAGCCTTCATCGCCGCCCTCGACGCCCTCTCGACCGACGGGCCGAGTCTCATCGCCGCCGCCACGTCGCTCGACGAGTGGACCGCCGTGCGCAATGCGCTGGTTGGGCGGCAGAGCGGGAAGCTGACGGACATCATGGGCGGGCTCGGGGCGCTGCCAAAGGAGGACCGTCGCGAGGCCGGCCAGCGCGCGAATGCGGTGAAGGTCGCGCTCGAGGCGGCGCTCGATGCGCGCCATGCGGAGCTCGCCGCCGCTGCGGCCGAGGACGCCCCGCGCATCGACCCGACGATGCCCGCGCGCGAGCAGTGGCAGGGCGCCGTCCATCCGGTGTCGCTCGTCATCGACGAGGTCATCGAGATCTTCCGCGAGCTCGGCTTCACCGTGGCGCTCGGCCCGGAGGCGGAGCAGTCGTGGTACAACTTCGGCGCGCTGAACTTCCCGGACGACCATCCGGCGATGGACATGCACGACACGCTCTACATCGGCGACTCCGCCGACCAGTCGCAGGTGCTGCGCACGCACACCTCGCCCGTGCAGGTGCGCACGCTGCAGCAATACGCGCCGCCGGTGCGCATCCTCGCGCCGGGCAACGTCTACCGCCGCGACTTCTTCGATCCGTCCCACGCGCCGATGTTCGCGCAGATCGAGGGGCTGGTGGTCGACGAGGGCGTGTCGTTCGCCGACCTCAAGGCCACGCTCACGCACTTCGCGCGGCGCTTCTTCGCCGGCCGCGACGTCAAGACGCGCTGGCGCCCGTCGTACTTCCCGTTCACGGAGCCGAGCGCCGAGATGGACGTCAGCTGCGGCGTCTGCGGCGGCAGCGGGTGCGCCGTCTGCAAGCAGTCGGGCTGGGTGGAGATCCTCGGCTCGGGGATGGTGCATCCGTCCGTGCTCGAGGCGGCCGGCATCGACAGCGAGCGCTACACCGGCTGGGCGTTCGGCATGGGGCCGGCGCGCACCGCCATCTCACGCCACGGCATTCCCGACATCCGCATCCTCTACGATTCCGACGTGCGCTTCCTGGAGCAGTTCGCCCGATGAACATCTCCCATGACTGGCTCGTGCGCTTCGTGCCGCACGGCCGCAGCGCCGCCCAAGTGGCCGAACTGTTGACCGCGCACACTGCCACGGTCGAGGGCGTCGAGCGCCTGCGCGCCGACCTCGCGACGTTCGTGATCGCGCGAGTGGTCGAGAGCGAGAAGGTGCCGGACACGAAGCTCTCGTTCAACAAGGTCGATGACGGCTCGGGCACGCTGCTCGAGGTCGTCTGCGGAGCGCCCAACGTCACGGTGGGCACGCTCTACCCGTTCGCGCGCACCGGCACGGTGATGCCGGGCGGCCTGACGATCGAGAAGCGGAAGATCCGCGGCTTCACGTCGAACGGCATGCTCTGCTCGGCGCGTGAGCTCGGGCTCGGCGACGACCACGAAGGCATCCTCCCGCTCGAGACGGATGCCGCGCCAGGCACGCCGCTGCTCGACGTGATGCCGGTGGGAGACGTGCGTCTCGTCGTCGATGTGCTGCCCAACAGGCCCGACCTGCTCTCGCACCTGGGCGTCGCGCGCGAACTGCAGGCGATCACTGGCGCCAAGCTGCAGCCACCGGCGGAGCTGGCGGACCTGCCGCCGGTGCCCGCGCCGGCCGCGACGGGCGCCGCCGAGGCGAGCGCTGATGGACTCACCGTGCGGATCGAGGATGCCGATGGCTGCGCGCGGTTCACCGCCGCGGTGATCACCGGCGTCACCGTCTGCCCGAGCCCGGCGTGGCTCAAGGCCTGCGTCGAGGCGGTGGGCGGACGGTCGATCAACAACGTCGTCGATGCGACGAACTACCTGCTGCATGGCTTCGGGCAGCCGATGCACGCGTACGACCGCGCCAAGCTCGCCGGCGGCGCGCTCGTCGTGCGGCGCGCGCGCGCCGGCGAGAAGCTCGTCACGCTCGACGGCACGGAGCGCGCGCTGACGCCGGAGATGATGGTGATCGCCGACGCCGAGCACGCGACGGGACTCGCCGGCGTGATGGGCGGGCTCGCGAGCGAGGTGACGGACGCGACGACGGAGATCGTGCTCGAGGTGGCGACGTTCGACAAGCGCCGCGTGCGCGCGACGCGCCGCGCCGTGGGCACGTCGAGCGACGCGAGCTACCGGTTCGAGCGCGGCATCGACGATGCCGCTGTGCCGGACATGCTCTCGCTCGGCGCCGCGCTCCTCGCGCACGTGAGCGGCGGGCACGTCTCGACGGTGGTGCATGTGGGATCGGCCCCGGCGCCGCGCGCCGCGGTGCAGGTGAGGCCGGCGCGCGTGGAGCGCTTGCTCGGCGACCGCGTCGCGGCCGACGAGATCACGCGGCTGCTCAAGTCGGTGGGCTTCACGGTCGTGCCCGAGGGCGACGCCCTCCTGGTCACGGCACCTTCGTGGCGGCACGACGTGAGCCGCGAGGTGGACTTGATCGAGGAAGTGGCGCGGCTGCGCGGACTCGACCGGCTGCCGGACGCGCTGCGCGCCGCGCGGCCGGGCACGGTGCCGGACCATCCGTTGCACACCGCGTCGCGCCGTGTGCGCGACGCGCTGGTGGCGGCGGGGCTGATGGAGGTGCGTCCGTTGCCGTTCACGAGCGGGGTGGCGGCCGGGAAGAGTGGAGACGCCGACCACGCGGCACGCAGTGACGCGCCGCTGGTGCGCGTCGCGAACCCGCTCGCCGAGGACGAGCCATACCTCCGCGCGGAGTTGATGGGCACGCTGGCGCGACGCGCCGAGTACAATCTCAATCGCATGCAGGGCAACGTGCGGCTCTTCGAGGTGGGCACGGCGTTCACTCCGCAGGGGAAGGCGCTGCCCAAGGAAGAGATGCGGGCGGCCGTGCTGGTGATGGGAGCCCGCAGGCCTCCGCATTTCACCGATCCGCATCCGCCGGCGTTCGACGAGTGGGACGCGAAGGCGATCGCGCAGCTGCTCGCGCGCGCCGCGTTCCCGGGCATGGAGACGGCGCTGGTGCCATCGTCCGACGAGAGCGCGCTCTGGCGCATCACCATCGGCGGGGTCGTGGTGGGCAACGTCACGCGGGTCGCGCTCGACGCGCCGGTGTGGGCCTCGCCGGCGTTCGGCGTGGAGGTCACGCTGGGCGTGATGCCGAACGCGACCGTGGCGGGGCAGGGCGCGAATGCGCACGGCACGAGCTCCGCAACGGGCACCACAACCGGCGCGAGGACAGCGCCGACCCGCTTCCGCTCCCTCCCGACCACGCCCGCGGCCGAGTTCGACCTCGCGCTGCTGGTGCCGGCCGACATGCTCGCCGGGCAGGTCGAGGCGGTTCTGCGCGAGACGGGAGGCGAACTCCTCGAGCGCGTCACGCTGTTCGACGAGTTCCGTGGCGCCGGCGTGCCTGACGGCATGCGGTCGCTGGCGTGGCGATTGACGTTCCGCCATCCGGAGCGCACGCTACGCGACAAGGAAATCGAGGGACGACGCGCCCAGCTCCTCAAGACATTGGAGGGCAGACTCGGTGTCAGACCCCGCACGTCCTAAGCAGGAGTCGCCGGCGGCGACCGCGTTCCGCGAGCTCGAGTTCCTCGTCCGCAACCTCGGCGAGGAGCTCGCGACCTTCCGGCGGCGCGCCCATGCCGCGGAGTCGCGGCTCAAGAACATCGGCGCGACGCCGGCCGGCGATGCGTCGGCCGAGGAGCGAGTGGCCGCGCTCGAGGCGGAGAACGAGCGGCTCCGCGCACGCCTGGAGAAGGCGACCGGCCGCACGCATGCGATGCTGGACCGCGTGCGATTCCTGAGACAGCAGCATGTGCTGGGGGGTGAACCGTGACCGTGCATTCGACCCGCGTGAAGATCGTCGGCGAGGAGTACACGATCCGGTCCGAGGTACCGCCCGAGCACACGCGCGCCGTGGCGGCGCATGTGGACGCGGCGATCAGGAAGGTGTTGGAGAGCCCGGCGATCACCGACCCCGGCAAGGCCGCGATCCTCGCGGCGATGTCGATCACCGACGAACTGTTCCGCGAGCGACAGGCGGCGCAGGACGTGGCGGACGAGATGCGCGGGCTCTCGGGCGAGTTGCGGCGATGGTTGCCGCCAGGAAAGAGGTAGCAGGTTTCAGGTAGCAGGGGGCCGCCCGGAGCGGGCGGCCCTCCTTCCGTGAAAGCGATGATCCTGACACCTGTTACCTGACAATCATTCGTTGCCTTTTGCAACCCCCGACCGTAGCTTGCGGCATGAGTGGGTGCAAGGGCACGTAGGTGTAAGCGTACACGGCAGTTAGCCCGTCCCGTCCCGCGCCCTTCGCCGGCGCCCGATCGGCCGGTCGGCCGCCTTGAAGCGTCTGCGCCCCACGTGTCGTCTGCGCTCTCCGTTCCGAACGCGGCGCAGCTGGCCGCCTTGCGCATACGAGTCAAACATGACGAGTACCCTGTACGTCGCGATCGCGATCGGCGTGTTATTGCTGGGCGCCATCCCGGTCGCGCTTTCCTACGGAAGGCGATCTGGCCGCGCGATCGAGGAAGCGGCGCGGCGAGCGGCTGGCGAGGCCGCCGACCAAGTGGCAAGGAAGATCGTGAGCGAGGCCGAGCGCGAGGCGGAATCCGCCCGCAAGCAGGCGCTCCTCTCCGGGAAGGAAGAAGTGATGAAGGTTCGCGAGGCCTGGGAGATCGAGGCCCGCAAGCGCCGGGAAGAGGTGGATCGCGAGGAAAAGCGCATCACCGAGCGCGAGCAGCAGGCCGAACGAAAGTTCGAGCTGGTCGACACCAAGGAGAAGGACCTCAGCCGGCGCGCCAGCGAGCTTGGCCGCCGTGAGAAGCAGCTCGAGGAGAAGCAGGCGGAGCTCGACTCGATGGTCGGCGAGGAACGCCGCCGGCTCGAACAACTGGCTGGGTTATCGGCGGGCGAGGCCAAGGCCGAGTTGATCCGGCGGCTCGAGGACGAGGCCCACGCCGATGCCGGAAACCGCATCCGCGAGATCCGCGACACCGCCAAGCGCAACGCGGACCGTGAGGCCAAGAAGATCGTCGCCCTCGCCGTCCAGCGCATCGCCGCCGAGCACACGGCGGAGATCACCGCCTCCGCGGTGGCGCTCCCCAAGGACGACATGAAAGGCCGCATCATCGGGCGCGAGGGCCGGAACATCCGCGCCTTCGAGCTCGCGACCGGTGTCGACGTCATCATCGACGACACGCCGGACACGGTGGTGGTCTCCTGCTTCGACCCGGTGCGGCGCGAGGTCGCCCGGCTGGCCCTCGAGAAGCTGGTGGCCGACGGCCGCATCCATCCGGGGCGCATCGAGGAAGTCGTCGAGAAGGCGAAGAAGGAGGTCGAGGCCGGCATCATCGAGACGGGTGAGCAGGCGGCCTACGAGGTGGGCGTGCACGGTCTCCACCCTGAGCTCATCAAGCTGATCGGCCGCATGAAGTGGCGGACGAGCTACGGGCAGAACATCCTCTTCCACTCCAAGGAAGTCGCGTTCCTGGCCGGCATCATGGCCGCCGAGCTCGGGCTCGACGTGGCGATGGCCAAGCGCGGCGCGCTCCTGCACGACATCGGCAAGGTGCTGACGCACGACCACGAGGGCACGCACGTGCAACTCGGCGTCGAGGTCGCGACCAAGCACGGCGAGCATCCGCTGGTGGTGAACTGCATCGCCGCGCACCACGACGACGTGCCCCATGAGAGCGAGGTGTCGGTGCTGGTGCAGGCCGCCGACGCCATCTCCGGCTCGCGCCCCGGCGCGCGGCGCGAGGCGTTCGAGACGTACGTCAAGCGACTGGAAGGCCTCGAGAAGATCGCCTCGAGCTACAAGGGTGTGGACCGCGTGTTCGCGATCCAGGCCGGACGCGAGATCCGCGTCATCGTGGACCCCGAGGGGATCGACGACAACCGCATGCAATCACTCACCGAGGAGATCGCGCGCCGGGTCGAGTCCGAGCTGCAGTATCCCGGACAGATCAAGGTGGTGGCGATCCGAGAGAAGAGGACGACCGACATTGCCCGCTGAACGGATCGATGGCGTCGCCATCGCCAAGACGGTGCGCGCCCGCGTGGCGATCGAGGCCGCGGAACTGAAGGCGAAGGGCGTGACGCCGGGACTCACCGTCGTGCTGGTGGGCGACGACCCGGCGAGCGCGGTGTACGTCGGCAGCAAGGAGCGCGCGTGCAAGGAGGCGGGGATGAACGGCGAGACGATCCGCCTCCCTGCCGAGACGAGCGAGGCCGAGCTGCTGGCGGTGATCGACCGCCTCAACGCCGACCCGGCGGTGCACGGCATCCTCGTGCAGATGCCGGTGCCGAAGACCATCAACGCGCAGGCGGTCATCCGCCGCATCGCGCCGCACAAGGACGTCGACGGCTTCCATCCGGTGAACGCCGGCAAGGTGCTGATCGGCGACGCGGACGGGTTCGCGCCCTGCACGCCGGCCGGCGTGCAGGTCATGCTGATGGAGAGCGGCGTGAACACCGCGGGTTTGGAGGCGGTGATCCTCGGCCGCAGCACGATCGTCGGCAAGCCGATGGCGGCCCTGTTGATGCAGGCGGGAAAGGGCGCCGACTGCACGGTCACCGTCTGCCACTCGCGCACCAAGGACCTCGCCGCGCACACGCGCCGCGCGGACATCCTGATCGCCGCCATCGGCAAGCCGGAGATGGTGACGGCCGACATGGTGAAGCCGGGCGCGGTGGTGATCGACGTCGGCATCAACCGCGTGACCGATGCGTCCCTCCCTCGCGGGTACCGCATCGTAGGCGACGTGAAGTTCGACGAGGTCAGCGAGATCGCGTCGCTGATCACGCCCGTGCCGGGCGGCGTAGGACCGATGACGATCGCGATGCTGCTCGCCAACACGGTCCGCGCCGCGCGCAAGGACCTTCAGTCGGCGACCGGCGCCTGAGACGGTGGATCTCTTCCAGGCCGCCCCCGGCGAGACCGCTGCCGCCGCAATTGCCGTCGCCGAGCTGAACGAGACGGCGAAGGTCGTGATCGAGGGGGCATTTCCGCGACTCTGGGTGAAGGGCGAGGTCTCGAACCTCACCAAGCACCGGAACGGCCACTGGTACTTCACGCTCCGCGACGCCACGGCGCAGCTCACCTGCGTCGTCTGGGCGCGCGACACGCGGCGCATCCCCGCCGTGCCCAACGAAGGCATGCACGTGATGGCGCGCGGCCAGCTCACGGTCTATGCCGCGCAGGGCAAGATGCAGTTCCAGGTGGACGCGCTGGAGGCCGAGGGCGAGGGGCTCTGGAAGAAGGCGTTCGACGAGACGAAGGCGCGGCTCGACCGCGACGGGCTCACGGCGGCGGCGCGCAAGCGTCCGCTGCCGCGCTTTCCGCGCACGGTGGCCGTGATCACGAGTCCCGACGGCGCGGCGTTGCGCGACATCGTCTCGGTGATCCGCCGCCGGAACCCCGGCGTCTCGGTCGTCGTGATCCCGGCCGCGGTGCAGGGCGACGCGGCGCCGGAATCGATCTGCGCGGCGCTCGACCGGCTCGACCGCTGGGGCGGCGCCGACGTGCTGATCATCGGGCGCGGCGGCGGCTCGCGCGAGGACCTCTGGGCGTTCAATCACGAGCAGGTCGCGCGCGCGCTCGCGGCCTGTCGCGTGCCCACCATCTCCGCGGTCGGTCACGAGACGGACTTCACGATCGTCGACTTCATCGCCGATGTGCGCGCGGCCACGCCCTCGGTGGCCGCCGAGTCGGCGGTGCCGGTGCTCGCCGAGGTGCGCATGGCCGTCCGCGTGCTCGCCGGCGCGATGAGCGACGCGCTCGAGGACCGGCTGCAGCGCGGCGCGCGCGACCTGCGCCAGCGGTCCGAGGGCCTCGCGCAGCGCGCGCGTCGCGTCGTCGAGCGCCGGCGCGCGCGCGTGCAGCAACTCGCCGGCCGCATCGAGGCGCTCTCTCCGCTCGGGGTGCTCGCGCGCGGCTTTGCGGTGGCGCGCGGCCTCGAGGGCCACGCCTTGCCGCGGCTCGGCGCCTTCGCCGCCGGCGAACGGTTCGACCTGCTGCTCCAGGACGGGCGCGTGCGAGCGCTCGCCGAGTCCCTGCACACCGACGCGCCCCACCTACGGAAGGACGCATGACCTCATCGTTCGAGAACACCCTCAAGCGGCTCGAGCAGATCGCCAATTCGCTCGACCGCGACGACATCCCGCTCGAGGACGCGCTCGTGCTCTTCGAGGAAGGCATCGCCAAGCTCCGCGAGGCCACGACCGCGCTTGCCGAGGCCGAGGGCAAGGTGCAGACGCTGATCGAGCAGTCGCAGGGCGTGTTCGAGGTGCGCGAGTGACGGCGGGAGTTCCGACCGTGTCCGGCACGCCCGTCAAGGGAGGATCCGCCGAGGAACTCTTCGAGCGCCGGCGCCCCGACGTCGCGCGCGCGCTCGACGCGCTGATGGAGGAGCACCTCCCCGCACACGGCGGACCCGTCGCCGACGCCATTCGCTACGGCATCGCGGGCGAGGGCAAGCGCCTGCGCGCGATACTCGTGATGGCCGCGTACCGCGCCGCGCGCGGGCAGGGTGACGTGCTGCCGCTGGCCGCCGCCGTCGAGGTGGTGCATGCGTATTCGCTCGTGCACGACGACCTGCCGTGCATGGACGACGATGACATGCGTCGCGGCCGCGCGACGGTGCACAAGGTGTTCGGGGTGCCGGTGGCGACCGCTGCCGGCATGGCGATGGTGCCGCTGGCGGCGCGAGCGGTCGAGGCGGCCGCACGAACGCTCGGGCTTCCGCCGGAAGTGCGCAGCGAGATGGTGCGGGTGCTGATGCGCGCCTCGGGCGCCGGCGGGATGGTGGGCGGCCAGCTGCTCGACCTCGAGGGCGAGGGACTCTCGCTTTCGCTCGAGCAGCTCCAGCGCATCCACCGCCTCAAGACGGGGGCGCTGATCGAGGCCTCGATGACGCTGGGCGGCCTTGCCGCGCAGGCGGCGCCGGCGATGCTCGCGGCATTCGCGCACTTCGGCGCCTGCATCGGCCTCGCCTTCCAGATCACCGACGACGTGCTCGACATCACGGGTACAAGTGATCAGCTGGGCAAGACCGCCGGCAAGGACATGCAGTTCCACAAGAGCACGTATCCCTCGCTGCTTGGCATCGACGGCGCCAGGGCGCGCGCGGAGGCGCTGGTTGCCGACGCCTGCGACGGGCTGCGGCGTCAAGGGGCACTGACCGCCGAACTGGAGCACATTGCCCGGTTCACGGTGGCTCGCACTTCGTGAACCACAGGGTATCTTCCGAAGCGATGAAAGACTCCATCCTCGACCGCGTGAATAGCCCCGCCGACCTCCGGCGGATGAGCCCCGAAGAACTCGCCCAGCTCGCGCAGGAACTTCGCGAATTCCTCATCCAGAGCTGCTCCGTCACCGGTGGCCATATCGGCGCCGGCCTCGGGGTGGTGGAGCTGACGATCGCCCTGCACGCGGCCTTCGACACGCCGCGCGACCAGCTCGTGTGGGACGTGGGCCACCAGGCCTACCCGCACAAGGTGCTCACCGGGCGTCGCGACCTCATGCACACGCTCCGGCAGGAGGGCGGCATCTCCGGCTTCCTGAAGCGGACCGAGAGCGAGTACGACGCTTTCGGCGCCGGCCATGCCGCGACCTCGATCTCGGCCGCGCTTGGCATCGCCGCGGGCCGCGACATCAACGGCGAGGACTTCAAGGTCGCCGCCATCATCGGTGACGGGTCGCTCGGCTCCGGTCTCGCATACGAGGCGCTCAACAACGCCGGGGCGACGGACCGCGATTTCATCGTCGTGCTCAACGACAACGAGATGAGCATCGCGCCCAACGTGGGCGCGATGCACAAGTACCTCACCTCCGTGCAGCGCAACCCGATCTACAACCGGCTGCGCGCCGCGATCGGTGACTGGGTGGACCAGCGGAGCGGCATGCTCAAGGACGCCGGCACGCTCGTGCGGCGCTGGGAAGAGTCGGTGAAGGCGTTCCTGACGCCGGGCGTGCTGTTCGAGGAACTGGGCTTCCGCTACTTCGGCCCCATCGACGGCCACGACATCCCGCAGATGCTTGAGACGTTCAAGGCCGTGCGCGCGTTCAAGGGACCGCGGCTCGTGCATGTCATCACGACCAAGGGCAAGGGATTCCCGGCCGGCGAGCACGGCGAGAAGTGGCATGCGCTGCCGCCCGGCCACGACCCGGCGACGGGCAAGCAGCTCAAGGCCTCGACGGCGAACCCCAACTACACCGCGGTGTTCGGCAAGGCGCTCGCCGAGCTGATGACGGAGTTCCCGCAGCTGGTCACGATCACGGCGGCGATGCCGAGCGGCACCGGCACCGGCACCGTGCAGAAGCAGCACCCGCAGCGGTTCTTCGACGTCGGCATCGCCGAGGGGCACGGCGTCACCTTTGCCGCCGGCATGGCGACGCAGGGGCTGCGGCCCGTGGTCGCCATCTACTCGACGTTCCTGCAGCGCGGCTTCGACGGCATCATCCATGACGTCGCGATCCAGTCGCTGCCGGTGATCTTCGCGATGGACCGCGCGGGCCTCGTGGGCGAGGATGGCGAGACGCACGCCGGCCTGTATGACATCGCGTACATGCTGGCGGTGCCGAAGATGACGGTCACCGCGCCCAAGGACGGCACCGAGCTGGTGGCGCTCATGCGCTCGGCCGTGGAGCATGCAGATGGGCCGTTCGCCATCCGCTACCCACGCGAGGTGGCGCCCGACCTCGTGGGGCCCGCGAAGGGAATCCCCGCCGTGCCATACGCCACGTGGGAAGTGCTCCGGAAGGGCGAGGAGATCGCGATCCTGGCCGTCGGGACGATGGTCGCCGAGGCGATGAAGGCGGCCGACGCGCTCGCCGCCGAGGGACTGCCGGTGACGGTCGTGAACTGCCGCTTCCTCAAGCCGTACGACGAGACCACGCTGACGGCGCTGCTGGCGACGCACAGGCAGCTGCTGGTGGTGGAGGAGGGGACGGTCGTGAACGGCTTCGGCGCGTACATGGCGTCGATCGTGAGCGCGATGGACGCCAGCGTGCGCGTCTCGGCGCTCGGCGTTCCGGACCGGATCGTCTATGCGGCCGCCCGCCCGCGCCAGCTCGCACTCTGCGGCATCGACGCGGCGGGCATCGCACAGCGCGTCCGCACGCTGCACGGGAGCGAGGCGCTCGCGGGGTGAGCAAGCGTCTCGGCGTCATCGGGCACCGCGGCTACGACGGGCTCAACGACGTCCTGGCGTTCCTTGCCAACGAGGCGCCGCGCCGCGGGCACCTGCTGTCATACGAGGATGACCTGCTCGCGGACGTCGCGGGCGGTGCGCCGCTCGCGCACCCGGGCGAGCTCGATGCGCTGATCACGCTCGGCGGCGACGGCACGCTGCTGCGCGGGGCGCGGTACGTGGGCAGGACGCCGGTGCCGATCTTCGGCGTGAACCTCGGCAAGCTGGGCTTCCTCACGTCGTGCCGGCACCAGCGCTTCGCCGAGGCGTTCGACGCATTCGAGCGCGGGGAGTATCGCGTCGAGCCGCGCATGGCGCTCGACGCCGAGTCGATGACGGTGGAGGGCGGCGTCGGCGTGAAGTTCCGCGCGCTGAATGACGTCGTCGTGCACAAGGGCGGTTATGCGCGCGTGCTGCGCATGCGCGTGTTCGTCAACGACGAGTTGATGGGCGCGTTCGCCGCCGACGGCGTGGTGATCGCGACGCCCACGGGCTCGACGGCGTACTCGCTCTCCGCCGGCGGACCGGTGGTCGTGCCGACCTTCGACTCGATCATCGTCACGCCGGTGGCTCCGCACACGCTGGCCATCCGTCCGACGATCCTGCCGCCGGACGCGGTGGTGCGCCTGGAGGTCGACGATGCGCCCGAGGAGGTCCTCGTGACGATCGACGGACAGGTGGGCGCCTCCCTCGCCCCCGGCCAGTCGCTGACCGTGCGGCGCAGCCCGTGCCCGATAGGGCTCGTGCGCTTCCCCGGTCGCACCTTCTTCTCGCGCCTGCGTCGCAAGCTCGGCTGGGGCGGGCTGCTCGAGCGCGACCATCACGACAAGACCTGACCGCGCCGCCCTCCCGACGCCCGAGCCAGGTCGACCCGCATGCTGACTGAACTCCGCATCCGCAACCTCGCGATCATCGACACGGTCACGCTGCCCCTCGCGCCGGGGTTCAACGTGCTCTCGGGCGAGACGGGCGCCGGCAAGTCGATCATCGTCGGCGCGCTGGGGCTGCTGATAGGCGAGCGCGCCAGCGGCGACCTCGTGCGCACCGGCGCCGAGAAGGCGACGGTGGAGGGCATCTTCGACATCGCCGGGCAGCAGGCGCTGGTGTCGATGCTCGACGCGCGCGGCATCGAGCTCGTGGGCGACGGCACGCTGGTGCTCAAGCGCGAGGTCACGACGGCTCCAGGTGGACGTACGCGCGCGTGGGTGAACGGCTCGCCGGTGACCGCCGGCGTGCTGGCGGAGATCGGGCGCGCGCTCGTGAACGTGCATGGGCAGCACGAGGCGCAGGCGCTGCTGGAGCCAGAGGCGCAGCGGCATATCCTCGATGCGTTCGGCGAGGCCGGGAGCGAGGCGATCGCGGTGGAGAAGGCTCACGCGGAGGTGATCGAGGCGCGGGCGGCCATCGCTTCGCTCTCGGCGCGCCGCGACGACGCCACCAAGCGCGCCGACTGGCTCGCGCATGTGGCCAAGGAGATCGGCGACGCGGCGCTCAAGGAAGGCGAGGAGGAGCGGCTCGAGGAGGAGGCGCGACGCCTCACGCATGCCGGCGAGCTGCAGGCGCTGATCGGCGAGCTGACGACGGCGCTCGACGGCACCGACGAGTCCGCACTCGGCGCACTCGGACACCTGCAGAAGCCGCTGGGCGCATTGCAGCGCATCGACCCTGCGACGGCGCGGCTGCAGGAACTCTACGACGCCGCGTGGTACGCGCTCGAGGAGCTCGCGCGCGAGGCGCATGCGTACGAGGAGGGGATCGAGATCGACCCGGCGCGCCTCGACGAGGTGGAGCGGCGCCGCGACCTGATCTTCCGGCTCACCAAGAAGTACGGCGGCAGCGTGGAGGCCGTGCTCACCAGCGGCCGCGAGGCGCGCGCCGAGCTGGACCTGCTCGACACCGCCGGTCTCGACCTCCGTTCACTCGACGCGCGCGTGAAGGAGGCCGAGTCCGCGTTGGCGACGGCCGCGGGCAAGCTCTCGAAGAAGCGACGCACCGCCGCCGCGGCGCTGGCGAAGTCGGTGGAGAAGCGCCTGCCGGACCTCGGCATGCCCGATGGCCGCTTCCTCGTCGAACTCACCACGCGCAGCGAGCCGGCCGCGACTGGCGCCGAGGACGTCGAGTTCCGGGTGGCGCTCAACGTGGGGCACGATGCGCGCGCGCTGGCCCGCGTCGCCTCCGGTGGCGAACTCGCGCGCGTGATGCTCGCGCTCAAGACCATCCTCGCGCGGCTCGACGGCGTGCCGACGCTGATCTTCGACGAGGTCGACGCCGGCATCGGCGGTCGCACGGGGCTGATGGTCGGCGACGCGATGCGCGACGTGGCCGCGCATCACCAGGTGTTCGCCATCACGCACCTGCCGCAGATCGCGGCGCGCGCTCACCATCACATCGTCGTGCGGAAGGGCGCCAAGGGCGGCGTCACGACGTCGGACGTGGCGTTGGTGACCCACGAGGACCGGGTCGACGAGATCGCGCGGATGCTGGGTGGCGATGCGGAGAGCGTGACGAGCCGCGAGCACGCGCGGGAACTGCTGGCCCGCGCGTCAGGCGTTCAGCGCCCGAACAGTCGCGTGTAGTACCGCAGCTGGAGCCGGTCCTCCCAGCGCTTCGGCACGATCCCCTCGCCGCTGCTGACCGACTGCTGGTGCGAATACGAGATCTCGAACCGGCCGCCGATGCGGGCCGCTGTCTGCGCCGCGAGCGTGGAGAAGGAGATCTCGAAGCCCACGCGCTGCTCCGTGCTCGCGTTCGCGCTGCGCATGCCGGTGTCGTCCAGCGGCACGATGCCGGCTCCCGGCGGCGCCGCGGTGGCCGTGGAAGGCACGGTGTAGTCGTCGCCGCCACGTTCGCGCCAGCCCCAGTAGCCGCCGACGGCGAAATAGTCGTTGAGCAGCCACCGCGGCGAGACCTCGGCCTGCACCACCGCGCCGCGCTTCACCGGCGCGACCACTTCGCGCCACGACTCGAGGAGCTGGTCGCCCTCCGTGCTCGGCACGCGGATCAGCGCGTCCTCGCCCTGCGCCTGTGCCCAGCCGAGCGAGACCGTCGACCAGAATCGCTCGTTGATCACGATGTCCGTGTATGAGCGCACGCCGAGGGCGTTCTCGCCGGTTCCTGTGCCGAGGTCAAGGAAATCGCCCGGCTCGGCCGCGATGCCGCTGCCGATGCGAAAGGTGAGGCCCACCGACTGCCGGAGCCCGAAGCGGCTGGCCTTCATGCGCGCGACCGTCGCGCCGGAGCCCGCGCCACCGAACGAGTCGTACAGCTTGACCTTCACGCCGACGTCGATGTCGCCGATGTTGATCCGTGCGCTGCCACGCAACTGCCGCGCGCCGTAGCCGTTGGTCGAGTCGGCGATCAGGCGATTCAGGTCCGCCAGCGCGAGTGGCGCCTGCGCCCCGAGCGGCAGCCCCGTCGTCGCCGAGATCTCGCTGACGCCGTAGCGCGTGAAGGCGTTGCGCAGCGAGTCCACGCGGGCGAGCAGCGCGAGCTCGGCCGCCGAGCCGGCCATCGGCACGTACGCCGAGGGCGTGACTCCACCCGCCGCTCCGTAGGTGGATTCGAGGCGACCCGCGAACGCCGCGGTGCCGGCGATCAGCGCATCGACCTGCGCGGCCTCGGCGAGGACGGTCGGGCAGGCGGGAGATGACGCCGGGTTCGCGGTGCATGCGTCCCGCTGCGCCGTGAGCGACGCCGACGCAGCCACGTAGCGGTCGATGGTCGCGCGGTTCGACGCGCCGACGCCGCTGCCGATGAAGAACGGATTGAGCCCGACCGTCGCCGCGCTGCCGTCGCTGCGGAACTGCGCCTCGGAACGCACGCGCACCAACGGCGCCGTGACGCCAAGCGTGAGCCAGTCGGTGGCGCCGAACTCGAGCGAGAACGGCGTCACGAAGATGCGCTGGCGAAGGTCGAGACTGGTGGAGCCGAGCGACGCGGCGAAGTCGCTCACGCCGAGATCGCGGACCGACTGCTGGAGCGGCCCGAGCACGGCGAGCTGTTCCGGCCCCAGCGCGCTGAACGAGAAACCGCCGCCGAGCGGCTCGAGTGCGCCGTTTCGCCAGCGGTCACGGAAGACGGTGTGCTCGCCGCCGATGCCGATGCGGAGCGTGCCACGCTGCTCCGTCACCGCATCTGCGGTGACGCCGCGTACGCGCTGCGCCGAGAGCCGCGCGGCCGGGGAGGCAGCGGGCCAAGCGAGTGCGAGCGCCGCGAGCGCGGCGAGGGAGGGTAGTAAGGAGCGCATGGAAGGGCGGTGGGCTAGTTTAGCATCGTACCCCACTCAAAGTAACGTGACGACCGAGACCTCCTCGCCCGACGCAACTCCTGGCCGTGATGCCGCCCCGCTGCCGACCATGCCGTGGCAGATCACCGGCAACCACTGGCTCGCGCTTCCCTGCGTGCATCCGACCGACGGCTCCATCCATGCGGTGAGCCTCCTGCACCGAGGCGCGCGCTCGGCGGTGGAGTTCGCCGGATCGGCGGATTTCCTCGAGGGCAACGGCGCGGCGCTCGCCCGGCCAGTGGTGACCGTGGATGACCAGCCCGTCGCGCTCGCGCGGAACGGCATCGCGTGGGAGCGGGCGCTGCAGTGGCTGCCGACGTTCACGTCGCAGGCCGACGACCTCGTGATCCGCGGCACCGTCTTCGCGCCGTTCGGCCGCGATGCCGACATCGCCGGCGCCGTGTACGCGATCGCGTTCGAGAACCGGGGCAAGCGTCCGAAGCGCGTGCGCCTGGGACTCGAGGGCACGCTCGGTCATCGCCAGCTCCGGGTACGCACGCCGCGCCCCGCCGAGGACGCGCATCGCGTGACGCTCGCGGGTGAAGGCGTGGTGGTGCTCGATGGCGCCGCCGCGCCGGGCCTCTGCGCGCTCGCCATCGCCGCCGACGGCGCGGCGACGATCGAGTTGCGGGACGAGTCGACTGGCGCCCCGGGCTATTCGATCTCGCGCGAGGTCACGATCGGCGCCGGCGAGCGCCTCGAGACGGCGTTCTACATTGCCGCCGGCCCCGAGCGCGATGGCGCCGAAGCGACCGTCGGCGTGATGCGACGCCGTGGCTGGAGGGCGCTGCTCACCGCCACGCGCGACGCGCTGCGCATGCTCGAGCAGTCCACCGGCATGGAGTCGCTCGACGCGCTGATCAACCGCAATCTCCTGTTCGCCTACTTCTACGCCGTGGGCCG
The DNA here is from genome assembly GCA_035538035.1 of Gemmatimonadaceae bacterium. Lineage (GTDB taxonomy): Bacteria > Gemmatimonadota > Gemmatimonadetes > Gemmatimonadales > Gemmatimonadaceae > Pseudogemmatithrix. The sequence continues at coordinate 11,666 of DATLLD010000027.1, read as the reverse complement.
GGCGCTCGACGACGCGCACTTCTACCTCGTGCGGAGCCGCGCACCCTGGTGCGCGTGGGGCGTCACGGTGCGCGACTGGGAGGCGCTGGCGTGGACGGTGCCGGCGATCCAGCTCGCGGACCCGCCGCTGGCGCGCGAGCTGATCCTGCGCGCCTGCGAGGTGCACGGCTACGCTCCCGGGCGCGGCGTCGACTACCTCGACGGCACGCTCTTCGAGCCGGGCTTCACGCTCGAGGGCGCGGCGTCGTACGCCATCGCCACCGAGCGCTACATCCGCGAGACCGGCGACGACCAGATCGTGGAAGAGGTGGTGCTGGCCGACACGCTCTATGTGTCGCACGACGAGATCGCGATGCGGCGCGACGAGAAGCATCCGCTCTATCACACCGAGGTCACGCTCGACCGCCAGCCGGCCGCGCTGCCATATACGCTGCACGGCAATGCGGTGGTGGCCTACGCGCTCGACGCGTTCAAGAAGACGCTCGACGAGGAAGCTGCGCGCGAGGTGCAGGACGCATCGGCGGTGCGCGCCGCGCTGCGCCGCCGCTTCTCGACCGGGGCCGAGGGCAAGACGACATTCGCCGCGGCATCGGACCTCGCGGGCAAGCAGACGCTCGACGACGATCCGGTGGGCTCGGCGCTCTGGCTGCCGCTCTGGGAGACCGTGGAGCGCACCGATTCCGTGTACCGTCGCACGGCGAAGCGCATCGGCGACTCCGAGAGGCTGGTGGTGCAGGTGGCGCGGCTCTTCGGGCCGGATGCGTCGGAGACGCTGGAGTGGCTGCGGCGCGCGCCGCTGGGGCACGGGCTGGCGGCCGAGTATGTGGACGAGGAGGGACGTGCGACCTCGCATGGAGGTGACGCGTCGCTGAGCGGGCTGCTGGCGTATGCGGCGTGGTATACCGTGCACGCGCACGGGGTGCGGCCGTAGCGCTTCAGCCCTTCGTGAACGCGAGCGCGTAGCCGACGAACACGGCGCCGACCGAAAGCACCACGCTGACGAGTGCGTACGTTGCCGCGCGCCCGATCTGGTTGGCGTGCACCATCCCAGCGCCTTCGAGAGCGAAGGCCGAGAAGGTCGTGAAGCCGCCGCAGACGCCGATCATGAGGAACGCCCGCAGCTGCGGCGACGCGTCGGTGCTCACCGACCACCGCAGCACGAAGCCGAGGACCATCGAGCCCACGATGTTGACGGTGAGAGTGGCCCAAGGGAGCGCGGTGAACGCGGGCAACCGCCGAACGCCATCGCTGATGGCGTAGCGCAATGCCGAGCCGATCGCGCCACCGAGCGCGACCCAGAGCACGGTGCCGGCCGGGAATGCGGCGGCGGGAGAGGGGATCAAGGATTCCAGGTGCCGGGGGTGGGAATCGAACCCACATGGGGTTGCCCCCAACGGATTTTAAGTCCGTCGCGTCTCGCCACTTTCGCCACCCCGGCAGTGCGGTAACTGATGCTCCGGCAACGCGAATCTCCGCGCGCCGACGCTGCATGCTACTTGCACGGAGGCCGCCGCGGCAACCGCGCGCCTTCCGCCTCTTGACTCTATACCAAGATACAGGGTGCATCATCATCGCAGACCCTCAATGCGGAGGCATTGTGATGATGATCGACCGACAGACGCTGCGGCGCGCCGCGACGATGACCGGACTGGCGCTCGTGCTCAGCGCCGTCGTCGCGACCGACGCGCGCGCGCACTGCGACACGATGGACGGCCCGGTGGTGCTCGCCGCGCAGAAGGCCCTCGGGAGCGGCGCCGCGAGCCACGTGATGATCTGGGTGCGACCGCAGGACGAACCGGCCATACGGCATGCGTTCGACCATGCGCTCAATGTGAGGAAGCTCGGTGGCGAGGCCCGCCAGCTCGCCGACCTGTACTTCTTCGAGACGGTGGTCCGCCTGCATCGCGAGGGCGAAGGCGAGCCGTACACCGGGCTCAAGCCGGCGGGCACCGATCACGGGCCGGTGATTCCCGCAGCGGACCGCGCGGTCGCCACCGGTGATGTCGCCGCGCTGGAGACGCTGCTGCTGCACGCCGTGCGGGACGGACTTCGCGAGCGTCTCGACCGCGCGCTGGCGACGAAGACCTTCGCGCCCGGCGACGTGGCGGCGGGGCGCGCCTACGTCGCGGCGTACGTGCCGCTGCTGCACTATGTCGAGCAGGTCCACGCCCTGGCCGCGGGAACGGCGCACGGCGCTGCCGCGGGAGCCACGCACGACGCGCCCCACGGCGCGGCACACGGGGCCAAGCACCCATAGTCGCGCAACAAAGCCCCGGCCTGAAGTCCGCGTGAACGACGAAGGCGCGCCGGCATCGCCGGCGCGCCTTCTCGCATCTGGTCCCTGACGTACAGAGCGGGAAACGGGACTCGAACCCGCGACCCCAACCTTGGCAAGGTTGTGCTCTACCAACTGAGCTATTCCCGCATACGGCGAACGTTAGGCGAGTCGGTGCGCACGGGCAAGCGGCTGTCGGTTAAGTTTGTCCAACATGTCTGATGTCGTGTCTCTCGCCGCCGAACTGCTCGCCACTCCCTCGACCACGCGCGACGAGGGTGCGGTCGTGGATCTTGTCGCCCGCTGGCTCATCGCCCGCGACTGGAACGTCACCGTGCAGGAGGTCACGCCGGGACGCGGAAACGTCTGGGCGTCGCGGAAGGGCGGGGGCGTCACGCTCTCCACGCACCTCGACACCGTCCCGCCTTACGTGCCGCCCCGGCGCACCGACGGGCGCCTCTACGGTCGCGGCTCCTGCGACGCCAAGGGCATCGCCGCCGCGATGATGGTGGCCGCCGACCGTCTCGCCGCCGAAGGCGAGCAGCGGGTCGACCTACTCCTGGTCGTCGGCGAGGAGCGCGGTTCCGACGGCGCACGCGCCGCCAACCAGCTCCCGGCCACCAGCAAGTGGCTCATCAACGGCGAGCCCACCGAGAGCATACTCGCTTCCGGCTGCAAGGGCGCGCTCCGCGTGACGGTGCGCACCACGGGTCGCGAGGCACACTCCGCGTACCCGCATCTCGGGGCCTCCGCCATCGCGCCGATGCTCGCGATGCTCCCGGAACTCGACCACCTCGAACTCCCCGTCGACGCGATCCTCGGCCCGACCACGGTCAACGTGGGCCTCATCCGCGGCGGCACCGAGGCGAACATCGTGCCCGGCGAGTGCGAGGCCGAGATGATGGTGCGCCTCGTCGGCGACGTGGCTCCCGTGAAGAAGCAGCTCGACGCCTGGGCGGCCGGGCGCGCCGAGCTGGAATACGGCTCGTTCATCCCCGCGCAGCACTTCCACACGGTGGATGGCTTCGAGGCCGCGCCCGTCGCATACACCTCCGACATCCCGCTCCTCACCAACTGGGGCAAGCCGCTGCTCTTCGGGCCTGGCTCCATCCACGTCGCGCACACCACCGAGGAATACGTCGACGAGGACGAGCTGCGCCGCAGCGTCGACAGCTACATGCGCCTCGTCCGCACCCTGCTCGGTTGATGCGTCACGTGCACTCGCCTCCGCCACCGCCACCCGGCCGTCCTTCATGACGGACTCTCGCCTTCCCGTAGCCGTGCTCGGTGCGACCGGCGCCGTCGGACAGACGTTCATCCGTCTGCTCGCGGGGCATCCCTGGTTCCGCCTCGCCGAGGTGGCCGCCAGCGAGCGTTCGGCCGGCAAGTGCTACGCCGACGCGACCCGCTGGATCGAGGGCCTCATGCCTGCCGACGTCGCGGGCATGACGGTCACGCGCTGCGATCCCGCGGGCGTCAGTTCGCCGATCGTCTTCTCAGCGCTCGATGCCGCGGCCGCCGAAGTGCTCGAGCCTGCGTTCGCCAAGGCCGGACGGTTCGTGCTCAGCAATGCGAAGAACTTCCGCATGGAAGCGGACGTTCCGCTCGTGATCCCCGAGGTCAATGCCTCGCACCTCGCGCTGCTGGACGCGCAGCGCGCGCGCGGCTGGACCGGTGGCGTGGTGACGAACGCCAACTGCGCGGCGACGGTGGCGGCGATGGCGCTCGCACCGCTGCACGAGCGGTTCACGGTGAAGGAAGTGTTCCTCTCGACCATGCAGGCGGTCTCGGGCGCCGGGTATCCCGGCGTGCCGTCGCTCGACATCCTCGGCAACGTCATCCCGTACATCGGCGAAGAGGAACCCAAGCTCGAGCGCGAGATGCAGAAGCTGCTCGGCGCGCTCGGCGCGGACGGGGCCAGCGTCGTGCACGCGTCGTTCGTCGTCAGCGCACATGCCAACCGCGTGGCGGTCGAGCACGGCCACACGGTCGCCATGTCCGTGCGGTTCGAGCGCAGGCCGACGGTCGAGGAGGCGCTTGCTGCGCTGCGTGAATGGCGCGGCGCGAGCGAGGTGCGCGGGCTCCCCTCTGCGCCCGAGCGCGCGGTCGTCGTCACCGATTCGCCCGACCGGCCGCAGCCGCGTCGGGACGTCATGGCGGGCAATGGCATGACGGTGGTCGTCGGACGTGTACGCGACGACCGGATCTTCGACCTGCGGCTCGTTGCCGTTGGGCACAACACCATCCGCGGCGCAGCCGGCTGCTCGATCCTCAACGCCGAGTTGCTGGCCGCCACCGGGCGCCTGGGCACCTGGACGCCGAGCGCCGTGCGCGCCGCGCGATGATCGTCATCAAGTTCGGCGGCACGTCCGTCGGTGATGCCGCGGCAATAGCGCGCACGGCGGCGATCGTGCGCGGGCGGCTCGATCGGCACCCCGTCGTCGTCGTCTCCGCGCTCGCGGGCACGACCAACCGGCTGATCGAGATCACGCGGCATGCCGCGGACTCGCAGCTGATCGTCGCCCTCTCGATCGTCGAGGAGCTGCGCGACCGGCACTTCGCCTGCATCGACGAACTGCTCGACGGCCACGAGTCGTATGGCGAGGTGGCCGCCGACACGGGAGCGCTGTTCGACGAGCTCGCGCATCTCGCGGAGGCGCTCTCGGTGCTCGGGCACATCACGCCGCGGTCGCACGACGCCGTCGCGGCGATGGGCGAGCGCCTCTCCGCGCCGATCGTGACGGCGGCGTTCATGCGCGCCGGACTCCCCGCCGAGTTCGTCGATGCGCGCCGCGTGATGGCGACCAGCGACGAGTACGGCAAGGCCGAGCCGCGCCCGGACGAGATCGCGCTCAACTGCCGCGCGCGACTCGCGCCCCTGCTGCGCGAGGGCAAGGTGCCCGTGCTTGGCGGCTACATCGGCTCGACCGCACAGGGCATCACGACGACCATCGGTCGCGGCGGCTCGGACTACTCGGCCGCGCTCATCGGCGCGGCGATGGACGCGGAGGCGATCGAGGTCTGGACCGATGTCGACGGCATGCTCACCGCCGACCCGCGCGTCGTGCCTGACGCGCGCTTGATCGAGCACATCCGCTTCGACGAGGCCTCCGAGCTGGCGAGCTTCGGCGCCAAGGTGCTGCACCCGAGCACGATCGCACCGGCCGTGCGACGCGGCATCCCCGTGTTCGTGTTCAACTCGTGGCACCCCGACGGCTCCGGCACGCGGATCACCTTCGACGCGCCGCGGCTGGCCGTGCGCGCGATCGCGGGCAAGAGCCGCACGGTGGTCGTGAAGGTGCGCTCGCCGCGCATGCTCGCCACGCCCGGCGCGCTGCGCGCCATCTTCGAGGTGTTCGAGCGCAATCGCACGTCGGTCGACGTCGTCGCGACCTCCGAGGTCTCCGTGTCGGTCACCATCGACGACGACCAGCACCTCGACTCGGTGGTGGCGCAGCTCTCGGCGTTCGGCGACGTCACGGTCGAGCGGGGACGCGGCATCGTCGCGCTGGTCGGCGCCGGCTTGGGCGAGAGCACGGCCACGATGGCGAGGGCGCTCACCGCGTTGCGCGACCTGCGCCTCCACATGGTGTCGCTCAGCGCCACCGGCATCAACCTGACGCTCATCGTCGACGGCGACGAGGTCAACGAGGCGATGGTGCGGCTGCATCGCGAGTTCTTCCCTCCAGCAGGAGCGGGCTCATGACGCGCATCGCGGTGATCGGCGGCGGCAAGATGGGCAACCTCCTCGCCGCGCTCGTGCCGGACACAGGCTCCACGCTGACGGCGCAGGTCGGCCGGCAGGAGGCGGAGGGCGGGATCACGCGCCAGTCGCTGGCGGGAGCGGACGTCGTCATCGAGTTCACGGTGCCCGGCGCGGCGCCGCGCCTCGTGCGCGAGTGTGCGGCGCTCGGCGTGCCGGTCGTGAGCGGCACCACCGGGTGGGACGCCGAGCGGCCGGCGGTCGAGGCCGACGTGCGCGCCTCCGAGGGCGCGCTCCTCTGGGCGCCCAACTTCTCGCTCGGCGTCTTCCTCTTCGCGCGGCTCGTCGATGAGGCGGCGCGGCTCTTCGCCTCGCCCGAGGCCCGGTTCGACGCGCACCTCGTGGAGACGCACCATCGCCAGAAGCTCGACGCACCGAGCGGCACGGCGAAGCTGCTGGCCGCCAGGGCTCGTCGCGCGCGTGGCAACGACGAGGAACTGCCGGTCACGAGCATCCGCACGGGAAGCGTGCCCGGCACGCACGAGCTCGTGTTCGACGCGCCGTTCGAGCAGGTGCGCATCGTGCACGAGGCGCGCGACCGCCGCGCGTTCGCGGCCGGCGCCATCGCGGCGGCACGCTGGCTGGCCGGCCGTCGCGGCATCTTCACCTTGGACGACTTCATGGGAGACCTCACACGATGACCGCACCACTGCGCGGCGCCATCACCGCCATCGTCACGCCGTTCACTGCGGACGGGGCCGTCGACGAGGAAGCCCTCGGGAATTTCGTGGAGTGGCAGATCGCTGAAGGCATCGACGGGATCGTGCCGATCGGTTCCACGGGCGAGGCGGCGACGCTGACGCTCGCCGAGCGGGAGCGCGTGGTGCGCATCGCGGTCGAGCGCGCGGACGGCCGCGTGCCCGTGATCGCCGGCGCCGGATCCAACGACACGGCCGCCGCGATCGAGGCGTCGCGCGTTCTCGCGAAGGCGGGCGCGACTCACCTGCTCCACGTCTCGCCGATGTACAACAAGCCGCCGCAGCGCGGCATCCTCGCGCACTTCCGCGCCATCGCCGACGCGTCGCCCGTGCCGATCGTGCTCTACAACGTCCCTGGCCGCACGGCGAGCAACATGCTCGCCGAGACGACGCTCGCGCTGGCCGAGCACGCGAACATCGTCGCGGTGAAGGAGGCGTCGGGGAATCCGTCGCAGATCGACCAGGTGATCCGCAATCGCCGCAACGGCTTCGCCGTGCTCTCGGGCGACGACGGACTCGCGCTCGCGGTGATGGCTGCCGGCGGCGAGGGCGTCGTGTCGGTGATCTCGAACGTCGTGCCGAAGCTCTGCGCCGAGCTGATCGCGACGGCCGCGCATGGCGACCTCGCGAAGGCACGGGCGTTGCACCACCGGCTCGCGCCGCTCGTGGACGCGGCGTTCGTCGAATCCAACCCGATCCCCGTGAAGGCCATGCTCGCACTGATGGGCAAGATCGAGAACGTGCTGCGCCTGCCGCTGGTGACGCTGGACCCCAGGCACGTTCCGCAACTCAAGGCCGCGATGAAGACGGCCGGGGCGGGGGCGTGAGCACCAGCGAACTCGAGGCGCGAGTCGAGGCGCTCTTCCCGTTGGCTGCGGACGCAATGCCGGCCGATGCGGAGGACGTCGTCAACGCCGTGCTCGATGCGATCGAGGCGGGCACCGTGCGCGCGGCCGCGCGCGGCGCGGATGGCACGTGGCGCGCCGTCCCGTGGGTCAAGCGCGGGATCCTGCTCGGCTTCCGCGTGGGACGCACGGTCGAGCACGAGTCGGCGGCGCCGTTCTCGTTCTTCGACAAGCACACCTTCCCGGCGCGCCGGTTCACGGAGGCGAGCGGCGTGCGCGTGGTGCCCGGCGGATCGACCGTGCGACGCGGCGCCTACATCGCGCCCGGCGTCGTGTGCATGCCGCCGATGTTCGTCAACGTCGGCGCCTGGGTGGGCGCGGGCACGATGATCGACTCGCACGCACTCGTGGGATCGTGCGCGCAACTCGGCGAGCGCGTGCACTTGAGCGCGGCCGCGCAGGTGGGCGGCGTGCTCGAGCCGATCAACGCCTCGCCGGTGGTGATCGAGGAAGATGTCGTCATTGGCGGGAACTGCGGCGTCTACGAGGGCACCATCGTGCGCGCCAAGGCGGTGCTCGGGGCCGGCGTCGTGCTGACGCGCGGGACGCCCGTGTTCGACCTCGTGCGCGAGCAGGTGTACCGCGGCAGCGCGGAGACCCCGCTCGAGATTCCCGCCGGCGCCGTCGTCGTGCCCGGCGCGCGGGCAGTGAAGGGCGGCTTCGCAGCCGAGCAAGGGATATCGCTGCAGACGCCGGTGATCGTGAAGTACCGCGACGAGCGCACCGACCTCGCCACCGCGCTCGAAGGATGGTTGCGCTGATGCGTGTGCCCGGTGACAAGTCCATCTCGCACCGCGCGCTGATGCTGGCGGCGCTGGGCCGCGGACCCTCGCGCGTGCGCGGCATCCTGCAATCGGCCGACATCGCCTCCACCGCCTCGGTGCTGCGCGCCCTCGGCGTGACGATCCCGGTGCTCGATGCGCCGGAGCTGGTGATCGAGGGCGTCGGCCTGCGCGGGCTCTCCTCGCCGGCGCGTGACCTCGACTGCGGCAACAGCGGCACGACGGCGCGGTTGATGGCTGGCGTCGTGGCGGGCGCCGGGATCGTGGCGCGCTTCACCGGCGACGCGAGCCTGAGCGCGCGGCCGATGCGCCGCGTGGCCGCGCCGCTCGAGGCGATGGGCGCGAAGGTGACGCTGCCTGCGAACGGCGGCCTGCCGATGACGGTGCAGGGAACGGCGCTCCGCGGCGTCACCTGGCATCCGGAGGCGGCGAGCGCGCAGGTGAAGAGCGCGGTGCTGTTCGCCGGCCTCCTCGCGAACGTGCCGGTGGAGGTGCACGAGCCGGCGCCCACGCGCGATCACACGGAGCGGATGTTCTCCGCCCGCGGGGTCGACGTGCGCACCGAAGGCCTGGTGGTGTCACTGCTCCCGACGGCCCGGCTCGATGCGGGCGACGTCGACGTGCCGGGCGACCCGTCCAGCGCCGCCTTCTTCGCCGGCCTCGCCGCACTGGGCGGGACGAGCGGAGCCTTGGAGATCGAGAACGTGGGCATCAACCCGGCGCGCGCAGGCGCGTTCCGCGTGCTCGTGCGGATGGGTGCGGCCCTCACCTTCGAGTCAATGGCGACGCAGGGCGGGGAGCCGGTGGCGACGGTGGTGGTCGGCGGCGGCGGGTTGAAGGGCATGGAGATCGATCCGGACGAAGTGCCGAGCCTGATCGACGAGCTGCCGTTGCTCGCCTGCGTCGCCGCTCGTGCCGCGGGCGAGACGCGGGTCACCGGAGCGGCCGAGCTGCGGGTGAAGGAGAGCGATCGCATCACGGCGATCGTCGCCAACCTGCGCGCCATCGGCGCCGATGCGGAGGAACTGCCGGATGGCTTCGTCGTGCGCGGCAGCGACCGTCCGCTCGTGGGGCGTGTTGTCACGCATGGCGACCATCGCATCGCGATGGCGTTCGGCGTGCTCGGGGCCCTGCGCGGGAACGACATCGAGATCGATGACCCATCGTGCGCTGCGGTCTCGTACCCTACCTTCTGGGATGACCTCGAACGTGTCCGCAAGCGCTGAGGGAGAGGCACCGGTGACCGACCGGCCGCTCGTCGTCGCGATCGACGGCCCGGCGGCGTCGGGCAAGTCGTCGACGGCCAAGTGGGTCGCGGCGGAACTGGGCATCTCGCACGTCGATTCGGGGTCGCTCTACCGTGCCGCGACGGCCGCCCGGCTGCGGCGGGGCGGGGACCCGGCCCAGTGGACAGAGCGCGAAGTGCTGGACGCCGCGGCCGACGTCACGTTCGTGCCTGTGGCGCGGAGCATGTCACCACGACTGCTCGGCGAGCCTGTCGACGAGGAACTGCGCGGGGCGGCCGTGACCGCGGCGGTCTCGCTCGTGGCCAAGATGCCTGGCGTCCGCGACTGGGTGAACACCTGCGTGCGAGAGGCCGCGGATCGCCTGCCGGTCGTGGTGGACGGTCGCGACATGGGCACGGCGGTGTTCCCGGAGGCCCAGCTCAAGATCTTCCTGATAGCCGACCCCTGGGAGCGCGCCCGGCGGCGCCTCATCCAGCGGCTCGAGCGCCGACCGACGGACGATGAGATCGCGGCCGAGACGGAGGCGCTGGTGCACCGGGATGCCAAGGACGAGGCCCAGACCCAGCGGGCGCCGGACGCGGTGCTGATGGACACGACGTTCCTGACCCAGCAGGAACAGGTGGAGCGGATCGTGGCGCTCGCGCGTTCAGTCACAACAGGTGGCAGGTAACAGGTAGCCGGTAGCCGGTAACGACAGCTCGATGGGCGACCTCTCACCTGCCACCTCCAACCTGTTCCCGTTGCCCTTCAGGGCAACCCACGCTACCCTTAAAGGCTGTCCACGCGCCACCCCATTCCGGGGTCGCGCCTCTCACCGATGCCTCGCTCGCGGCGAGCCGAACCCTCCGCGACCTGGAGCTGCATGACCACCACCACCGAAAACCCCGAAACGACCGCTGACGAAACGCTGTCGCCGGAGTTGATCGCGCGACAGAAGCGCGACGCCCAGAAGGCGCAGCTGCGTCCTCTCGCCAACCGCCGCCCCGAACTGTACGACGAGGACGAGCTGTCCTCGGACGAGTTCGAGGCGATGATGGATATGTACAACGGCACCCTCGCCTCGATCGAGGAAGGGGAGATCGTCAAGTCGATCGTTCTCGAGATCCGCGAGAACCTGGTCGTGCTCGACATCGGCTTCAAGTCCGAAGGCACGATCCCGCTCGAAGAGTTCAAGGACATGCCCGACCTCAAGCCGGGCGATGAGGTCGAGGTCCTCCTCGAGCACCTCGAGGACAATGAAGGCTCGGTGGTGCTGTCGAAGAAGAAGGCCGACTTCATGCGTGTGTGGGAGCGCATCCGCGTCGCCTACGAGTCCGACACGCCGGTCGAAGGCACGCTCGTCAAGAAGATCAAGGGTGGCGTGGTCGTCGACCTCATGGGCGTCGACGCGTTCCTCCCGGGTTCGCAGATCGCGCTCCGCCGCGTCCCGAACATCGACGAGCTGCTCGGCCAGAAGTACGAGTTCAAGATCATCAAGCTCAACAAGCGCCGCCGCAACATCGTCGTCTCGCGCCGCGTGATCCTCGAGACCGAGCGTGCCGGCAAGCGCGAGAAGCTGATGAAGGAGCTCGCGAAGGACCAGGTGCGGAAGGGCGTCGTCAAGAACATCACCGACTTCGGTGCATTCATCGATCTCGGCGGCGTCGACGGCCTGCTGCACATCACCGACATGTCGTGGGGCCGCATCTCGCATCCGTCCGAGCTGGTCGCGATCGGCGCCGAGCTCGAAGTGAAGGTGCTGGACATCGACTGGCAGCGCGAGCGCATCTCGCTCGGCCTGAAGCAGCTGCAGAGCTATCCGTGGAAGGACGTGGCGGCCAAGTACCCGGTCGGCACGCGCGTGAACGGCAAGGTCGTGTCCATCACGAACTACGGCGCGTTCATCGAGCTCGAGCCGGGCATCGAAGGCCTCGTGCACATCTCCGAGATGAGCTGGACACGCAATGTCCGTCATCCGTCCAAGATCGTCAGCATTGGCGAAGCGATCGAGGCGGTG
>DATLLD010000026.1:0-2166 GCA_035538035.1 Gemmatimonadaceae bacterium | reverse complement strand
CGCGAGGTCTCCCGCTTCGCCCGCAACAGCCGCGATTGGCAGCAGCTCGTGGAGATGTGCCGCGTCGTCGATACCCTGCTCATCGACCAGGAGACGATCTACGCCCCCCGCTTGGGCAACGACCGCCTGCTGCTCGGGCTCAAGGGCAGCCTCAACGAGTATGAGCTCGACCTCCTGCGTCAGCGTTCGCTCGCGGCGCGCCACGAGAAGGCCCGTCGCGGCGAACTCGTGGTCGCAGCGCCCGTGGGCTTCATCAAGGTCGGCGACCGGCTTGAGATGGATCCCGACCGGCGCGTGCAGGCCGCGATCCGGCTCGCTATCGACAAGGTGGCCGAGCTCGGCAGCGTGCGCCAGGCGCTACTCTGGTTCCTGGAGCATGGGCTCGATTTGCCCGCCAGAACCAACGCCGGTCTGGTCGCGTGGCGTCGCCCTCGCTACTCGACCCTGCGCGAGTTCATCGCCAACCCCGCCTACGGCGGCGCCTATGCCTACGGACGCAGCCGCGTCGCGGCCAGCTACGACGCGACCGGCGCCAAGGCGCGGGCGCGGCGCACGCCCCGCGCGGAGTGGCTGGCGTTGAAGCCGGGCGCGCATCAAGGTTACGTCGATTGGGACCGCGCGGAGGCGATCCGGGCGATGGTGAGCGAGAACGTCCCGGCCAGCTCCCGCGGCGCCCCCAAGCTCGGCGCGGCGCTGCTCTCCGGCCTGCTGCGCTGCCGCCGCTGCGGGCGCAAGCTGAGCGTGCAGTACACCGGGGCCAAGGGCCAGATCCCGCGCTACGCCTGCGTGCGCGGGCGGATCGACTACGGCGAGCCGAACTGTATCGCGTTCGGAGCTCTTCGCGTCGACGACGTGGTCGAAGCGGCGCTCCTGTCCGTCGTGCAGCCAGCCGCGGTGGAGGCGGCGCGAGCGGCCGAGGCGCAGGCGAGCGCGCGGTGCGACGAGGCGCGCGAAGCCATGGTGCGCGACCTTGAGGCGGCGCGCTACGCGGTCGACCGTGCCTTCCGGCAATACGACGCGGCTGATCCCGAGAACCGGCTCGTGGCGAGCGAGCTGGAGGCGCGCTGGAACCGCGCCCTCTCCCGCGCGGCCGCCTGCGAGGCGCGCATCGCCGAGCATGACGCGGCCGCACCGCGGCCTGCCCCCGCGCCGATCGTGCTCGACACGCTCGCCGGCGACCTCCAGGGCATCTGGTCGGCGCCCACGACGGACGTGCGGCTCAAGAAGCGGATCGTGCGCACCCTCATCCACGAGGCCATCGCCGATCTCGACGAAGAACGGTCCGAGATCGTGCTGACCCTGCACTGGGCAGGCGGTGCCCACACCGAGCACCGGCTACCGCGCCGCCGACGCGGACAGCGCACCAGCACGCCCGCCGACGTCGTCGAGGCCGTGCGCACGCTGGCGCTGATCGCACGCGACGACGTGATCGCGGGCGTGCTCAACCGGAACGGCCTTAAGACTGGTCACGGCAACCGCTTCACGCGCGAGCGCGTCACGGCACTACGTTCGCATCACCGGATCCCCGTGTTCCGGGCGGGCGAGGAGGATGCAGAGCCGTGGCTGAACTTGAGCCAGGCGGCGGCCCTTGTCGGAGTTGCAGCGCGCACCTTGCGCTTGGCGGCGGAACGGGGCGAGGTCGATGCAAAGCATCCGCTCGCGGACGGACCGTGGGTGTTCAGCCGAGCCGCTCTCGAGGGATCGGCCGCCCGAGCCCTCGCTCAGCAGGCAGCAAGCCGTGCAAAACACCCCACGGTACCGGACCCCGCGCAGCAAAGCCTCTTTGCATCAACAACATAGCGAGATGTGTGTTCTGATGAACAGTTGTAGAAGCTGAGATATCGGCGGATCGAGGCGCGGGCCTCGGCGACCGTGTCGTAAGCTCGCAGGTAGACCTCCTCGTACTTGACCGATCGCCAGAGCCGCTCGACGAAGACGTTGTCGCGCCAGGCACCCTTGCCGTCCATGCTGATGGCGATCCTGTTCCTGGTCAGCGCACCGGTGAAGGCCTCGCCGGGAACTGGCTGCCCTGATCGGTGTTGAAGATCTCCGGCCTGCCGTGGCTGGCCAGAGCCTCCTCGAGGGCCTCGACGCAGAACGCCACCTCCATGGTGATCGACAGCCGCCAGGTGAGCACGCGGCGGCTGAACCAGTCAGGTTCCATAT
>DATLLD010000025.1:0-36528 GCA_035538035.1 Gemmatimonadaceae bacterium | reverse complement strand
ATCACCGAGTCGGCGAGCCGGCGCGATTCCGCGACGAGCCAGTCGCCCGCCGCGACATGAGCGCTCGTGCCGGGCACGCGCGCACCAAAGGCGACCTGCCGTTCGACGTTCGCCATCGCCAGCGCGCCGTCGAACTCGATGGTGCCGTCGCCGGCCGCGCCCGAACCGCGCGGCGAGTCGGAGCCGCCGCACGAGACGATGACGCCGAGGATGATGAACGCGCCGGCCACGGGGGCCAGCAGCGTGCGCGAGAGCGTGCGCGAGAGAAGATGGGGTGGCCTGCGGAGGCGCGTATCGTGTGCTCTGGTCACCATCGGCTCGCGATTCGGTTTCTTTTGCTTGTCGGGACCGGGCGCCACAAGGGCGGCCCAACGGGGTACTCTCTGAGCGTCGGCCTTGCCCCCCCACCGACGCGCAGTGGAATATACGGCACCCGCCGCAGTCCCGCGCCAGAAATCTCCACCCCCCAGCGTGAAGATCGTCACCCGGTACGTCCTCCGTGAACACCTCGGCCCGTTGGTCTTCGCCCTCTCGGCGCTGACCTCACTGCTGCTCCTCAACTTCGTCGCCAAGAAATTCGGCGAGTTGGTGGGCAAGGGCCTGCCGTGGTCGGTGATCGTGGAGTTCATCGGGCTCTCGCTCCCGTTCACGCTGGCGATGACGCTGCCGATGGCGGTGCTCGTGGCGACGCTCCACGCCTTCTCGCGCTTCGCCGCGGAGAACGAGATCACGGCGTTCAAGGCGAGCGGCGTCAGCATGCAGCTGCTCGTGCGGCCGGTGATCATCGGCGCCGCGTTCCTGACGCTGTTCATGGTCTGGTTCAACGACCAGGTGCTGCCGCGGGCCAATCACCGCCTGGCCACGCTCCAAGGGGACATCGCCCGCGTGAAGCCGACGCTGGCGCTCAACGAGCAGGTGATCAACGAGGTCCTCCGCGGGCAGCTCTACCTGCGGGCGGCGCGCATCGACGCGACGACGAACAAGATGCGCGACGTCGTCATCTACGACCTGAGCGACCCGACCCGGCGTCGCACCATCGTCGCGGACAGCGGACGCCTCGCGTTCAACACCTCCGGCGAGGACCTGATCCTCACGCTCCACAGCGGCAGCATGAACGAGCTGACGCCGGAGGAGCCGGAGCGGCTGCAACGCAACTTCTTCACCACGGACCTGCTGAAGGTGCGCGGCGTGGCCGCTCGCCTCGATCGTGACGACCAGCGCAATACGTACCGCTCGGACCGTGAACTCGGTGTCTGCGAGCTGTTGGCGCGGATCAGCATTTCGGCGGGCGAGCGCGAGGAGGCATGGGCGCGCCTGCGCGGCGCCGAGGGAGACGGCAAGCGCGCGGAGCATCCGCGGCCGGTGCCCGGCGGCATGGGCGCGCTCTATTGCCGTGCGATCGAACTGTTCAAGGGGTTCGGCGTGAAGGAGGCGATCGCGGCCGTGCCCGCAGCGCAGGCAGACGCAACACAGGCGGACTCGCAGCAGGCCGCCGCACAGCAGGCGGACTCATCGCAGCCTGCACAGGACTCGATCGCCGCCAAGAAGCTCGCCGACCAGAACGCAGCCGCACGGGAGACCCTGCTCGAGGGCCACCGGCGCGAGCTCGCGATGACGCAGAATGCCATTGACCAATATCGGGTGGAGATCGAGAAGAAATTCGCGATCGCGTTCGCCTGCATCGTATTCGTGCTGCTGGGCGCGCCGATCGCGCTGCGCTTCCCGCGCGGCGGCGTGGGGCTCACCATCGGCGTGAGCTTCGCCGTGTTCGGCATCTATTACGTGGGCCTGCTGGGCGGCGAGGCGTTGGCCGATCGCAACCTGATCGACCCCGCCGTGGCCATGTGGACGACCGACGTGCTCTTGGGGATCGTGGGCGTGTACCTGACGATGCGACTCGGCAGCGAGGGTTCGACCTCGCGCGGCAGCGAGACCGCCGAGTGGATGGTGCGCGTCCGCGATCGCATGCGCGCGCGTTTCTCGAGACGGAAGGCAGCATGAGCCGGCGCCGATGGTCGCTGCACCCGCTGGACAAGTACGTCCTCGCGGAGTTCTGGAAGGTGCTCGCGGCGACGGCACTGGGCTTCCCGCTGCTCGTCATCGTGATCGACATCTCCGAGAAGATCGACAATTACCTGCAGCGCGACCTGCCGGTCGCGGACATCGTGCTGGCGTACGTCTATGGGATCCCGGACACGATGTTCCTGGTGCTGCCGGCGGCCGTGCTGTTCGCCACCGTGTTCACGGTGGGCGGCTTCACGCGGCACAACGAGATCACGGCGGCCAAGGCGTCCGGCGTCAGCTTCCACCGGTTCATCGCGCCCATCGCCATCGGGGCGCTGGTCTCGGCGGGCGTCGGCCTGGTGCTCTCGGAGGTAGTGCCGCCGCTCAACGCGAAACGACTCGAGTTGCTGCAGGAGAAGGCCGTCCGGAGCGCGAACAGGCGGACGAATTTCACCTATGCCTCCGAGCTGGGCCGCGTGTACAAGATCGGCTCGGCCGAGGTCGCGACGGGCTCCATGAAGGGCGTGGAGATCGAGCGGAAGGGACTCGGCCCGGATTACCCAACGTACGTGGTGGCCGCGTCGACCGGCCAATACCGGGAGGGTTCCGGCTGGATGCTGGCGAACGGCGTCATGCACATCCTGCCGGACTCGCTGACCAACCTCACCGTGCGGTTCGACTCACTGCGCGACCGGCATTTCACCGAAGCGCCGGCGCACCTGATGGCCAACGCGAAGGCGCCGGCGGAGATGGGCTACGCCGATCTCGGGCGGTTCATCGACGCCATGGAGCGTTCGGGCGCCGACGTCAACAAGCTCCGGGTGGAGCGCATGCTCAAGATCGCGATCCCGGTGACCTGCGTGATCATCATGATGATCGGGGCGCCCCTCGCGACGAGCACCCAGCGCGGAGGGACGGCCTACGGCATCGCGATCAGCCTCGCGATCACCGTTATATTCCTCGTCTTGCTGCAGCTCACGCAGGCGATCGGCGCCGGCGGCCTGATCAAGCCCGAGCTCGCGGCGTGGCTCCCTGGAAGCATCTTCGCGGTCGTCGGGGCCATCCTCCTGATCCGAGTTCGCACTTAGCGTGTCTTCGCGTCCGACATCGACCTATCCCGTCCTGCAGCGCTCGGGGCTCCAGTTCTTCCGTTACATGGGGCGCCTGTTCCTCGAGCTGATGGCCGGCATCGGTGGACGGGTGCTCTACCTGCGCGACATCCGGCGCGGCTTCGCCGAAGTACGGACTTGGCGCGGACAGGTTTTTCACCAAATGCGCGCCATCGGCGTGGACTCTCTGCCGCTGGCCATCATGGTGGCGTCGTTCATCGGCGGCGTGATCGCCATCCAGATGCGCTACCAGCTCTTTCCCGGCATCCAGCTGTCGATCGTCGGGCTCTCGACGCGTCAGATCGTGATCCTCGAGACCGGCCCGCTCCTGACCGGCCTCGTGCTCGCCGGACGGGTGGGCGCCAAGATGACGGCCGAGATCGCGACGATGCGGGTGACGGAGCAGATCGATGCACTGGAGACGCTGGCGTACGATCCGGTGGCCTACCTCGTGGTCCCGCGTTTGATCGCGGCCACCATCATGCTGCCGATCCTGACGGTGTTCGCCGACGTGTTCGGGGTGTTCTCCGGGCTGATGGCCTCGGTGCTGCTCACCGACGTGCAATGGTCACAGTTCATGGAGGGCGTCCGGCTCGGGTACGACCAGTTCCAGGTGACGTACAGTCTCATCAAGGCCACGCTGTTCGGCGTGGCCATCGCATTCCTCTGCACGTATGAGGGATACACGACGCGGGGCGGCGCGGAGGGCGTGGGCCAGAGCACGGCGAAGGCGGTCGTGGTCTCGTCGATCGCCATCCTGATCCTCGATGCCGTGACGGCCATACTACTCGCACCATACCTTCAGGGATGAAGCGACGCGACGAAGTACTCGTAGGGATCGTGGCGACTGCCGCCTTGGCGCTGGCGATCATCGGATCGCTGTTCCTGGCGCGCGGCGGCCTGACCCCCGGATATCCGGTGCACACGGTGTTCCCGTGGGGCGCCGGCCTCAAGCAGGGCCAGCCGGTGATGCTCTCGGGCGTCACGGTGGGATACGTGAACACTGTGGACTTCAGGCGGGACGGGTTCCTCGTGGTCGGTCTTCGGATCAACAAGCGCTACGGCGTGCCCAGGGGCACGACCGCGCGCGTGGTCCCGAACGGGTTCTTCGGGGACATGATGGTGGCGCTGCAGCCGACCATCGCCACAGACGAGGTGTTCGCCGCCGGCGACACGATCCCGGCGGGACCGCCCGCCATGGGGATCGGGGACGTGATCGGGCTCGTGGACTCGATCGGCCGCGACATCCAGCTGCTGACCGGCACCCTGCGACAGGAGTTCGTGGAGAAGCAGGGCATCGCCGAACTGCGGTCGACGGTGGTGAAGGCCAACCAGCTGATCGCGACGCTGGGCGAGATCGCCGCGAACCAATCGGCGGAACTCTCGCAGACCCAGGCGTCGCTGCGACGCGTCGTCAGCGCGGTCGATTCGGCGACGGTGGACAGCACGGTGAAGTCGTTCCGCAGCGTGGCAGCCAACGCCGACAGCCTGTTGGGCGGCCTGCGGTCAACGACGGTGCGGCTGGACAGCGTGCTGGCGCGCCTTGAGACGGGGCGCGGATCGGCGGGCATGCTGCTCAACGACGAGGGCATGTACACCGACGTGCGGTCGCTGCTGCAGCGGCTGGATTCGCTCACGACGGACTTCCAGAAGAATCCGCGGAAGTACATTAAGTTGTCGATCTTCTAGGGAGGCAGCTGGGAGGGTGGCGGGTGTGAGGCATTGAGGCCGGGAATGTCGCCGCGGGGAGCAACTTCGCTCCGGCTCCATCAGAGTACATTCAATGTAGAGAAGGGCGGTCCCCGGACAGGGACCGCCCTTCTTCGTTGTCACATCACACCTTCCCGCGGCGAACAGTCACTGGAACGAACTCTGGATCAGGGTGCCAAAGAAGGGCGGCCCCGGAATCGGGACCGCCCTTCCCTGTCGTAACCTCTCACCTGCTACCTGCCACCTGCCCTTAGAACGCGTACCGCAGCGTCAGCTGCATCTGGTACCAATCGCGGAAGCTGTTCGGCTGTCGGACGAACGGCTCGCGGCCGCGGAGTCGCGAGTCGAACTCGTAGCCGAGTGCGGTCTCATCCGAGATCGGTCCCGCGGTGCGGTTGCGGACCGTCAGGATCTGCTGCTGCGGGAACACCGGCGAGAGCGCCGGCAGCTTCAGCTGGCCCCAGCTGCGGTTGATCAGGTTCGGCACGTTGACGATGTCGAGCTGCAGCGTCAGCGCGTGGCCGCGGAGCTGCGGCAGCGACTGACGGATCGACATGTCGAGGCGCTGCTGGAACGGCGAGCGGCAGGAGTTGCGCTGCATCACCGTCCCACGGTGCTCGTTGAGGCAAGCCTGTTTCTGGATGAAGTCCTCGAAGTCCTGGGCAGCCTGCGCGTTGAGCGCGTACGCGGCGCCCGAGCCGGTGCCGATGCGCATCTCCGTGGGGTCGGTCGCGTCCCGCGGGATGTAGATCGGGTCGTTGCCGTTGACACCGTCGCCGTTGATGTCCGAGCTGGTGACGTACGTGAGCGGCGTGCCCGAGATGCCTTCGAAGAAGAACGTGATGTCGGTCTGGTTCTGGACCCACGGCGCCGTGTAGGTGCCGAAGGCGATGATGCGGTGGGGGCGCTCGAAGTACGAGGTGCCCACGTCACGCTTCTCGTTGACCACGCCGTCCGTCTGGCGGCCGTTGCGGTAGTTCGAGATGGCTCGGTCGGACGTCAGCGACTGGGCGTCCTTCGACTGCATGTAGGTGTACGCCACCGTCGCCTCGAAGGCGCGGTTGAAGCGCTTCTTCAGCTGCGAGCTCAGCGAGTAGCTGTAGTCCGCGGACTGGTTGGTGAGGTGGATGATGCCCTCGTTGAAGTTCGTCAGAGAGGCACCGGTGCCGGTCTGCAGGATCCGGCGCTGGTTCGCGTTCGGCGCCGAGTACGAGCCGGTGCCGCTCACGGTGATCGTGTCGGCGTAGATCACGCGACGGTTGTTCGTCAGGTAGTACAGGCCCGGAGTGACCTCGCGCGGGCCGCGCAGGTTGAGGTCCTCGACGAACACGCCGTTGATGGCCTTGCGGTACAGGCCCTCGAGCGAGAGCAGCACGCCGCCCGGGAGCAGACGGTCGAAGCCAAGCGACGACGTGAAGTTCTGCGGGTTCTTGAAGTTCGGGTCAACGGTGTTGATGCCGACGGTGCCGGCCGCGCCTGGCACCGGCGCCGGCTGCCCGACGCAGGACGTCGGAAGCGCAGCCACGTCGGTGCTGAAGGCAGGAACCTGCCCGGCCGCCGTGCACGCGACCGTCACGCCGCCAAGGCCGGTGTTCGCGTACGCGTTGCCCACCATGATGTACGGCACCGGCGACGTGAAGACGCCGACGTTGCCGCGCAGCTGCGTGGTCTTGTCACCGTTCACGTCCCAGTTGAAGCCCACGCGCGGCGACCAGAGGGCCGTCGACTTGGGCTTCCAGTCCGTGCGGACCGGGAGTCCCGCCGCCGTCGAACGCGTCAGGATGTCGTCGTTCAACACGGGGCTGTCGAGGAAGCTCGGCACGTCCACGCGCAGGCCGTAGGTCACGGTCAGGCGGTCATTGATCGTCCAGAGGTCCTGCGCGTAGGCGCTGATCTGCTGGCCGTTGAACTCGGCCGCGATGTCGCCGCCGTTGGCGTACGAGAACGCGTAGCCGGACGGCGTGCCGGCGGCGAGCGCGTCGATGTTCGGGAAGACGAACGCGCCGTTGGCCGCGCCGGAGAGGAAGTAGTTGTAGATGTACGTCCGCTCGTAGCGTCCGCCAACGGTGATCGTGTGGTTCGCGAACGGCATCGTGAAGTTGTCGCTGATCTCCAGGATCCGCTGCTTGAGGTCGTTGCCGGGCGAGAAGCGCTCGGTGCCGAACGTCACCGCGCGGTTCGCCGACGTGCCGCCGACCGGCGTCACCGCGACGGCGACCTCGGGCGTGTTGATCGGCACGATGCGCTCGTCACGGATGGTGTTGTAGCCGGCCGAGATCTCGTTGGACCAGCCGCGGTCCGAGATCGTGAAGAACTGCAGCGCGCTCGAGATATTCGTGTTGAGGCGGCTGAACGCGTTGCTCGTCAGGCGGATGCCCGAGTTCTGCTGCGCGACGTTGGTGTTGAACGAACCCAGGTTGCGGCTGAACTCGTCCTGTTCCGCCGTGTTGTAGAGCTGGCGGAAGGCTAGCCGGTTGCGGTCGTTGATCTGCCAGTCGATGCGGCCGAACAGGTTGTCGAGCGGGTTGTTCCGGCGGAGCGTGCCCGCCGAGCCCACGTCGACGCCGTAGTTCGACTGCATGATGCTCTGGATGCGCGCGATCGAGTCGAGCGAGACGTCGCCGACCAATCCTGTCCCCAGGTTCGCGGACGGTCCCGCAGCCGGATCATTGCGTCGCTGCCACTCCGGGGCGACGAAGAAATGCAGCTTGTCCTTGATGATCGGGCCGCCGAGCGAGAAGCCGTAGTTCGCGACGTCGAAGTCGGAGTCCTTGATGAAGTCCTCGCTCGCCGCCATGCCCGGGGTGCGGAACGCATACGTCGCGCCGCCCGTGAACGTGTTGGTGCCGCTCTTGGTCACGGCGTTGACGAGCATGCCGGCGAAGTTGCCGTAGCGCACGTCGGTGGGGCTCATCAGCACCTGGAACTCCTTCACCGCCTCGATCGACATGATGCGGCCGGAGGTCGCGCCACCGGGCGTGCCGCCGGAGGAGCCGAGGCTGAACCGGTCGTTCTGGTTCACGCCGTCGACCGTGTAGTTGTTGAAGCGGTTGTAGACGCCACCGGCCGAGGCACCACCGCCGTCAGCCGGGCGGACCACCTGTGGCGTGAGCTTGGTGAAGTCGACGTAGTCGCGCTGCAGCTGCGGCAGGCGGCGGAGCATCGTGTCGCTGACGATCGTCGCGACGCCCTGCCGGGTGGGCGAGAAGTCCGCCTCGTTCGCCGCGGCGGTGACGCTCACGGCCTCGAGCTGCGTCGGCGCGGCCTCGAGCTTGGCGTCGACGACGGCCGTCTGGCCGAGGAGCACCTCGACCTCGCTCTTGATGAAGGGACGGTATCCGATGAGGCGGATCGTCACCGTGTAGGGGCCGCCGACGGCGAGACCCTGCGCGAAGTAGCGACCGTTCGCGCGCGTGATGAGCGCGGAGCGATATCCCGTCGAGACGTTCCTGATCTCGATCTGGGCGTTCTCGAGCAACCGGCCCGCGTCGTCCGTGACCTGACCGGCGATCGCACCCGTGGTAAGGCCTTGCGCGCCTGCGGACTCCGCGCCGATCACGGCAAGAAGTGCGGCAACGCCAGCGGCGAGCCTGCGCGTGAATCGCATGATTGAATTTCCTGGGGAAGGGGGTACGGACCGCGACGATCGCACCATGACCACGGTCAGTCGCTGAACTTGTATCCACGCAAAAAATACGGCTGCCAGATGACCGCGGCAAGCGACGCGCGTAACCGCTCGGTCACATCGCGCGGCGCCCTCTGCCGACGGTCATGTAGTAAACGGGGACTCCCGTCAGGCACACCGCGAAGACGCCGAGAGTGGGCCACCGGGTGCTCTCCTGCACGACGGCGTTGCCAAGCAGATAGAGCACGGCCAACAGGAACAGTGCCGGTACCACGGGATAGCCGGGACAACGGAAAGCCGGCTGATAGCCGTTGCGACGACGCAGCTTGAAGATCGAGGCGACCGCCAGAAAATAGAACGGCAGGAATGCGGTCACGAACGCATCCGCCAACTGCTCGAAGGTGCGCAGCAATACGAACAACGCACCGAGCATCGCGGTGAGGATGATGGCGATCCACGGCGTGCCCAGCTTCGGATGCACGGACGCGACAGGCTTGAAGAAGAGGCCATCCTCGGCCATCGCGAAGAAGATGCGCGGGCTGGTGAAGAGCACAGTGTTGAGCGTGCCGAATGTCGACACCATGACCGTGACCGAGACGAACACCACGCCGGCCGGACCGATCACGCGCTCGGCCACATCGGCCGCGACGAGCCGCGACACGCGGATCTCCTCGATCGGCAGCACGGCGAGGTACGCGAGGTTGGCCAGCAGGTAGACGGCGATGACCATCAGCGTCCCGCCGATCAGGGCACGGGGCAGGTTGCGCTCCGGGTCCTTTACCTCACCGCCGTTGTACGAGAGGTCTGCCCAGCCGTCGAACGCCCAGAGCGTGCTCACCAGCGCGAGGCCGAACGCCGGCACGGTGAAGCTGCCGGCCGGAACCATCGGGAAGTAGTTGCCTCCGGTCTCGGGCAGGCCGAGCAGGAAGGCGACGATGATGATGAACAGCAGGCCGCCGTACTTGGCCAGCACCGTGAGGTTCGTGAAGAGCGCACCGACGCGGACGCCCGCGATGTTGAAGCTCGCGGTGAGGAGGATCGCGGCGGCGGCGGCGTACCGCACCGGCATCACCTGCGAGAGGTCCCAGCCCATCACGCGGAAGAAGTACTCGGCGCAGGTGATGGCGATCGCGCCCAGTGACGCGGCGCGGATCATCACCAGCTGGCTCCAGCCGAAGATGAAGCCGACGAGGTCGCCCCAGCCCTGGCGCAGGAAGACATAGATGCCTCCCGTCTTGGGCAGGGCGCTCGCGACCTCCGCGATGGTGAGCGCGCCACAGATGGCGAACAGCCCGCCGGCGATCCACGAGCTGAGCATCGGGAGGGGCCCCGGCAGCTTGTCGGCGATGCCAGCGGGAGAACGGAAGATGCCGGAGCCGATCGTCGAGCCGATGACGACGGCGATCGCGCTCCAGAGCCCGATCTGGCGCTGAAGCGTGTGGGGGACGGCGGCAGCCGTCGCGCGGAGGGGAGCAGTCATGCGGCGAAGGTATAGAACGGGACCCGTCCGGTCGAGGGGGTTATGTTTCCAGTCGTGCGACGGGAGGGTGCGGCGGAGAGCGGCGGACCGCTTCCCTGCCCGCTCCCGGCGCACTGATGGTTCCCCTGACTTCTCTTCCCGTGATGCTTTCTCCGTTTGGTTCCGCGCTGTTCTGGATCGCGGCTGCGGCGGTGGTGATCGCGCAGGTGATGATCCTGCGTTCGACGCAGCGCGCCTTTCGGGCAGGCGCGCAGGCTCCCGTCGGGCCCGACACGAGGATCGAGCCGATGCGCCGTCGTTCGCAGGCCCTGGAGTGGACATTCGCGATCGGCCCCGCCATCGCCATCGCCTTCCTGCTCTTCGCCACCTGGCAGGCCGCCTCGCGCGCGCCGGTGATCCACGTCGACATCCTCGAGGCCCCGGCGGTCAGCCAGGCCGGGCCGACGCCATGACCGCCCCCGCGGAGTCGATGAACCAGCCGCCACGGCGGACGCCCCTGCAGGACTTCATCGCATTGACGAAGCCGCGGATCATCTCCCTGCTGCTCGTCACGACCGCCGCGCCGATGTACATCGCCGGCACACCCACGTGGCAGGTGCTGTTGGTCGTGATGCTCGGCGGGTATCTCATGGCCGGCGGCGCCAACGCCGTCAACATGTACCTCGACCGCGACATCGACGACGTCATGGCGCGCACAAAGCTGCGGCCGATCCCGAGCGGGCGCATGCATGCCACGGCCGTGCTCGCCTTCGGCGTGGGACTCGCCACGGCGGCCACCTGGATGCTCGCCGCGTTCGTGAACGTGCTCTCGGCCGCGCTCGCACTCGCGGGCTTCTACTTCTACGTGTTCATCTACACGCGGTGGCTCAAGCGGTCGTCGCCGCAGAACATCGTGATCGGCGGCGCGGCCGGCGCCTTCCCGCCGCTCGTCGGTTGGGCCGCGGTCACCAACCGCGTCGACCTCACGGCGATCTACCTGTTCCTGATCGTGTTCTACTGGACGCCTCCACACTTCTGGGCCCTGGCCCTCAACAAGCAGCGCGACTACGGCAACGCCGGCGTGCCGATGGCGCCGCTCGTGTGGGGCGAGCGCGAGACGATCGACCAGATGTGGTGGTACTCGATCCTGCTCGTGGCGCTGACCGTGCTGCCGGTGAGCTTCGGCGCCTTCGGCGTGCCCTACCTCGTGATGGCGCTGGTGCTCGGCGGCATCCTGCTGCACGGCGTCTGGCGCGTGCGCACCGCGGCCGACTTCGTGAAGCCGGCGTGGTGGGTGTATGGCTATTCCCTGCTCTACCTGGCGCTGCTCTTCGTGGCGATGGTCATCGATCGGCGACTGCCCTGACCTGATTCTCTTTCAGACCGTGATCAGGTCCCGCTGGATCTCGGCGGGCGTGACCACCAACCCAGCCTCGGTCACGTACGCATTCACCTCGGTGCGCATCCCGATCTCGCCCTCGAAATAGACGCCCGGCTCGATCGAGAACCCGACGCCGGGGAGCAGCAGCCGGGTCTCGCGGGTTTCCATGTTGTCGATGTTGGGGCCGGCGCCATGCAGCCCGTTGGCGTCGATCGAGTGCCCGGTGCGGTGCGTGAACTGCGGCCCGAAGCCGCGCGCCTCGATCACCCGGCGCGCCGCGTCGTCGGCCTCACCGCCGCGCACGGGAGTGCCCGCGGCGAGTCGCTCGGCCAGGAGCGCGATCGCCGCGTCGCGCGCGTCGCGGATCGCGGTCCAGATGCTCACCGCGCGCGCGCCCGGCGTGCCCACCGACGCCATCCACGTCTGGTCCGCCCACATGCCACCCTTCTTGCCGCCCGCGTCCGTCGCGAAGAGGTCGATCAACAGCGTGTCGCCCTCGCGAATGGCGCGCGGCGCGGCCGGCGAGGGATCGTAGTGCGGGTTGGCGCCGTTCTCGGTGGCCGCCACGATCGGGCCGTGGTCGGTGAAGAGCCCGGCCTTCGCGAACCCGGCGAGCAGCCAGTCCTTCACCTCGTGCTCATGCATCGGCGTCGAGGTGCGGGCCGCCGCGCCGGCGCGCGCGCACGCCTCCAGCGCCAGTGAGCGGAGCGTCTCGGCGTTCTTGCGGTGCGACTCGACCTCGGCCTCGCTCCAGACGGCGAAGAAGCGCGACACGAGGTCCGCGCTCGTCACCACATCGGCGCCGGCGGCGCGCACCATCTCAACCACGCCGGCCGGCACGCGATCCACCACGGGCACCGCATCGCCGGCCGAGTACTCCATCGCCACGCGCTTTCCCTTCACGAGCCTGGGCAGGGCCGCCTCGAGGGCGTTCCACGAGCTGTAGACGACGCGCTCCCACTCCGCGGGCCAATCCGTCCACGGGCCCTGCTCGATCGCGTGCGTGATCGCGACCGGAGAGCCCGTGGCCGGCACCCAGCCGAAGATGCGGCGCGTGACGAAGCCGTGGATGCCGAGCATCGAGCCGGCGACCGGGTTGAGGCCGCGGAAATCGTAGAGCAGCCAGCCGTCGACGCCCGCCGCGCCGAGCGCCGCCTGGACGGCGGGGAGTGTCCTCGTGTCTAGCATCGTGTCCTCGCTATCGGCTCGAGCGCCACTCGGCGCGCCATTCGCAGGTGCCTTCGCCGCGACTCACGCAACGCACGTGCTCCACGGCGCCGACCCCGCCCATCAGGAGCTGCATGAGCTCGCGCAGCCCGGATTCATAGAACGTGCAGCCGATCAGCCTGGGTGCGGCCTCGCGGGTGACCGAGTCGCCGGCCGCGACCTCGAGCAGCACGCTGCCGCCGACGCGACGAATGCGTCCGCTCAGGATGCGCTTGCTGATGCGGCGCACCTGACGCAGCGCGATCGGGCGCGCGACGAGGCCGGGGAGGACGCGGATGAAGCGGCGCGAGAAGCCGGAGACACGCCCGTACGTCTGGCGGGCCATCAGCCGGCCGGCCTCGCGGAAGACGGCCTCGGCGTCGGGGCGGCGGCCGATGAGCTTGGCGATGCCGGCGGCCTCGTCGCGCGAGGCACGATGGCTGCGCTTCACGGCCTCGGAGTAGCGGCGGATCTGCGTGAGCACCGTCTCGCTCAACCCGAAGCGCTTGGTGCGGAGTTCCTCGACGAATTCGGCTTCGAGGTCATGCTCGGGAAGGTCGACTGACCTCACCGCCTCGAGGAGGACGAGCGGAACGAGCGGATCAACGGTGGCGGACACGTACTCTCGCGTGGGAGCGGGTTTGTCGATGAACAGCCACGGAAGCTAACTTCAACGCGATGAAGGTGCACATTCCGGGAGGCTGCGGCCGCCCGACCTCCTAGCATCCAGCGATGTCACTCGAAGCCGCACAGTTCCGTGCCACGGTCGCCCGCTTCGCCTCCGGCGTCACGATCCTGACGATGCGGGACGCGGATGGCGAGGATCACGGGATGACGGCCACGTCATTCTCGTCCCTGTCGCTCGACCCGCCGCTGATCCTCGTCTGCGTCGACCAGGCCGCGTCGATGTACGAGCCGCTGCAGGCGGCGCAGCACTTCGCGATCAACATCCTCTCGGCCGGGCAGGAGAAGGCGTCGAGGGCGTTCGCGTCGAGGGATGCCGACCGGTTCGGCGGCTTCGCGTTCGAGCGCGGGAAGCTCGATGTGCCGATCCTCGTCGGCGCGCTCGCGCACCTCGAGTGCCGCGTGCACGCGCGTCACGCGGCCGGCGACCACATCATCATCGTCGGCGAGGTCGAGACCGGCGCCGTCGGCGACGGCGAGCCGCTACTGTACTATCGCGGCACGTATGGCCGCTTCACCAAGTGAGCCGGCACCAATGAGCCTCGAACTCGAGCGGGAAGAAGTCGTGCAGCAGCTCTGCGCCCACTACGCGCAGGACCACCTCTCGACCGGCGAGCTCGAGGCGCGCTTCGAGCGGGTGTACAAGGCGGCGGATCGCTCGGCGCTGCGCACCGTGCTGGAGGGACTGCCCGCGGCGGGACCGCTCGTCGCGCCGCCAGCTCCGCTCTACGAGCTCGCTCCCGCCAGCCGCGTACCGGCGCGGCCACCGCGACGCATGCTCGCGCTGTTCAGTTCCATCGAGAAGGTGGGCCGCTGGTCACCGGGCCCGCACTCCGAGGGCACGGCGGTGTTCGGCAGCATCGTGCTCGACCTGCGCGAGGCGGAGATCCCGGCGGAGGGCATCGACATGGAGCTCAGCGCCTACCTCGGGAGCGTGGAGGTCCTGCTTCCCCCGGGCATCGGCGCCGACGTGGACTGCTCGGCGTTCATGGGCTCGATCACCAACAAGGCGCACGTGGCCCCTCCGGGCGCACCCCGCATCCGCGTGACCGGCGACGCGTTCATGGGCAGCATCGAGGTGAAGACCAAACTCCCGAAGAAGGCCAGGATGGAGTCGTGGAGGAAGCAGATGAAGGCATGGTTCGACGTGTGATTCACCGGCAACGCCACACCTGCCTCTGGCCGTCCTACGGCCCCTGCGACAGGAACGCGTCGGCGTATCGCACGATGCTCTCCTCGATCACCCGCATCGCGACGTCGCTCTTCTCCCAGCCTAGGATCTCGACGCGCTTGCCCTCGAGGTCCTTGTAGATCGCGAAGAAGTGCTCGACCTCGCGCAGGTAGTGCTGCGGCAGGTCGGCGATGTCGAAGTACTCGCCATGCGCCGGGTCATCGACCGGCACGGCGAGGATCTTGTCGTCGGGCTCGCCCTTGTCGAGCATCTTGAGCACGCCCACCGGCCGCACGTCGACGAGGCAGCCGGTGAAGGTCGGCTCCTTGATCAGCACGAGCACGTCGAGCGGGTCGTTGTCCTCGTGCAGCGTGCGCGGGATGAGGCCGTAGTCGCCTGGATAGTGCACGGCGGAGTAGAGCACGCGGTCGAGTCGGAACATCCCCGAGTCCTTGTCGAGCTCGTACTTGTTCCGCGCGCCCTGCGGGATCTCGATCACCGCCGTGACGACCTCCGGCGGTGTCTTGCCGGGCGGGATGTCCTTCCACGGATGGATCACTCGCCCGCCCCGGGCGGCGCACCGGCCGCGGCGGCATGACGCCGGCGCCGGTTCAGCAGGGCGCGACGGCGGAGCACGAGCGAGAGCGCGTATCCGCCGTACATGAGCAGGGTCACGCCGTAGGCAAGCTGGTAGTAGAACGCGTTGTCAGGCATCGAGGCGGTCGAGGTTTTTTGATCGTTCAAGGAAGACGACGGGTTCCTAGCGGTCCGCCGCCGCCGCGTCGTCCAGCGCGTCACGCTCGGCGGCGATCGCGTATCGGGCGCGCACGAACGCGGCGTAGAGCAGCGTGAACGAGAACAGCGCGAGGAAGAAGGTCTTGATCATCACCGGCGGCATGTCGATGCCGTCCGGGTTCGCGACGATCGGCATCGGGTGCATCGTGCGGAACAGGTAGACGCTCAAGTGGATGAACGGGATCAGCAGCGCGCCGAGGATGCCGACGATCGCCGAATACCGCGCGCGCGTCTCGTGCTCGTGCACCGCACCGCGCAGCACGAGGTAGCCGAGGAAGAGGAACCAGAGGAAGAGCGTCAGCGTGAGCCGCGCGTCCCAGACCCACCAGGCGCCCCAGATCGGCTTGGCCCAGATGGGTCCCGTGATCAGCACGACGGTGGTGAAGATGACGCCGACCTCGGCCGAGCTCTCGGCGAAGCGGTCGAGGCGCGGGTCCTTGAGGAAGAGCCAGAACCCGCCGGCAAGCGCCGTCAGCGCGAACGACAGGAAGGCGACCCAGGCCGCCGGCACGTGCACGTACATGATCTTCTGCGCGTAGCCCTGGAGCAGTTCCGGCGGCGTGAACCAGACGGCGCGCACGTACGTCGCCGCGATGGCCAGGAAGGCAACGACGGCAAGCCAGTCGAGTGAGGACTTCTGTTCGGAGCGCGTCATCAGGTCGGTCTTCGTCATCAGGTCAGTCTTCCAGCGTGAACGGGAATGCCAGCGTGCAGGCCCAGACGAACACCAGGTCGAACGCGAGCAGCAGCCTCAGCCAGGCCATTGACTCCTCGAGCGGCCGGCCGGCGAGCAGCCGTGCCGTGATCGTGGCGGCGGGCATCACCACCGGCACGAAGAACGGCAGCGCGAGCACCGGCAACAGCAGTTCCGCCATCCTCGTGTTCGCGGTCATGCCGGCGAAGAGCGTGCCCACGCACGTGAGCCCGATGGCCGCGAGCAGCATCACCCCGGCAAGCCCGAGGAAGGCGCCGCCGACCGGCAGGTTGTAGAAGAGCGCGACCGCCGGCAGCGCGATGGCTTGCACGCCCACCACGAAGACGAGGTTCGCGAACCCCTTGCCAAGAAATATCGCCTCGCGCGCGACCGGCGCCACGAGGAGGGCGTCCATCGCCCGGTCGTGGGACTCGACGCCGAACGAGCGATGCATGCCAAGGAGGCCGCTGAAGGTGAAGGTCACCCAGAGCACGCCGGGCGCGAGGTCCACGGCGCCGACGGCGGTGGGGTCCCACGCGAAGAAGAAGATGACGATGGAGATCAGCGAGAGCACGAGCGCCGAGAGGAACGCGCTGCGGGTCCGGAACTCGATCGCGAGGTCCTTGCGGGCGATCACCCATGCGGCGCCGAAGATGCCGGGAACGCTTGCGGCCGGGGCGCTCATGCCACCATCTCGCGATAATCGGCTGCGTAGCGCACGGCATCGAGGCCGTCGGCACGGTCGAACCGCACGAAGCGGCCGGCGCGCATGACCGCGGCGTGCGACGCCAGGGCGAGGCCCTCCTGCAGATGGTGCGTCACGACGACCAGCGCGGCGCCGGCGGCGCGACGCTCCAGGAGCAGCGAGGTGAGGGCGGCACCACCCTGTTCGTCGAGGCCGGTGTACGGCTCGTCGGCGAGCAGCACGTCGGGCGCATGCACGATGGCGCGGGCGATCGCGACGCGCTGCTGCAGGCCGCGCGAGAGCGCGCGCACGGCGACATCGGCCCGGTCGGCGACTCGCAGTGCCTCGAGGGCTCGCTGCACGGCGCCGTCGACGTCGGTGAGGCCGTGGAGCCGCGCGGCGAAGGTGACGTTCTCACGCGCCGTCAGCGCGTCGTAGAGCATCGAACGGTGCGAGACCAGCCCGATGCGGCCACGTGCGCTCGCGCCGGGCAGTGGCACACTGCCGATCGCGGCGGTGCCGGCGGTCGGCGAGAGCAGCCCGGCCAGCAGGCGCAACAACGTGGTCTTGCCGGCGCCGTTGGGGCCGAAGAGTGCGAGGCATTCGCCCGGCGCGAGCGCGACGTCCACTCCGTCGACCGCGCGCCGGGCACCGAAACTACGGGCGAGCGCCTTCGCTTCGACCAGCGGCGGTTGATCCATGCCTGAAGCTAAGGCCGCGCGGCCTTGATGCGAACCGGCGCGGCCCCGCCTGCCTCAGGCGCGCGGCGACATGTCGAAGAGCGCTTCGAGCCTCGTGACATTGAGCATCTGGCGCACGACACGCGGCGCGTTGAGCAGCCTGGTCTCGAGCCCGCGCTCCCGCGCGCGCTTCTGCAGGAGCACGAGCACGCCCAGCCCGCTCGCATCCATCTCGGTCGTGATGCTGAGGTCGACCTCGACCGCGCCGGCACCGGCGTTCGCGGCCTGCTCGAGTGATTCGAGCACCGAGCGGCGGAAATCCAGGCGGCTATCGGCGGTCAGCCGATTCGGCGCGATGAGCGGCTCCACGGGTATGTCCACGGCGGGTCCTTGGCTGTTCATTGAGTCCTCCCGCGCAGGGGAGAAGCCGTACCGACGGACCTGGAACCGGAATGCTTGCCGTGCATCGGATCCCGGAGGGACCCACGATGCCTGTGTGGTGTGAGTGATCCACTGCTTCGGCAACCGGACGATCTCGGGATGTCCGAGACTCCTGGCTTTGCGGCCCCATCTCGCGATGGGTGTGCTCTTGTCGGTGTGGCGATCTGCGCTTCGAGCATGAGGGAATGCCAGAAGCGTGCCGTTTGACCGTATGTGGCTAAACGCTTTTAAATCAACAGATTACGGTTCTATCACTTCGTGAGATGGCTCATTGGGGCGAGCATTGCGCGAGACTGCTGGCAAGAAGCAAGTCACTGTCTATTTATTACGCAGGGCTGCTCTAGGCGGCGCTCCCGGGAGCGATAGTAGCGGCGATCATCAATCCGTCCGCTCCGGCCCGACCTGCCGAAGCGTCGCCGTGATTCGTACCATTGTCATCATGACCGACATCGACGTCCTACTCAACGAGACGCGCAGCTTTCCGCCACCCGCCGACTTCGAGCGCAACGCGCTCGTCCGCGACCGCAGCCAGTACGAGCGGTCCTCGGCGGACCCCGAGAAGTTCTGGGCGGAGAGAGCCCGCGAGCTGCAGTGGTCGAAGCCATTCACCAAGACTCTCGAGTGGACGCCGCCGCATGCCAAGTGGTTCAGCGACGGCGAGCTCAACGTCGCCGAGAACTGCCTCGACAGGCACCTCGACGGCCCGCGCCGCAACAAGGCCGCGCTCGTCTGGGAAGGCGAACCCGGCGATCGCCGCACCCTGACCTACTGGGAGCTGGCGCGCGAAGTCCGCACCTTCGCCAACGTCCTCAAGTCGCTCGGCGTCGCAAAGGGCGACCGCGTCGGGATCTACCTCCCGCTCATTCCCGAAGCCGCCATCGCGATGCTCGCCTGCGCGCGCATCGGCGCCATCCACTCGGTCGTGTTCGCGGGCTTCTCGCCCGAGTCGCTGCGCGATCGCATGAACGACGCCGCGGCCAAAGTCGTCATCACCGCCGACGGCGGGTACCGGCGCGGACAGATCGTGCCGCTCAAGCGGAACACGGACAAGGCGCTCGCCGAGTGCCCCACCGTCAAGCACGTCGTCGTCGTGCAGCGGCGCGCATCGGGCCCGATCACCGAGGCGCACGTGGAGATGCTGGAAGGCCGCGACCACTGGTACCATCGCCTGATGCAGCACGCGAGCGACCAGTGTGCGCCCGAGCCGATGAACGCCGAGGACGTGCTCTTCATCCTGTATACGTCGGGCACGACCGGAAAGCCGAAGGGCATCGTGCACACGACCGGCGGCTACCTCACCGGCGCGGCCTCGTCGACGAAGGATGTGTTCGACCTCAGGGACTCGGACGTCTTCTGGTGCACCGCCGACGTGGGCTGGGTGACGGGGCACACGTATCTCGTGTATGGTCCGCTCGCCAACGGCGCGACCTGCGTGATGTACGAGGGAGCACCGGACTGGCCCGAGCGCGACCGCTTCTGGGCGATCTGCGAACGGCACGGCGTGACGATCCTCTACACCGCGCCGACGGCGATCCGTGCGTTCATGAAGTGGGGCGCCGAATATCCGGCCAGGCACGACCTCACGCAGCTGCGCCTGCTCGGCTCGGTCGGCGAGCCGATCAATCCCGAGGCGTGGATGTGGTACCAGGAGCACATCGGCGGCGGCCGTTGCCCGATCGTCGACACCTGGTGGCAGACGGAGACGGGCGCGATCGTGATCTCGCCGCTGCCTGGCCTCACGGCCACCAAGCCGGGCAGCGCGACGCACCCGCTGCCCGGGTACTCGGCCGAGCTGCTCGACTCGAAGGCGCAGCCGATCCCGGTGGGCGGCGGATTGCTCGCGATGACGCGCCCATGGCCGTCGATGCTCCGCACGATCTGGGGCGACGACGCGCGCTACGTCGAGACCTACTTCTCGAAGTGGAAGGACCGTCCCGACCTCTACTTCGCCGGCGACGGCGCCAAGCGCGACGCGGATGGTTACTTCTGGATCCTCGGTCGCGTGGACGACGTGCTGAACGTGTCGGGCCACCGCATCGGCACGATGGAGGTCGAATCGGCGCTGGTGGAGCATCCGATGGTCGCGGAGGCGGCGGTCGTGGGCAAGGCCCACGAGATGAAGGGGCAGGCGATCTGCGCGTTCGTCACGCTGCGCGACGGGCACTCGCGCAGTTCGGCGCTGCGCGACGAGTTGCGCGAGTTTGTGGCGCAGAAGATCGGCGCATTGGCGCGGCCGGACGACATCCTCTTCTCGGCGGACCTGCCGAAGACGCGCTCGGGCAAGATCATGCGGCGGCTACTGCGAGACATCGCCGAGGGGCGGGCGCTGGGCGACACGACGACGCTCGCGGACCCCAACGTGGTGGCGGCGCTCAAGGAGCAGTACGAGGAGAAGGAAGGCTGACGGCGAGACCTCAACGGCGCGCGACCACGCGCGAGACGAAGACGGCCCGGAGAGCTCTCGCCCTCCGGGCCGTTCTTGGTTCGTGGTGCAGCGTCGCTCAGGGCGTCTTCTTCGCTGCGCCGGCGGCCTGGCTCGCCTCACTCCGTTCGGCCAGCGCCCGAACCTTGGCCTCGGTGATGAGCACCCGCATCTGGTCGTAGGTCGGCACGCCGCTCGTCTCGATCAGCCGCCCGTTGATGATGAAGCTGGGCGTGCCGCGGATGCGCAGGCGCGTCGCCTCGGCGCGGTTGGCGGCGATCTGCGGAAGCATCCGCTCGCTGTCGAAGCAGTCATCCCACTGCTTCATGTCGAGGCCGACCGAGCGCGCGATCTCCGCGAGGACCTTCTTGGGCGTGCGGGTGGACTGCGAGTTCCACTCGTGCTGCCGCAGGAAGATGCCGTCGTGCATCGGCCAGAACTTTCCCTGCTCGTCGGCGCAGCGGGCCGCATTGTGCGCCGCGGGTGAATTGCGATGCCCGTCGAGCGGCAGGTCCATGAACACGAAGCCCACTTCGCCGGTCTCGATCAGGCGGGCCCTGATATCGGGCTCGGTGACGGTGGCGAACTGCCCGCATCCGGGGCATTCGAAATCGGCGAACTCCACGATCTGGACGAGTGCCGTCGAGTCGCCCATGCGGATGCCGGAGGCCTCCACGGGAGGCAGCGTCGTTTCGAGGGTGGTGACTTTCGCGGGGCGCGAGACGACGTAGCCGATGGCGGCGACGCCCGCGATGGCGACGACGGCGAGGATGCCGCCAAAGGACTTCGAGGAAGCGCTCTGCTTTCTTGCCACGCGTGGACTCTCCTGAATGTGCCGATACTGGGAATCAGGGGAAGCTACACCCCGCGAACGGCTCCCGAAACGGTGGGGTAGGAGTTGGGGCCCGATTCGATTAGGTTTAGGGACGTACGGTGCAACACCTACGAACACTCGAACCGGACGAGATGAGCAGACAGAAAAGCCGCGGCCGCCCAATGGCCGCCCCCGCGTCGCCGTTCGACCAGGCGCGCGATGAGATGTTCCAGCACGTGATGCGCTGTGGCGTGATCGGCTCGGAGCCTGAGCACCAGAAGGAATGGTTCGACGAGACGATGAAGTACCTGTCCGAGCGTTACCACGAGCTGAACAAGAAGGAGATCGTCGACCTGCGTGTGCTGGGTGAGCGTTTTGCCGCCCCTGCCCGCAAGCCCGAAGCTGCCCCGCCGGCGGAGCTTGTATCCGAGACCGACGAAGAGCCCCAGGGTGAACTCGACGCCGTCACCGCGGCCTAAGCGACACCACGGCGACACGCGACGCCCCGGCACTCCCAGGAGATGCCGGGGCGTCGTCGTTTCAGCCGTCGACTTCCGCCGTCGTCGCTAGCGAGTGGGGTACGCCCCGCCGCGCCGCGCACGCAGCACCACCCCGGCGCGCACGCCGCCGCCCAGCGCGACTTCCACGGCGGGGATCATGCGGCCACGTGGCGAGCCCTCGATGCCGACGACGAGCATCAGCCCGGCCTTCCACGCCGCACTGCCGTCGCGCCGGGCCGTGAACCCAGCCCCGCCGTAGAGCCCGTGGGCGCGTTCGGCGAACGGGTCGATCAGGAAGCGCGCGGTCGCGTCGGCGCGTTGGCTGAAGCGTGCGCCGCGATCCCCGGCGGGCCCCTGCGCCGTGCCCGCGAGATACGCGACGCCGAGGCGCGCGTAGTGGCCCGCGCGGACGTTCAACCCGGCGCCGGCGTGCGCGGCGAGGGCCGGCGTGAACGTCATGTCGGCACGCGCCTCCCACTGCGCTCTCGGCATCTCTCCTTCGCGCGGCTGCTGCGCGCCGAGTGACGTCGACGGCGCGAGCGCGACGATGGCCACGGGAACGAACATGGCGAGCAGAAGGCGGGTCGCGCGGGGCATGGGCGCAAGCTAGGGACGGTCGCCGCGCGCAACAACGCGGCTGGCTCGCTTGCCCGCACCTGTGAGCCCGGGTAGCTTCGCCTTGCACCCGCCTTCCGGCGCAGAACCGAGGACGAGACGATGCCCGATACGGTCGCGCTGCTGCGCGGCGTCGCGATTTTCAAGGACCTCGATGACGGCGAACTCGCCCGCGTCGCGGAAGTCTGCCGCACGCAGGAGTTCGTGAGCGGCGAGTACATCTTCCGCGAAGGCGAGGCCGGCAACCGGCTCTACCTGATCTTCGAGGGCGACGTGCGCATCTCGCGCGTGGTTCCGGGGAGCGGCGAGGAGGCACTGGCCGTGCTGAAGCCGGGCGCGCTGTTCGGCGAGATGAGCGTCTTCGACCGCAGCGAGCGCTCCACCGACGCCATCTCCAATGGCGGCACCAAGGTGCTGACGATCTCGCGCAGCGACTTCGAGCTGCTGCTCGACTTCAATCGCGAGCTGGCGCACAAGGTGCTCTGGAGCTGCGTGCGCGTGCTCACGGGACGGCTCCGCGCGACGAACGACTCGCTGCGGTCGTTCCTCGCGATGTCGATGTTCTAGGAGATCGCCCACATGCCGGTCCTGGAGGAGTTCCTCTCCCTGCTCGAGCTCGAACCGCTCGAGGTGAACCTGTACCGCGGGCGCAACCGCGACGTCGGCACGGGTCGCGTGTTCGGCGGGCAGGTGTTCGCGCAGGCGCTGGTCGCCGCTCGCCGCACCGTGACCGAGGCGCGCGAGGCGCATTCGGTGCATGGCTACTTCCTGCGCGAGGGTGACTTTCGCGCGCCCATCGTCTACTTCGTGGACCGCCCGCGCGACGGCGGCAGCTTCACGAGCCGTCGCGTCACGGCCATCCAGCATGGCGAGGCGATCTTCCACCTCTCCGCGTCCTTCCACAAGGCGGAACCGGGGCTCGAGCACCAATCGTCGATGCCCGAAGCGCCGGACCCCGAATCGCTGCCCGACGAGCTCACGCTGATCCGGGCCATCAAGGACAAGCTGCCGGATTCGCGCCGCGACGTGCTGACGCAGGACCGGCCGCTCGACTTCCGTCCGGTGACCCCCGCCAACCCGCTCGCCGACCATCCGCCGCAAAAGCCGCGTCGGCTGGTCTGGTTCCGCACGGTGAAGCCGATCCCCGACTC
Source organism: Gemmatimonadaceae bacterium (assembly GCA_035538035.1). Taxonomy (GTDB): domain Bacteria; phylum Gemmatimonadota; class Gemmatimonadetes; order Gemmatimonadales; family Gemmatimonadaceae; genus Pseudogemmatithrix. The sequence continues at coordinate 13,382 of DATLLD010000025.1, read as the reverse complement.
GCCGATCCTGCACCAGGCGATCCTTGCGTACGCGTCGGACTACAGTTTCCTGCCGACGGCGCTGCTGCCGCACGGCGTCGCCTTCCGCGACCCGCGGCTGCAGATCGCCTCGCTGGACCACTCGCTATGGATGCACCGCCCTTTCCGCGCCGATGAATGGCTGCTCTACGTCTGCGACTCCCCTGCCGCGCATGGCGCGCGCGGGTTCGTGCATGGCGAGGTCTTCGCGCGCACGGGCGAGCTCGTCGCGACTGTGGCGCAGGAAGGCTTGATCCGCGTGCGCGACACGCGCCCCCGGTGACGCGGTGATCGAGCCCCGGCCCGTGCTGCTGGAGCGAGACGGCATCCGCCTGGAGCCGCTCGCCGCCCCGCACGCCGACGGGCTGGCCACCGCGGTGGCGGACGGCCGCCTCTGGGAGCTCTGGTTCACGGCCACGCCCGAACCCCACACGACGCCGCAGTACATCGAGGACGCGCTCAAGGGCCAGGCCGAGGGGCACATGCTCCCGTGGGCGGTGCGCGACGTCGCGAGCGGCGCCATCATCGGCACCACACGCTACCACGACATCGTCGCCTCGCTCGACCGCGTGGAGATCGGCTACACGTGGTACGGCGAGAGCCGGCAGCGCTCACGCGTGAACACCACGTGCAAACTGATGCTGCTCGCGCACGCGTTCGACACGCTTGGCTGCGCGGTCGTGGGGCTGCGCACCGACAACTTCAACGTCCGCTCGCAGCGCGCCATCGAGGGCCTCGGGGCGAAGAAGGACGGCGTGCTGCGCCATCATCATGCGCGGCGGGACGGCAGCGTGCGCGACAGCGTGATGTACAGCATCCTCCGCAGCGAGTGGCGCGACGTCAGGCAGCATCTCGAGCTGCGCCTGGCGCGGCACGCGGAACGCTAGAGACGCAGGGGCATCGCTTTTGACGGCTGGTGCGTTCTGGGGGCGAGGGCACAGCGATGCCCGCCAGAAGGGACCGCCAGGAAGTACCTTCTGGACTCACCCGTCACCGACCTCCCGCCGATGAAGCTCATTCGCGTCCTGCTCGCCGTCGCTGCCACTGCTTCGACCACCGCGCCGCTCCTCGCCCAGCGATCCGCCCAGGCGGCCGCACCGCGCACCACGCTCGCGGTCTCGACGCTCGGCTTCACGAAGGACGCGCGCATCGCCGCCGCCCTCGCGGACATCTCGCCCCAGCGCCTCCGCTCGAACGACTCGACGCTGGTGTCGTTCGGCACGCGCCACACCATGAGCGACACGCTCTCGGCCACGCGCGGCATCGGCGCGGCGCGACGCTTCATCCACGCGCAGCTCACGCAGTACGCCAAGGACTGCAACGGCTGCCTCGTGGTCGAGTACGATACCGGCAGCGCGGTGATCACGCGCCATCCGGACCGGCCGAGCGTGCGCATGGTCAACGTCGTCGCCTGGCTCCGCGGGCGCGACACCAGCCGCGTGGTCGTGATCGGCGGGCACTATGACTCGTGCATCTGCTCCACCGACGGCATGGACTTCACGTCCGACGCGCCGGGCGCCGACGACGATGGCTCCGGCACGGTAGCCGTGATGGAACTCTCGCGCGTGATGGGCAAGCATTTCCCACAGGGACTCGACGCGACGATCGCGTTCGTGCTCTACACCGGCGAGGAGCAGGGCCTGCTCGGCTCGACGCAGTTCGCCGAGCGGCTCAAGCGGGAGGGCAAGGTGGTGACGGCCGCGTTCACGGACGACATCATCGGCAACGTGGTGGCGGACGACGGCAGCACGGACTCGACCTCCGTGCGCGTGTTCGCCGTGGACTCGCTGGCGCTCGGCGGCAGCGAGCTGGCGCGCTACGTGTGGGGCATCGGCGCGCTCTACCAGCCGCAGTTCGAGGTGCTGCCGGTGCTCCGCCTCGACCGCCTCGGCCGCGGCGGCGATCACCGCCCGTTCCACGCGCAGGGCTACCCCGCCCTCCGGTTCTCGGAGCGGCTCGAGAACTACAAGCGCCAGCACCTCCCGACCGACACCCTCGCCGACGTGAACTTCGGTTACATAGCGAAAGTCGCGCGTTTGAACCTCGCGACGGTCGCGTCGCTCGCGGCGGCGCCGGCGCGCCCCGTGCGCACGGCCTACGCGCGCGAGCGCGCGACCTCCGGCGGGCAGTCCTTCACCATCCGCTGGGACGCCGCGCCGGGCGCGGCATCGTACGAGCTGCTCGTGCGCCGCACCACGGACCCGACCTACACGCGCATCGTGCCGGTGGGCAACGTCACCGAGTTCCTGCTCGACGAGCAGCTCGACGACGTCTGGGTGGGCGTGCGCGCGGTGGGCGCGAACGGACATCGCTCGCTGACGACCGTGGTCGGCGCCGCCGGCGGGCCACGCCTGCCGCGGTGACCGCGTTCCCGGGGTTCGAGCCGGAGGCGTTCACGTTCCTGCGCGGCCTCAAGCGCAACAACGCGAAGCCCTGGTTCGAGGAACGCAGGCCGGTCTATGAGCGCGCACTCCTCGGCAAGCTGCGGCTGCTCGCCGAGGAGCTCGACGTGCGGTTCGCGAAGCTCGCGCCGGAGTTCGTCGCTCCGGCGCGGCATGCGCTCTTTCGCATCCACCGTGACGTGCGGTTCTCCAACGACAAGTCGCCGTACAAGACGCATGGCGCGCTCTGGGTCTTTCACCGGGACGCCGGGCGCGGCGTCGGGCGCGATGCGCATGGCGGCGCCGGCTTCTATTTCCACATCGAGCCCGGCGCGTCGATGGTCGCCGGCGGCTTCTGGATGCCGCCGCGGCCCCTGCTGAACATCATCCGCGAGCGGATCGTCGAGGACCAGCGTGCGTTCGAGCGCATCGTGAAGGCAACGACGTTCCGCACGCGCTTCGGCGGACTCACCGAGGACGACCCCGGCGCGATGCTGAAGCGGATGCCGCGAGGGTTCGCCGAGGACCATCCGGCGGCGCGCTGGCTGCGCTACAACACCTTCACCGCGTCGCGCATGCTCTCGGACAAGGAAGTCCTCTCGCCGCGACTGGTGGAGAACATCATGAAGGATTACGCCGCGCTGCTGCCGCTCGTGCGGTGGCTCAACGCGTCGCTCGGCCATCCCGCGGCGCGGAGCCGCTGAGGTCGCCACGCACGATCCCCTCGACGCGCCGTGAGGGGTCGAACCACCGCCGCGCGAGTTCGCGCATGCGCGCCGGCGTGACGGCGGCGAGATCCTCCGGGTAGCGGTGGAGCTCCTCGAGCGACCCGTTGAGCCATGCGTCGGCGAGGTCCGCGAGCACGGAGGCTCCCGATGACTGCCGGATCTGCCAGCTGCCGATCGCGAACGTGCGCGCGCGGTGGAGCTCCTCGGCAGTGACGTCGCCCTCGACGAGCCGCTCGAACTCGCGCAGCAGGCCGATGCGCGCGATCTCCTCCTTCGCCGGCGAGGTCGCGATGTATGCCGCGAAGGTGCCGCCGCAGCGGCGCGGATAGGGGCGGGCGAGCACGGTGTAGGCGAGCGACTGCCGGTCGCGCAGCTCCTCAAAGAAGCGCCCGCCCAGCCCGCTCGCGACGCCTCCGATCATCTCGGCGTCGAACCGCGCGATGTCGCGGCGCGACGGTCCATCGAAGAAGAGCGCGATCGCCGTCTGCGCCTTCTCGCGCCGTTCCACGTTCTCGAGCGCGCGAATCGTCCAACCCGGCACGGGCACCTCGTGTGGTGCAGCCGGGCGCAGCGCGTCAAAGCGGCGCGCGAGCAGGTCCGCCGTCGCGTCGGGGTCGAGGTCGCCGACGGCGGCGAGCACCGTCGGGGCCTCGAGCACGCGCGCGGCGTGCCAGCGGCGCAGCGCGTCCGCCTTGAGTCCGCCAACGCTCTCCTCGGTGCCGAGCGTCGAGCGGCCGTACGGGTGGTCCGGCCATGCGACCGCCGCCGCAAGACGCATCGGCTGCCGGTACATGTCGTCGCGCAGCGAGGTGATGCCGGCGATGAGCGTGGCACGGTCGGCCTCGACGCCGTCCGCCGGATAGCGCGGATCGAGCACGAGGTCGGCGAGCAGCTCCGCAGCGCCGTCGAACTGCCGTGCGGGCACGCCGAGCGTCCACTGGAACGACTCCGTCCCCACGCTCGCCGCGGGCGTGCCGCCGAGCCGTTCGGCGTCCTCGGCGAGTTGCGTGGCCGTGCGGCGCGAGGTGCCGCGCAGCGCAGACCGGGCCATGAGCGTCGTGATGCCCCCGTCGCGCTCGGATTCGGACGTGACGCCACCGCCGATGAAGCACCCGACGTTGACGAGCGCCGCGCCGGGCCGGCGCCGCACGACGATGGGCACGCCGCGGCGCGTGCGGTACACGCGGACGTCGCCGGCGACATTATCGAGGACGGCGGCGCCGCCCGAGAGCACGGCCGGTGCCGTGACCGGGCCCGGTGCCTCGAGCGGCTCGGGCCGCGCGGCATCGAGCAACGCGCGCACGGCTTCGGCGCCGGACTCACCGCCGGGCTCACCGGCGCCGCAGAGCGGCGCAGTGCCGAACGGCCGGTAGGCCACGATGGCTGCCTGGCCCGGCTCGAGCCATCGCGCGGCAACGGCCTGCACCTGTGCGGCATCGACGCGCATCACCGCCTCGCCGTACCGGACGCCATCGCCCCACGCGCCCAGCAGTTCCCACGACGCAATGAAGTTCGCTTGGCCATCGGACGACTCGAGCCGCCGCAGCCATTGTGCCTCGAGCAGGCAACGCGCCCGCTCGATCTCCGCGTCCGTCACCTCGCCCTCGCGCACGCGGCGGAGCTGGTCCCAGATGGCGCCAGCGGCCTCGGTCATCCTCTCCGGACGCGTTGCCGCGTGCACCACGAACACGCCGATCTCGGTGGGCGTGTAGTTGTATGCGTTCACCGACGACACGAGCAGGCGGTCGCGCGCCGCGCGCACCAGCCGCGAGGCGCGGCCGCCCGCGAGCACCGTCGCGAGCACGTCGAGCGCGGGCGTGTCGGCATGCGCGATGGCCGGCGTGCGCCAGCCCATCACGAGTTCCGACTGCACGATGTCCCCTTCCCACTCGCGGACGCGGAAGCCATGGCCGTGCGCCGCTTCCTGCGGGCCCGGCGAGCGCTCCACCGGCGCGTCGCCGAGGTGGCCGTACAGTGCGCGCGCCTCGGCGAGGGCCTCCTCGGGATCCACGTCGCCGACGATGGCGATCACCGTGTTGCCGGGCCGGTAGAAGTTCCGGTAGAACGCGACGAGCTGGTCGCGCGTCATCGCCCGCAGGGCGTCCTCGCGGCCCATGCGCCAGCGCCGGATGCGGTGGCGGTCATGCAGCAGCTCGAACAGCGTCTCGACGGCGAGCGCGCTCGACGTGTCGGCCTTGCGCTTGGTCTCCTCGATGATGACCTCGAGCTCGCGCGAGAGCTCGCCGGCATCGATCACGGAGTTGGCGTAGGCGTCGGCCTGCACCGCGAGCCCGGCGCGAAAGCCGGACGCGGGCAGCACCGCGTAGTAGTTCGTGTGATCGTAGATGGTGCCGGCGTTGAGGTAGCCGCCGGCGGCCTTCGTCGCACGCGCGATCTCTCCCACGCCAAGGGTGGGCGTGCCCTTGAAATACATGTGCTCGAGCACATGGGCGATGCCTACGACGTCGTCAGGCTCGTCGAAGTAGCCGGCCCTGACCCAGGTGACGATGGCGACGACGGGGGCCGTCGTGTCGCGGCGCGCGAGCACCGTGAGCCCGTTCGGGAGCACTTCACGCCGCACGCTCCCCGGAGGCAGCACGCGATCGAAGTCCGCCAAGGCCGTCATCTCAGCGAGCGAGCGGTGCGCGGCGGATGAGCACGAGCGCGGCGGCGAGCATCGCGAGCGAGTACAGGCCGACGAGCAAGACGTCACCGGTGTCGGCGGCGCGGCCGGCGAGCCATGCCGCGCGCACCGTGCTCGTGACATTGACCGGGGGCAGCGAGTTGGCCACTGCGCCAACCCACTCGGGGAGCATCGGCTTGGACTGCTGCAGCACGCCCGCGACGAGGATGATGCCGATGAACATGATTCCGTCCTTGTTCAGCAGCGCACCGCAGAGCATGGCGAGCGAGCCGTAGAGCAGCGCGTACATCAGCGACGACGTGATGACGGGCAGCACCGGCACGCCGGCGACGAGCGCACCGAAGCCGAGCGGGATCAGCGCCATCACCAGCGCGAACATCACCGCCCCGATGACGAAGCGCTGCAGGTAGTACTTCCACGGCGCCACGGGGTTCGAGAAGAGGAACCGGAAGTGCTGCCGTTCGCGATCGAGGGCGACGATGCCGCTCGCCAGCAGCACCGCGCCGAGCGTCATCGCGAGCGTGAGCGTCGAGTGGTACGCCACCAGTGCCATGGCCTGCGGCTCGCCTTCGAGCCGCATCGCGGCGAATCCGCCCGACTGCCGCGCCAGCGCCCAGAGCGGCAGCAGGCCGAGCGAGAGGAAGATCACCAGCGGCGTCGCGAGGCGCGGCAGCGAGTCGCGAAGCTGCCACCGGGCGTACGCGGCGAGCGGCGAGGAGACGGTCATCGCGCCACTACCGCGGAGCGGAACGCTTCCTCGAGGGACGACTCCGACGGCGCGACGGCGTTGATCAGCGCGCCCTGCGCGATCGCCTGGCTGATGCCGTGGTTGAGGGCCGCGACGTCCGCGAGGCACTCGAGCGCGTCGCCGGCGATGGTGGCGCCCGGGAACTGCGCGGCGAGCGCGTCGAGCCCGGCGGCGACACGCAGCCGCCAGCGCCGCGGCGTGCCCGCACCCATCGCGTCGCGCACCGTGACGACGCGCTGGATGCGCCCGCGGTCGATGATCGCCACGCGGTCGCAGAGACGCTCGAGCTCGTCGAGGTTGTGCGATGCGATGACCATCGCGCGGTCGGGACGGCGGAGGCCGGCGACGATGTCGCGGAAGCGCGTCGTCCAGACGGGATCGAGGCCATGCGTGGGCTCGTCGAACACGACCACGCGCCGCTCGGTGAGGAGCGCCTGCGCGAGGCCGAGCCGCTGCAGGTTCCCCTTGGAGAGCTGCTTGAGCCGCTTGCCCCGGTGCTCGCCGATGCCGACGGCCTCGATCACGCGCTCCCGTGCGGCGAGGCGCGCCGTGGCCGCGATGCCGGCGAGCGCCGCGAGGCGGTCGATGGCTTCGTCGGCGCGCCAGTTGAGCGGCAGCGTCATCAGCTCCGGCAGGTACGACATGCCCTCGCGCTCGACGAACGCGCGCGGCGAGCTGCCGTCCACCGTCACCTCGCCCTGGTCCGGCGGGAGGAAGCCGAGCAGCATCGCGATCAGCGTGCTCTTGCCCGCGCCGTTGGGGCCGGCGATGCCGAGCACCTCACCCGGCGCGACCTCGAACGACACGCCGTCCACCGCCCGCACTTCCTTGCCGAAGAGCGAGCGGTAGGTCTTTCCGACATCGCGGTATGAGATCAGTGGATGATCCGCAGGAGTCCGGCATCCGCGCTTGCGCGCAGGAAGCTCTCGGCGTCGCGCGTGGGGATCAGCATGCCGGTGAGCGAGAAACCGCGGCGGGCCTCGCTCTGCATGAACTCCTCCACCGAGCGTTCCTTCCCGTTGGGCGCATCGTCACGCATGGCGGCGACGATCACTTCCCAGGTGCCGTCGTAGCTGCGCCCATCGCGGCCGACGACGCGGTGCGGCGCCGGATCCGACTTCTGGTCGGTCAGGTCCGCCAGCAACGCGCCAAAGAGCTCGAGCTGCGACTTGGCGACCTGTTCGTCGGCCTCGGCCGCGCGCTGCTCGATCTCCGCCAGCATCTCGTCCACGGCGTCGGGCTCAGGCGCGAGCTCGGTCAGGCGCTCCTGCCAGATGCGCAGCGACGAGTCGTCGTCGTGCGTGCGCAGGTGCGACTTCTTGAGCTCGAGCAGGCGCCAGATGCCCAGCTCGTCCCAGTGGTCCTCGGGCCGCGTGCGGTCCAGGTGATAGAGCGCCGCCTCGTAGTCGCCGCGATCGTAGAGGATGTTGCCGAGGTAGATGCGCGCTTCGCTGTGGTCGGGGTCCAGCTGCAGCGCACGGCGCAGTGTCTCCATCGCCGCCGCGTCGTCGTCGAGCCGGTGCTGCGTGTAGCCGATCATCGCCACCGCCTCGGCGTTGTCCGGCACCTGCTGCACCGCGATCTCGAAATACTCCTTGGCATCCTCCATCAGCCCGTCGCGGAAGAGCGCACGGCCCACCTGGAGCATCAACTCGATGTCGTCGGAGTAGCCGAGCTCGAGGATGCGGCGGAAGGTCTTGAGCGCCTGCGGCACCTGGCCGAAGCGGAGGAGCACCTCGCCGAGGCCGGCGAGACCGTCCTCGTGCTCGGGGTCGAGCACGAGCGCCTCCTCGAACGAGCGGCGCGCCCAGGCGAACTCCTCGCGCGCGAGCCGGGCGTAGCCCACGCCGACATGCAGCTCCACGGCGTTGGGATACAGGCCGAGGCCTTCACGCAACATCACGAGGGCGCCGTCGTAATTCCCTTCGTTGTAGAGCTGGTGCGCGCGCTCGTCGTACTCCTCGGAACTCAGGAAGTGAGAGGGCATCCCGGTTGTCCTCCAGCTCAATGGCGGCCAGGTGGAACTCGCCGATAACCTACCACTTGGTACACGTGCGATTCAATATGACGAGCGATCATTCGCGTGCGGCCCAGCCGCGTCAGTCCCCGTTGTCCAGGGCGACCGCGATCTCCGCCGCCAAGCCGGCATTCGCTTCCAGCAACGCGAGGTTGGCCTGCAGCGATCGGCCGCCCGTCGCTCGCTCCACCGCGGCCAGCAGCACCGGCGTGACCTCCGCGCCTCGGACGCCGCCCCGGCGGGCCTCCTCGAGTGCGGCGGTCACTGCGGACTCGACTTCGCTCTCCCCGAGCGCAGCCGCAGCCGGCGGCGCCTGGACGACGAGCACGGCGCCGGGCCGGCCGAGCCGGCGCGAGGCGCGGAAGATCCGTGCGACCTCGGCCGGGGAGTCCGCGCGCGCGCTCACGCGGAATCCCGTGCGTGCGGTGAAGAACCCCGGAAAGTCGTCCGTGCGATAGCCGACGAGCGTGACCCCGTAAGTCTCCAGCCGCTCCAGCGTGGCGCCGATGTCGAGGATCGACTTCACGCCGGCGCAGACCGTCACGACCGGTGAGTGTGCGAGTTCGAGCAGGTCGGCCGACTCATCGAACGGAGGCTCGCGGTGCACGCCGCCGATGCCTCCCGTGGCGAATACCGTGAGCCCGGCAGCGACGCAGGTGGCGAGCGATGCGGCGACGGTCGTGGCGCCATCGAGCCCCTGCGCGACCGCCACCGGCAGGTCGCGCGCCGAGACCTTGAGCACACCGGTCCGCTGGAGGAAGCGCTCGAGCGTCGCGTCGTCGAGTCCGGCGCTGAGCACGCCGCGTACGACGGCGGTGATGGCCGGCTCCGCGCCATGCCGCGTGATCGCGGCGCGCATGCGCGTGTCGGCTTCACGGTTGGCGGGAACCGGCAGACCCTGCGCGAGCACCGAACTCTCGAGCGCGACGACCGGCCGGCCCGCGGCGCGGGCGGCAAGGACGGAAGCGCTCAAGTTCACCACCAGTGGATCTCCTTGCCGGTGGAGGTCAGCGCGACCAGGTGCCGACGATCGCCTCGCCCATGCGCGCCATCAGCACCTGCGCCTCGTTGTCGAGGACCCAGCGCGTGTCTGCGTTGTCGCGCGTGAAGACGCAGGCGATGACGCGGTCCGGCAGGCGCCAGAGCGCGCACTCAGTGCGCACCGAGTCGCCCGCGCCGGTCTTGTGCGCCGAGGTCCGTCCACCGGCCAGTCGCTGGAGGAGCTGCATGTCCTCGTTGTGCTCGAGGATGTCGATCATCTGCGAGTCGGCGGCGGGGCTCACGGCGCGGCCGGCGGCCAGCAGCTCGAAGAGCCGCGCCGATTCGTTGGGCGTACTCACCCCGAGCCCGTACTTCACCGAGCTGTCCATCGCCACGGACGAACTGCGCAAGAAAGACTTGGAGTGCGGCTTGGTCCGCGGCAGTCCCAGCGCCTCCATCTTGTCCCAGACGCGGCGGATGATGATCCGGTCGAGGAGGAGGTTGGTGGCCGTGTTGTCGCTGATGGTGGTCATCAACCATGCGGCGTCGTGCACGGTGATGACCGCGCCGTCGTGCATGAACTGGAGCTGGCCGCTGCCGGGCACCTTGTCGATCGCCAGCACGGTGAGCCGGTCGTCGAGCCGGAGCTTGCCCTGCTCGACGAGGTCAAAGACGGTGACGAGGATCGGCACCTTGACCAGCGACGCAGTCGGGAATGGCTCGTCGCCACGGCGGCTCAGCCGAGTGCCCGTCTCCATGTTGTGGACCGCGTACCCGACGACGCCGCGGTGCGCGTCGGCGAGCGAGTCGAGCGTGCGTCGCAGCGCATCGACATCACGCGGCGGCTGGCCCTGGAGGCCGCTCGAGAGGCAAAGCGCCAGGGCCAACGCCAGGTGTCTCACGCGTCGTCGAAGTCGTCCGCCCTGCGGGTTTCGACGAGGTCGCGCTCGCGCGCGTCGGGGTCGTAGACCGCGAGCAGCTTCACCGACTCTCCCGAGTAGCAGTCGAACGTCTTGCCGGTGCCGCGCTTGATGACGATCTCGTGCCCGTCCTCGAACTTCAGGACAATGTTTGGATATTCCTTGTTGAGATACTGCTTTCGAAGCTTCTTCGCGGGCTGTGGCATCGTTCAGGATGAGTAAGAGGGGGCCGGCGTGCGAAGGTCCGCCGAAGTACTCGTTGTGGACAATGGCAGCGAAGGTACGCGCGCGTTTGCTCTTACGGAAGCCCTACGTCACCCGCGGTCGGGCACCCTCGAACGCCCGCCACGCGCCCGTGCGAACGATCTCGTCGATCTCGCCCACCACCGACTCCACTTCCTGGTCGCTCGTGTAGAAGTGCGGCGCCACGCGAATGCCCGCGCCCGGCCGGTAGTCGATCACGATGTTCCGGCGCAGCAACTCCTGCGCGACCTCTCCGCCATGCGGCACGTCGAAGGCCACGGTCCCTCCGCGCCGCGCGGGGTCGCGCGGCACGTGGGCACGATACCCGCGTTCGTCGGCGAGGGAGAGCAATCGCGCGGTCTGCCGCTGGCTCTTCTCCCTGATGGCCGCGAGCCCGGCCTCGCGGACGATCCGCGGTCCCTCGAGTGCCGCATACAGCGCGGGCACCACGGGGGTGCCGCCGAGCCACCGCGCGGCGCCCGATGCCCAGTCCATCGACTGCTCGAACCCGAAGGGCCGGCTGTGCGCCTGCCAACCCGTGAGCGCGGGGGCGAAGCGCTCACTGGCCGCGCGCGACGCATAGATGAAGCAGCCGCCCGGCCCGCCGCAGAGCCACTTGAGCACGCCTCCGGTGAGGAAGTCGGCGCCGCTGGCCATCACATCCACGGGGATCACGCCGACCGAGTGATACGCGTCGAGTGCAACCACCGCCCCCTGCGCATGGGCGTGCGCGCAGAGTCGCTGGGCGTCGATGATGTACGCCGACCGGAAGAGCACGTGCGACACCGAGACGAGCGCCGTGCGTTCGTCGATCGCCGCGTGCAACCGGCCCTCATCGATCCCGATGCCGTCGTCGCTCGGCACGACGACGACGCGGGCCCCGAGCTTGGGCGCCAGCTGTTCGATGGCATAGCGCACGCTCGGGAAGTCGAGCTCCGTCATGACCACCGTGTCGCGGCCGCCGCGGAAATCCATGGCGGAGAGGATCGCCGACTGCGCGAGCGTAACGGTGGGGGCCATGGCCACCTCGCCCGGTGCGGCGCCGATGAGCGGCGCCACCAGGTCGCCGAGCTTGAGCGGCATCTCCCACCACCCGCGGGCCCAGGCGCGCACACCCCACTCGGCCCATTCCGCGGCGTACTCGGCAAGGCGCTCGGGGACCGCGCGCGGCATCGCGCCGAGCGAGTTCGAGACGAGATACGTGCTGCGAGCGAGGATGGGGAACTCGTCTCGGAAGCGGAGCAGTGGGTCAGTCACGGAGTCAGTTGAAAGGTTCCTATATTATGCACACCCACCAACGCCACCGGAGCCGATGCGCCCAGCCACCCACGGGCCGGAATCGAACGGACAAGGACTCGCGCTGCCGCCGAAGATCTCCCTCGTGCTCGGTGGCGGGGGCCTCAAGGGGTTCGCCCACATCGGCGCGCTGCGGGCGTTCGAGGAACGCGGTGTGCAGCCGACGCTTGTCGCGGGCACCAGCATCGGCGCGCTCATCGCGGCGGCGTGGGTCGGCGGCATGCCGCTCTCGGAGATGGAGCGGCGGGCGCTCGAGCTCACGAAGCGCGACCTCTTCCGGATCGACCACTTCTCGATGGTCGCCAAGCGCATGCTCTCGCCGGCGCTCTACCTCGAGCGGCCGCTGCGGAAGCTCTGCGAGGAGATCGTGCCGCAAGGCACCTTCCGCGACCTGCAACTGCCGCTGCTCGTGAACACGGTCGACCTCGAGAACGCGGCGCAGCTGCTCTGGGGGCTGCCGGGCCTGCAGGATGTCACCGTCGCGGATGCGGTGTACGCCTCGTGCGCGTTGCCGGGCTTCTTCCCGCCCGCCGTGATCGGGGGCCGCACCTGCGCCGATGGCGGCGTGGTGGACAACGTGCCGGTGGTGCCAGCCGCGCATGGCGCGGATGCCGTGATCGCGGTGGACGTCGGCAGCACGAACATCGCGCGGGCGCGTCGCATCCGGGAGAAGGGGTTCGCTGCCATCTACATCCGCGCCGCCCAGATCATGATGAAGTCGCTGCAGCACCAGCAGCTCTCCAGTTGGCAGGGGCCGCCACTGCTGCTCGTGCGGCCGGCGGTCTGGCACTACAACTGGTTCAGCTTCGCGAACGTGGAGCGGATGATCCAGCTCGGGTACGAGGCGGCCAACGACGCCCTCGACCGCATGGGCAGCGCACTGCTCTCGGGCGGCGGCGTCTGGCCACGCCGGGTGGTGGACGTGCAGGTGGACCGTGCCAAGTGCATCGGCTGCACGCTGTGCGCCGCCTTGGCGCCGCACTTCATGGCGATGGACCAGGATGGGAAGGCGATCGTGCTGTCGTCGCCGATCGAATGGTCGCGCGCGGATGGCGACTTCGTGCACCAGTGCCCCACCGAGGCCATCTCGGTCGAGGCGCTCGAGGCGAGCGGGCGGCGAAGCACGCTAGAGTTCCCGGTCATGGAGGACTGAAGGCCGAGCCGCGCCGACCGAGCCGCCCTTCCGCGCCACCGAGCCGCCTGTCCGCGCCGACTGAGTGGATTAGATTGGGGCATGGCCTCCCTCAACAGCTTCAAGAGCCGTTCGACGCTTACCGTCGACGGAAAGGACTACGTCTACTATCGCCTGGGCGCGCTTGCCGAGCTGACCGGCAGCACCGCCGCCCACCTGCCCTTCTCGCTGCGGATCCTGCTCGAGAACCTCCTACGCAATGAGGACGGCGGCT
>DATLLD010000024.1:0-46459 GCA_035538035.1 Gemmatimonadaceae bacterium | reverse complement strand
CGCGGCAGCCGGTTCCGCGCGCTCCTCGAGGCCGGACCCGCCGGCAGCCTCCTGATCCGTCCACCGTCACCGCACCCACGCGCGTGAACAAAGCACACCCGACCGTCTATATCGAGACCTACGGCTGCCAGATGAACGTCAGCGATTCCGAGCTGATGCATGGGCGCCTGCAGGCCGAGGGTTACGTGAGCGTGGAGTCGCCCACCGGGGCCGACGTGGTGCTGGTGAACACCTGCGCCATCCGCGAAAACGCCGAGCAGCGGGTGATCGGTAGGTTGGGCGAGCTGCGGCGGGAGCTCAAGGCGGGCGCCATCCTGGGGGTCACCGGCTGCATGGCGCAGCGCCTCGGCGCGCGTCTCCTCGACAAGGACGCGCGCGTGCAGATCGTCGCGGGTCCCGATTCGTACCGCATGCTCCCGCAGTTGATCGAGGGCGCGCGCGACGGTGAGCGCACCGCCTCGACCGACTTCGACCTCGAGGAGCATTACGAGGACTTCACCGCACGCCGGTTCGAGGGCGTGAAGGCGTGGATCCCCGTGCAGCGCGGCTGCGACTACCGCTGCACCTATTGCATCGTGCCGACCACGCGAGGGCCAGAGCGCAGCCGCAAGCTCGCGGACGTGGTGCGCGAGACGCACGACGTCGTCGCCGCCGGCATCACCGAGGTGGTGCTGCTGGGCCAGACGGTGAACTCGTACAACGACGGCACGCACGACTTCGCCGACCTGCTGCGCGCGGTCGGCGCGGTGGACGGCGTGCGGCGCGTGCGGTACACGAGCCCGCACCCCAACGACTTCTCCGACCGCGTCATCGCGGCGATGGCCGAGACGCCGACGGTGTGCGAGCACGTGCACCTGCCGATGCAGAGCGGCTCGACGACGACGCTCAAGCGCATGCTGCGCCGCTATTCGCGCGAGGACTACCTCGACTGCGTTGCGCGGCTCCGCGCCGCCATGCCTAGCCTCGGCCTCACGACGGACATCATCGTCGGCTTCCCGGGCGAGACGGACGCCGAGTTCGAGGACACGCTCTCGCTCTGCCGCGAGGTCCGGTTCGACGACGCGTTCACCTTCAAGTTCTCCGCCCGCGAGGGCACGCCGGCCACGCGCATGCCGCCCGAGTGGACGGTGCCGGCGGCGGTGGTCGACGCGCGCTACGAGGCGCTGATGTCGACCGTGCGCGGCATCGCGCGCGAGCAGAACATGGGCCGGCTCGGCGCGCGGATGGAGGTGCTCGTGGAGAAGGAGGCGAAGAAGGGCGGCGACATGTTCCAGGCGCGCTCGCGCGACTTCAGGACGGTGCTCGTGCGTGGCACGCCGGAGATGATCGGCACTTACCTGACCGTCGAGCTCACGGGCACGACGGGCTTCACGTTCACGGGGGCTCCGGTCGTTGCGCCGGAGCGCCGGCCCCTGCCGATGGCGGGCTGACAGGGGAGTTCCGGCTTGGTGGCACGACGGGCGGCGGCGATGGTTCTTGCCGCGCGCACTCTGCCTGCCTCGCCGAGAGTGTCGTCGCGATCTGGTCGAGCGCCGCTTCGAGCGCGATCCCCGATCGCCTCGAGAGAAAACCCAGCGCGTCATTGTCCGCCGTCGGCGGGCCATCGGCGAATATCCATGCCGAGTCCCCGCGTTGCGCGATGAACCAGCCTATCGCGTGCCCGAGCACGAACCCGCTCGCGTCGGCGCGATGATCGTTCCACCACTGGCCGCGCGTCGCCGAATCCACCTGCGCGGCGGAGAGCGGCGGCAGGCTGTCGAACAGCGTGCTCCGGCAGAAGGCTTCATCGAAGCTGCGGCCGTGCGAGCCGCCCACGTGCATGGCGTACGCCTCGCCGACCGGGCCGGGCACGACGGTGCGCCGGCCGAACGTCGCCACGTGCACGAGTTCGTGGGCATCGAGGCCACGCTCGGCGGAGAGCGGCGCGAACACGATCAGCGGTGGATAGACCATCATCGCGAACAGCGACCTGCGGCGCGTGCCGACGCCGAGCATCGCGAGCGTGGTGTCGCGCGGCGGCCCGACTATGAACTGCGCGGCGGGCAGCCGGTCGCCGAATCCGAGCGCGGTGCGCAGCGCCTGGGCTTTCGCGAGTTGCTCCAGCACGCGTCGCGAATCGATCGACACGCCTGGCGTGGTGAGCACGGTTCCGCTCCGGTTGCGCAGCGCCACGTGCAGGCTCCGCTCCGCCACCGCCGACCGGAACATGCGGACGGCGTTCGAGTCCTCGTCCACGAGCACGTACCAGGAGCCGGCGAGCACCGGCGGCGAGGTCTCATCGGCGGTGAAGGCGGTGAGGTGAAGCCTCCGCGGATGGCCGCGCCGCGCCGGCCCAAGGCTGTCGCCACGGACGAGCACGAAGAAGGTGGGCGCGCCGACTCGCATCGCCCCTGACGCGAAGTCCCACTCGCGCCCGGTGACGCGCCGCTGGTCGCGCTCGCGCTGTGCCCTCCTGCCGATGAGCAGGCTGTCACTGCGTCCGAGCCACGCGCCGTACTCGTTCATGATCCCGCACGGCGGCCCGCCGGCACTGCGCTCGCGCACGCCGAGTATGATCACGCCGTGGGCGACGCTGCGAAGGACGGAGCAGGGCACCTCGGTCTCGCGAGGCGCGTCGGCTGCCGGCACGGTCTTGTTCGGCGGCTGGGCGCGCAATGGTTGGCAAAGCGCGAGCGCGGTACACGCCAGCAACATCGCGCGAGCCCCCCTCCATGAACGCGTCGGCCCCACCGCGCGCGCGGAGCGCGCGTGGCGGCTCGCGACTGGCGGACGGCGGCCCGGCTGCAGTGACATTCCCATAATCCTACCTATCGAGGACGCAGCAGGTCACGCGGCGCGCCTGATCGGTCGCTGCGATACGGGGCCACTGGTCGCGTCGGCGCGATGTCCGCGGCGCGCGCGCGAGGAGCCTGATTGCGCGCATGCCTCTCCTGCTGCGCGGCGCGCTGGCCTGGATGGCGGGGACTGCCGCCGGGCTCGCCGGATTGCCGGTCGCCGTGCCGTCGATCGTTGGCGCGACGGCCGCGGTCGCCGCCATCGCGCGGGGGCGCGGGCTCATGGTCGCCGCACTCACGATGATGGCCCTCGCCGGCCTGCAACTCGGCGCCGACCTCGCGCAAGCCGACGCGCGCTGCCTCGAGTCGGCCGCCAGGGCGACGGCGTGGACGGCGCGCGTGCTCGCGCCCGCCGCGACGGGGAGCTTCGTCCGCGCGGAACTCCTCGCGCCGGGGTGCGTGGTGCGGCTCGCCATCGCCGTGCGAAGCGGCAAGGCGGAGAGCGGCAGCGTGGTGCACGTGACTGGTGCCGAGCCAAGCGTGAGCGACCGCGGCTTGCTGCTGCGCGATGCCCGCCTCACGCTCGTGCGCGCGCCCGGGCCGCTCGCGCGGTGGCGCAATCACGTGGCACGCACGCTCGACCATCGCTTCGGGAGCGACGCACCGATGGTGCGCGCGCTGCTGATCGCCGACAGCCGCGGCCTCGACCCCGACCTGCGCGACCGCTACGCCGATGCGGGGTTGGTGCACATCCTCTCCATCTCGGGGCTGCATGTGGCGATCGTGGGCGGCGCGCTGCTCCTGCTCTTCGAGTCGCTCAGGTTGTCGCGCACGGCGGCCGGAGCGGCGGCCGTCGCGGTCACCTTCATCTACGTCGTCGCCATCGGCGCGCCGCCGCCCGCGGCGCGCAGCGCGACGCTGTTCGCCGCGACGATCCTCGCTCGCGCACTCCAGCGGCCCGTGTCGCCATGGGGCACGTTCGCCCTCGGCGCGCTCGTGCCGCTGCTCGAGCCGCGCACCGTGCTCGACCTGGGCTGGCAACTTTCGGTGTCCGGCTATGCCGCCATCATCGTCTCGGCGCGCGTGGGGCGGCGGCACGTGCCAGCGGCATGGCGCGGCTGGCGCGCCGGGCTCGCCCGCGAACTCGTCGCCGGCGTGCTGACGACGATGGTGACGGCACCGCTGGTGGCGTGGCACTTCGGGCGGCTGAGCCTCGTGTCGCCCCTCAGCAACCTTGCCGCCGGTCCGGTGGTCTCGATGCTGCAACCGACGCTCTTCCTCGCGATGCTCGCACCGTTCGGTCCGTTGGCGGACTTCGTCGCCGACGCGTCGCGTCCGCTGCTGCGCGCGCTCGATGGCGTGGCAGCCGTCTCGGCTTCGCTGCCGGGCGCGGCCGTGGTCGTGGCGCCGACGTTCTTCGCGGCCGTGCTCAGCGGAGTTGTGGCATTCTCGTTGCTCATCGCCGGCTGGGCGCGCCATCCGAGACCACCGCTGATCGTGGCGACATCTTCGCTCGCGTTGCTGGCCTGGATTCCCGCGGGCATATCACGCGGCCTGCCGGTGGCGGAGGTGCATCTGCTCGACGTGGGGCAGGGAGATGCGATAGCGCTGCGCACGCCGCGCGGCCGGTGGGTCGTCATCGATGCCGGCCGTTCCTGGAGCTCCGGCGACGCGGGTCGCGCGACGGTGATCCCGTACCTGCGGCGACGCGGTGGCGCACTCGCGCTGTTGGTGCTCACGCATCCGCACGCCGATCACATCGGCGGGGCCGCGAGCGTCGTGCGCGCGTTGCGCCCACGCGAGGTGCGCGACGCCGCGTTCGTCGAGCGCAGCGCGGGCTACCGCGAGTTGCTGGCCACCGTCGCCGCGACCGGCAGCCGCTGGCAGCGCGTGCGGCCGGGCGAGCAGCTCGACATCGATGGCGTCCTGCTCGATTTCCTCGCGCCCGATTCAGCGTGGACCGCCTCGCTCGACGACCCGAACGAGGCCAGCACGGTGGTGCGCGCGACCTTCGGCGGAGTGCGCGTGCTGTTGACCGGCGACGCGGAACGCCGCGAGGAGGAGTGGCTCGTGGCGCGCGACGCGGCAGCGCTGCGCGCGGACGTGCTGAAGGTGGGCCACCATGGGTCGCCGACGAGCACGACACCGGCGTTCCTCGAGGCGGTCGCTCCGCGCATTGCGCTCGTCTCGGTGGGGCTCGACAACGTGTACGGACATCCCGGACCCGAGGTGATGCGGCGGCTCGCGGAGCAGGGCGCCACGGTGCTGCGCACCGACCAGCTCGGCACCGTCGTGCTGCGCACGGACGGCACCTCGATCGAGGTCGAGGCGGCGGGACATCGGTGGACCGCCGCCGCCCGCAGAGCGATCACCGCGGCAAAGTCCAGCCCATTGCCCGCGACGCATTGAGCGGGCCACCTTTCCGTCATTCGTTCCACTCGCGATCGACGAAACCGGAAGTCCCGCACCTCGCCGGAGCAGACGAAGTGGTCAACCATACAGACACCTCGGTCGTCACGATCGACCGGTTCATCATCGAGCAGGAACACCTCTATCCCGAGGCGACCGGCAAGCTGTCGGGCATACTGTACGACCTCGCGGTGGCGTCGAAGATGATCGCGAACAAGGTCCGCCTGGCTGGGCTCGCGGACATCCTCGGCGCCGAGGGTACGGAGAACGTGCAGGGCGAGGCACAGCAGAAGCTCGACGTCCTCGCCAACGACATCATCATCAAGGCGCTCGACCACGGTGGCCACCTCTGCGCGATGGCGTCGGAGGAGGAACCGGAGATCATCAGGATCCCGGACAAGTTCCGCCGGGGCAAGTACATGCTGTTGTTCGATCCGCTCGATGGCTCGTCCAACATCGACGTGAACGTGCCGGTCGGCACGATCTTCTCCGTGCTGCAGAAGACTTCAGAGGGCGCCGATGACCATGGGTGCCTCGAGGACATGCTGCAGCAGGGCGCGCGGCAGGTCGCGGCGGGTTACGTCATCTATGGCGCGAGCACGATGCTGGTGTATTCCACCGGCCAGGGCGTGCACGGATTCACGCTCGACCCGTCGATCGGCGAGTTCCTGCTCTCGCACCCGAACATGCGGATCCCCGAGCGCGGGCGATACCTCTCGGTGAACGACTCGTATTCCCCACTGTGGGACGACAAGGTGCGCTTGCTGATGCGGCGCTACCGCGGCCTCGAAGGCACACGCGAGCCGATGAACATCCGGTACGTCGGGTCGCTGGTGGCCGACTTCCATCGCAACCTGCTGGGTGGCGGCATCTTCGCATACCCGGCGAACACCAAGTCGCCGAACGGCAAGCTGCGCCTGCTGTACGAGTGCAACCCGCTGGCGTACATCGTCGAGCAGGCCGGCGGTGCGGCCAGCACCGGCTTGCAACGCATCCTCGACGTGCAGCCGACGCAGTTGCACGAACGGTCGCCGCTCTACATCGGCTCCAAGCTTGATGTGCAGATGGCGATCGACACGCTCGCGGGGCGATGAGCGCGGGCAAGCGGGAACGCGGCGCGCCGGGCGCGAAGGCGATGGAGGAGCGGCTCAGCCCCTCCGGGATCCCGGTCGCGCCCGTCTATGCTCCCGTGGACATCGACCCCGCGAAGCTGGGCGAGCCCGGCAGTTTCCCATTCACGCGCGGCGTGCAGCCCACGATGTACCGCGGCCGCCTGTGGACGATGCGGCAGTACGCCGGCTTCGGCACGGCGCAGGAGACCAACGAGCGGTTCAAGATGCTGCTCGCCGCGGGACAGACCGGACTCTCCACGGCATTCGACCTGCCGACGCAGATGGGGCTCGACTCCGATTCCCCGCGCGCGCTGGGTGAGGTGGGCCGCGTGGGCGTGGCGATCGACACCGTCGACGACCTGCACCTGCTGCTCGCCGACCTGCCGCTCGACCGCGTCTCGACATCGATGACGATCAACGCGACGGCGGCGGTGCTGCTGGCGATGTACGTCGTCGTGGCCGAGGAGCGCGGGATTCCGCGCGCGAAGCTGAGCGGGACGATCCAGAACGACATCCTCAAGGAGTACATCGCGCGCGGGACGTACGTCTTTCCGCCGGCGCCCTCGCTGGCGCTGATCGCGGAGACGTTCCGCTTCTGCGCCGCCGAGGTGCCAAGCTTCAACCCGATCTCGATCTCCGGCTACCATATCCGCGAGGCCGGCGCGACGGCGGTGCAGGAGCTGGCGTTCACCTTCGCCAATGCGCTCACCTACGTGCGCCAGGCGATGGACGCGGGACTCGAGGTCGACTCGTTCGCGCCGCGGCTGAGTTTCTTCTTCGCCTGCCACAACGACCTGTTCGAGGAGGCGGCCAAGTTCCGCGCCGCGCGCCGCATGTGGGCGACGCTCATGCGCGAGCGCCACGGCGCCTCGGACGCATCGTGCAAGCTGCGCTTCCACACGCAGACCGGCGGCGTGACCCTCACCGCACAGCAGCCGCTCAACAACGTGGTGCGCGTGGCCGTGCAGACCGTCGCCGCCGCGCTGGGCGGCACGCAGTCGCTCCACACGAACGGCTATGACGAGGCGCTCGCGCTGCCGACGGAAGCGGCCGCGACGCTCGCGCTCCGCACGCAGCAGATCGTCGCGCATGAGAGTGGACTCGCGCAGACGGTGGACCCGCTCGCCGGCAGCTACTACGTCGAGTCGCTCACGGACGAACTCGAGCGGCGCGCCCTGGAGTTGTTGGCGCGGGTGGAGGAGCTCGGCGGGTCGGCGCCGGCGATCGAGGCGGCGTTCTTCCAGGAGGAGATCGGCCGCTCCGCTTACGAGTACCAGCTCTCGGTGGAGGCAGGCAGCACCGTGATCGTGGGCGTGAACCGGTTCACGGATGGCGAGGAGTCCCCGATCATCCCGGCACCGGACTTCCGCGCGCTCGAGGCCGGGCAGCGCTCACGGCTGGCGGCGGTACGCGCGTCGCGTGACGCGGCTGCGGTCAACGGCGCGCTCGCGGCCATCTCGGCGGCCGCTCCATCGTATCTCGCCGACGATCCGTCGCAACGCGTGCCGTTGATGCCGCTCATCATCGACGCCGTGCGCGCACGTGCCACGGTCGGCGAGGTATCGGACGCCCTTCGCACCGTGTGGGGCGAGTACCACCCGGGGTGACCGAAATGCCGAGCCGCTGATGTACTCGACCTGCCTCTCGTGCCACGCCCCGCTCGGTGCGAACGAGATGATCGAGCACTTCCCGGTCGGGACGAAGCTCGCGTTCGACCAGGCGAGGGGACGGCTCTGGGCTGTGTGCGCCGTCTGCCGGCAGTGGAACCTCGCCGGCCTCGATGAGCGGTGGGAGGCGATCGAGGAGGCGGAGCGGCTGTACCACGACACGCGATTACGTGCGTCGACGGACAACATCGGCCTCGCACGACTTGCCGACGGCACGGAACTCGTGCGCGTCGGCGAGCCGCAGCGGCCGGAGTTCGCGGCGTGGCGCTACGGCGACCGGTTCGCGGCGCGGTGGCGCTTTCGCGGCCCGGTGACGGCAGTCGGCACGGGGACTGTCGTCGTGCTGAAGAAGGTGCCGCTCTTCGTGAGCTTCCAGGTCGCGCAGGCCATGATGGTGCCGATCCTCGCCATCGCCGGGCTGCGAGGCGTCTCGCACTGGATCCGCACGCGGCGCGAGGTCAGTCGCGTGCCTCTGGGCACCGGGATCACCGCGCGACTCACGCAAGCGCACATCGAGCAACTGCGCGTGGAACGTGACCCGGACGCGCCTACGGGATGGCGGCTTCGCGTCATGCATGCCCCGCCCGGCGACTCGTCGCGTCCGTTCCGCAAGCATGACCCGACCACCGTGTTCTCCGGTGAGGATGCGACGCGCGTCGCCACCCAGCTGCTCCCTCGAGTGAATCGCACGGGCGGACGCCGCACGACCGTCGCCGAGGCCGTGTCCGTGTTGGAACGGGCAGGTAACCCCGACGCCGTGTTCCGCCTCGCTTCGAGATGGGATCCGATGAGGAAGGAGCGGTCGCCGTTCGGCCGTATCGTCTACGATCCTGACAGCGACGAGTCGGCCGGGGACGCGCGCCTCAACGCACCGAAGCCATTCGCGAGTGCCCCCGCGCCCGTTCGGCTCGCCGCCGAGATGGCCGCGCACGAGGAGCAGGAGCGCCAGCTGATCCAGGGCGACCTCGCGACGCTCGAAGAGCAGTGGCGCGAGGCCGAGGAGATTGCGGCGATCGCCGACTCGCTCACGCTCCCGCCGGGCATACTGCGGCAGCTCGAGCGGTTGCGAGTAAGGTAGGGAGCGCATTGAGTGCAGCGGCCTTGAGCTGCTTCGCCGCGCTGGGCGGCAGCGCTTGAAGCGGTCGATGCGCGCCGCTAACTTTATCGGGTTGCACGATTTACGCCCACTGAGCACAATGCCTACATACGAGTATCGCTGCCCCGAGGGGCACGAGTTCGAGAAGTTCGTCCAGAAGATGAGCGACGCGCAGTCGGAGCTTCCGTGCCCGGATTGCGGCGTGGTCGCGCCGCGTCGCATGTCCGCGGGCGGTGGACTCC
Organism: Gemmatimonadaceae bacterium; assembly: GCA_035538035.1. GTDB lineage: Bacteria > Gemmatimonadota > Gemmatimonadetes > Gemmatimonadales > Gemmatimonadaceae > Pseudogemmatithrix. Next base: position 37,159 of record DATLLD010000024.1, on the reverse strand, counting down.
TGTTCAAGGGGTCCGGCTTCTACATCACGGACTACGGCAAGGACGGCAAGAAGGACCAGCGCGCCGCCGCCGCTTCGGCTTCGCCGTCCGCGACTGCCGCTTCCGACGCACCGTCCGGTGGCTCCGCGCCCGCCGCATCGTCGGGCGGCGAGTCTTCGGGTGGCTCTGGCAAGCCCGCTGCCGCGCCCGCAGCGGCCCCGGCGCCTGCAAAGAGCGATAAGCCGAAGTCCGGTCCGGAGAAGTGAACGGCGTCGACGCACTCCGCGCCGAACTCACGCGCGCGGCGGTCGCGCTCGGCGCGCCCGAAGGGACGCAGCCTTCGCTCGAGCGCCCGCGCGATCCCGCGCACGGCGACTGGGCGACGAACCTCGCGATGACGTTGTCGAAGCCGCTCGGCCGCAAGCCGCGGGAGATCGCGGATGCGCTGATCGCCGCGCTCGACACGAAGGCGGCGGGCGTGGCGGAGGCGACGGTGGCCGGCCCGGGCTTCATCAACTTCCGCCTCGACACGGCGGACCTTGCGTCGGGCGTCGCTCGTATCCTCGCTGCGGGTGAGTCGTGGGGAACGGGAACCGACGGTGCGGGGAAGTCCGCCAATGTCGAGTTCGTCTCGGCGAATCCCACCGGCCCGCTGCATGTCGGGCATGGTCGCCAAGCGGCGCTCGGCGACTCGATCGCCTCGCTGCTCGGGTCGCAGGGCTGGAAGGTGACGCGCGAATTCTACTACAACGACGCCGGCGTGCAGATCGCGAACCTCGCGCTCTCGGTGCAGGCGCGGCTGCGCGAACGCGCCGGCGAGCCGCTGGTGGTGCCCGAGGGCGGCTACCACGGCGAGTACATCCGCGAGATCGCGCTGCGCTACGCCGAGGAGTTCCCGGCCGACCCGCGCGGCGACGACCTCGAGGCGGTGCGCGCGGTGGCCGTCCGCGAGCTGCGCAAGGAACAGGACCTCGATCTCCGCGCCTTCGGCGTCAAGTTCAACGTGTACTACCTCGAGTCGTCGCTCTACACCGACGGCATGGTGGAGAAGACGGTCGATCTCCTGCGCGCCGCGGGCCATACGTTCGAAGACGACGGCGCGCTCTATCTCCGCACGACGGACTACGGCGACGACAAGGACCGCGTCATGCGCAAGCGTGACGGCACCTACACGTACTTCGTGCCGGACGTCGCGTATCACGTGACGAAGTTCGAGCGCGGCTTCACGCGCGCCATCAACGTGCAGGGCGCCGACCACCACGGCACGACCGCGCGCACGCGCGCGGGGCTGCAGGCGCTCGACATCGGGGTGCCGAAGGGCTACCCCGAGTATGTGCTGCACCAGATGGTCACCGTCATGAAGGCGGGCGAGGAGGTCAAGATCTCCAAGCGCGCCGGCAGCTACGTCACGGTGCGCGACCTCATCGACGAGGTGGGCCGCGACGCGGTCCGCTATTTCTTCCTGATGCGGAAGGGCGACTCGCAGCTCGTCTTCGACGTCGACCTCGCCCGCTCGCAGTCGGAGGAGAACCCCGTTTACTACATCCAGATGGCGCACGCACGACTCTCCGGCATCTTCCGCGTCGGTGAGGTTGACGTCGCGGCGGTGACGGGGGAAGGCGTTGACTGGAGCGCGCTCGGCGAGCCCGAGGAGCGCGAGCTGGTGAAGGCGCTGCTCGACTGGCCGGCGTTCGTCGCCGGGGCGGCGGACTCGCTCGAGCCGCATCGCGTGGCCAATTGGCTCCTCGAGACGGCGCGCCTCGTCCACCTCTGGTACCACAAGCACCACGTGCTGGGCGAGCCGGAGCGCATCATGAACGCACGTCTCGCGCTGGCCAAGGCGGCGCGCATCACGCTCGCCAACGGACTCGGGCTGCTCGGCATCACGGCACCGGAGAGGATGTAGCCGGAATGAAGGAACCTGACACCCCCCACCGTCTTAATGACATGTCTGTCCTCGTCGTAGGCTCCGTTGCGCTGGATTCGGTCGAGACCCCGTTCGGCAAGGCCGATGAGGTCCTCGGCGGCTCGGCGAACTACTTCGCCGCGTCCGCCTCGCACCAGACTTCGGTGCAGCTCGTCGGTGTGGTGGGCAACGACTACCCGGTGGAGAAGCTCGACGCGCTGAAGGCGCGCGGGGTGGACTTCGCGGGCCTCGAGCGCGCCGAGGGCGAGTCGTTCCGCTGGCGTGGCCGCTATCGCCACGACCTCAATTCGGCGGAGACGCTGGAGACCCGCCTCGGCGTCTTCTCGCACTTCCGCCCGACGATCCCCGCCCAGTTCAAGTCGGCCAAGTACGTGTTCCTCGCCAACATCGACCCGCGGCTGCAGCTCGACGTGCTGAAGCAGATCGACAAGCCGACGCTCGTCGCCTGCGACACGATGAACTTCTGGATCGAGTCGCGCCGCGCCGATCTGCTCGAGTTGCTCGGTCACGTGGACCTGATCACGCTCAACGACGGTGAGGCGCGGCAGCTCACGGAGCAGTCGAACCTCGTGCAGGCGGCGCGTTGGATCCTCGCGCGCGGCCCCAAGACGGTGCTGATCAAGAAGGGCGAGCACGGCGCCTTCATGTTCACGAAGGACTCGGTGTTCTTCGCGCCGGCCTATCCGCTCGAGTCGGTGTTCGACCCCACCGGTGCGGGCGACTCGTTCGCCGGCGGCTTCATGGGCTGGCTGGCGCGCACCGAAGACCTCTCCGAGGCGAACATGCGGCGCGCCGTGATCGTTGGTTCTGCCATGGGCAGCTTCGTCGTGGAGGGCTTCTCGATCACGCGGCTCCTGGAGATCGGCCGCCCGGAGATCGAGTGCCGCATCGGCGAGTTCCACCGGCTCGTCACCTTCGACCAGGCGTTGAACGCGTGAGCGGCGAGGGCAAGGGCTTCACCTACGCGAGTGCCGGCGTCGACATCGACGCCGCCGAGGACTCGAAGCACCGCATCAAGCGGCTCGTCGAGTCGACGTTCACGGCGGGCGCGCGCGGCGCGTTCGGCGGCTTCGGCGGGATGTTCCGGCTGCCGGAGGGCGCACGGAAGCCGCTGCTGGTCTCGAGTGCCGACGGCGTCGGCACCAAGATCAAGATCGCGATCGAGGCGGATCGCCACGACACCATCGGCCACTGCCTCGTCAATCACTGCACCAACGACATTCTCGTGCAGGGCGCCAAGCCGCTCTTCTTCCTCGACTACGTCGCGTTCGGCAAGCTCGTGCCGTCGGTCGTGGAGGGCATCGTGGCCGGCGTGGCGCCGTTCTCGCGGCAGCCCGCCGCCCGACTACGACCTCGCCGGCTTCATCGTCGGCCTTGTCGAAGAGGATGAGGTGATCACGAGCGCCGGCGTGCGCGACGGCGACGTGCTGGTGGGGCTCGCCAGCACCGGGCTGCACACCAACGGCTACTCGCTGGCGCGCCGCATCGTCAGCGAGCGCCTGAAGCTGGGGCCGCACGATCCATTCCCCGGGGCGGAAGGCAAGTCCGTCGCCGACGTGCTGCTCGCCGTGCACCGGTCGTACCTGCCGGTGCTCGGGGACGTGCTGCCGCGCATCCATGCGATGGCGCACATCACCGGCGGTGGCATTCCCGGCAACCTCGACCGCGCGCTGCCGTCACATCTTGACGCCGTGGTCGAGACGTCCGCGTGGCAGGTGCCGTCCGTGTTCCGGGTGCTGCAGGAAGCCGGCGGCGTGGAGACGGCGGAGATGTTCCGCGCCTTCAACCAGGGCGTCGGCATGATCGTCATCACCGATGGGTCCGGAGCGGCGGCCGTGCGTGACCTCGCCAGCCGGGCCGGCGTCGATAATTGGGTCATTGGTCATATCCGTCCCGGGTCGGGGCGGGTTCATCTCGTCTAATTCGGAGCAGCCTCCATGCGTCGTGTTCTCATCGCTTCCGCAGTCGCGCTGGCCGTTGCAGTGGTTCCCGCCGGCGCGCAGGGTCGCGCCGCGACCTGCGCCCCGGGAAGCACCGCCGACGCCTGCGAGAAGGCGACGGACCTGTTCAACTACATGATGCCGCAGCTGGGCACCGCGCTGGTCGGCGGCAGCCACACGCTCGGCGTCGGCAGCACCCTCGGCGGGTTCCCGCGCTTCGCGCTCGCGCTCCGCGGCAACGCCGTGCGCGGCGACCTGCCGGACGTGTCGGACATGTCCGTCTCCGTGGTCGGCGCGGCCCCGCGCGACAACGTCGCGACGAGCTCGCAGTTCATCGGGCTCCCCGGCATCGACTTCGCGCTCGGCATCTGGAAGGGCCTCCCGGTCGGTGTGTCGCACATGGGCGGCATCGACCTGATCGGCAGCGTCACGTACGTGCCAGACATCGAGAACACGGACGGCAGCGTGTCGATCTCGCCGACCGACGGCTCGACGAAGATCGGCATCGGCGCCCGCGTCGGCATCCTCGAGCAGTCGCTCGTCGTGCCCGGCGTCTCGTTCTCGTATCTCAAGCGCGACGTGCCGACGCTCGACGTCGCGGCCAGCGCCACCGACGCCGACTTCGCGCTCAACGACTTCAGCGTCAAGACGACCTCGTGGCGCCTCGCGGCGCAGAAGAACCTGATGCTGTTCCAGCTCGGCGCCGGCATCGGCCAGGACACGTACGAGTCCGCGGCCGACGTGCGCGTGGACGTGCTGGGCGGTGCCGCGACGACCACGATGAGCCAGGAACAGTCGCTCACGCGCACCACGTACTTCGGCTCCCTCGGCTTCAACCTCTTCCTCGCGAAGATCGTGGCCGAGGTCGGCCAGGTGAGCGGCGGCGAAGTCCCGATGTACAACACCTTCGACGAGGCTGCCGACAAGTCGCGCCTGTACGGCTCGCTCGGTATCCGCATCAGCTTCTGAGCACCGAGAGCGGCGCCTCCGACACTCCTCCGCGAGGCGCCACGGCGTCCTCGCGCGACGGGGCGAGGATGCGTCGCGCGCTGTTGCTGGCGCGGCGTGGATGGGGCCGCACGGCGCCGAACCCCATGGTCGGCGCCGTCGTCGTTCGCGACGGGCGCGTGGTGGGCGAAGGCTGGCACGCGGCGTACGGCGCGCCGCACGCCGAGGTGGCTGCGCTCGCGGCAGCGGGTGAGGCAGCCCGCGGCGCCGATTTGTTCGTGACGCTCGAACCCTGCGCGCACCACGGCAAGACGCCGCCCTGCACGGACGCCCTCATCGCCGCCGGAGTGAAGCGGGTGGTGATCGCAGCCGAGGATCCGAACCCCGAGGCGCGCGGCGGCATCGCGCGGTTGCGGTCCGCCGGCATCGAGGTCGTCACCGGGGTCGAGGCCGCGGCGGCGCGGGAACTCAACGCGCCGTTCTTCTTCGCGCACGGGGGCGCGCCGCGTCCGTTCATCACGCTCAAGCTGGCGCTCTCGCTGGATGGCGCCATCGCGCCAGGCGGAGGCGAGCAGCTTTGGCTCACCGGCGAGGAAGCGCGCAGGCAGGTCCACCGTCTTCGCGCCGACGCGGATGCCATCGCGGTGGGCATCGGCACCGCATTGGCGGACGACCCGCTGCTGACCGTGCGCGCGGGCCGCCGGCCGCGCGTGGCGCCATTGCGCGTGGTGTTCGACCAGCGCGCGCGCTTGAGCCCGCGCTCACGGCTCGCCAAGTCGGCGCGGAAGGTACCGGTCTGGGTGCTCGCCGCCTCGCCGGACGCGGAGTCGCGCGCGGCGCTGGAGAGGGCCGGCGTCGTCGTGCGAACGGCGCCCGCCATCGACGCGCACCTGGCCGCGCTCAGGGACGACGGCATTCGGCATCTGTTCGTCGAGGGCGGGGCGGGGATCGCCGGAGCACTGCTGAGCGCCGGTTGGGTGGACAGGTTGATTATCTTTACGGCTCCGGTGCTGCTCGGCGCCGGGGCCTTGCCGGCGTTCGGGACCGTCAATCCCCCGACCACTGGCGCCGGCCGGTGGCAGGTCGTTGAGCATCGCGCGTTCGGCGATGACCTGATGACCGTCTATCGTCCGCCGGTTCTTGGCCGCTGATTCCATCCTCCGTTCCCTCAGTCCGCATGTTCACGGGTCTCATCACTGCCGTCGGGGAAGTTCGCGAGGTGTCCTCCACGGACGCCGGTCGCGAGCTCGTCGTCGGGGCGCCGTATGCGGACCTCGTGGTGGGTGAGAGCATCGCCTGCAACGGCGCCTGCCTCACCGTGCGCTCGTTCGGTGACGGCTGGTTCTCCACCGGCGCCGTGGTCACGACCCTCGAGCGCACGACCATCGGAGCGTGGGAGCCGGGAACGCGCCTCAACCTCGAGCGGGCGCTCGCCGTCGGCGATCGCCTTGGCGGGCACATCGTCCAGGGGCACGTGGACGGCGTCGGGCGCGTTGTTTCCGCTGAACGGCGGGATGATGCCTGGCTCATCGACGTCGAGGTGCCGCTCGAGGTGGACGAGCTGCTCGTGCCGCTCGGCAGCATCGCCGTGGATGGCGTCAGCCTCACCGTGAACGCGCTCCCGCGGCCCGGCGTCCTGCAACTCTCCGTGATCGACCACACGATGCGGCACACCACGCTCGGCGCGCTGCGCCCGGGCGACGGCGTCCACCTCGAGGCCGACATCCTGGCCAAACACCTGAAGCGCCTCGCGGCGCCGCTACTCAATACATGACCATGTTCGGGACCATCCAGCAGGCGCTTGACGACCTCCGCGCCGGCAAGTTCATCGTCGTCGCCGACGACGAGGACCGGGAGAACGAGGGCGACCTCATCTGCGCGGCGGAGTTCATCACGCCGCAGATGGTGAACTTCCTGATGCGCGCGAAGGGCATGATCTGCGTCGCGCTGTCGCCGGAACGCGTGAGCCAGCTCGGCCTCGCGATGATGGGCGCGGAGAACACCGACGCGCTGCGCACGGCGTACACGGTGACGGTGGACGGGGCGGCCAAGCACGGCGTCACCACCGGCATCAGCGCGTCCGACCAGTCGACCACGATCCGCCTCCTCTCCTCGCCGACGACGCACGCCAGCGACCTGCGCCGGCCCGGACACGTGCACCCGTTGCGCGCGCGCGAGGGTGGCGTCCTCCAGCGAGTCGGCCACACGGAGGCTGCCGTCGACATGATGCGGCTCGCCGGCCTGCAGCCGGCCGGCGTCATCTGCGAGATCCTCAACGATGATGGCACCACCGCCAAGCGCTCCGAGTTGAGCGCGTTCGCGGTCGCCCACGGGCTGACGTTCATCACGGTGGCGCAGCTGGTCGCCTACCGCCTGCAGAACGAGCGGCTGGTGCACCGCGAGGCCGACGTGCGGCTTCCCACCGAGTACGGCGAGTTCCGGTTGATCGGCTACCGCAACGACGTCGACGCGCGCGAGCATGTGGCGCTCGTCTTCGGCGACGCCGAGGGCGCGACGGACGTGATGGTCCGCATGCACTCCAAGTGCCTGACCGGCGACACCTTCCACTCACAGCGCTGCGACTGTCACTGGCAGCTGCACGAGGCCATGCGCCTGATCGCCGAGGATGGCATGGGCGTCATCGTCTACCTCGACCAGGAAGGCCGGGGCATCGGTCTGCTCAACAAGCTCAAGGCGTACGCGCTGCAGGACCAGGGAGCGGACACGGTCGAGGCCAACGAGAAGCTCGGCTTCGCCCCTGACCTCCGGAACTACGGCATCGGCGCGCAGATCCTCCTCGACCTCGGGCTCACCTCGATCCGCCTCATCACCAACAACCCGAAGAAGCTCGTGGGACTCGAGGGCTACGGCCTGACGCTTGGCGAACGCGTGCCGATCGTCTCCCCGTCGACGTCAGAGAACGCCGGTTACCTCGAGACCAAGCGGAAGAAGCTCGGTCACCTCCGGGCGCTCTGATGCCTGAGTTCATTGGGATGCCCTCCGGCGCCGGCCGCCGGATCGTCATCGTTGCCGCACGGTTCAACGAGAACATCACGCAGAAGCTCGTCGAGGGTGCCATCGACTGCTGCGTCCGCCACGGCGCCGCGTTCGACGACATCGACGTGCTCTGGGTGCCGGGCGCGTGGGAGTTGCCGGTGGCGCTCGCCAAGGCGCTGCAGACGGACCGCTACGATGCTTGCATCGCGATCGGCGCGGTGATCCGCGGCGAGACGCCGCACTTCGACTTCGTCGCGGGCGAGGCCGCGCGCGGTCTGGCGCAGCTGCAGGGCGAGTTCGGCGTGCCGGTCGGCTTCGGCCTGCTGACCTGCGACACGATGGCGCAGGCGGAGGCGCGCGCCGGCGGCGCGCACGGCAACAAGGGCTGGGACTCCGCGCTCGCCGCGCTCGAGATGTCGGACTTGTTCGGCCGTCTCGACCTCGCCACCGGGGAGGACGACGATGCCGGTGCGCGTTGAGACCCGTGGCCGGTCGCGCGCGCTGCAGGCGCTGTACGCGTGGGATGTGAGACAGGACGAATCGACGCCCGAGCGGATCGCCTCGCTGGTGTGGGACGACCTCGCGATCGCGCCGGACGAGCGCGCCTTCGCCTCCGCGCTCGTGAACATCGTCTCCGCCGAGCGGCGCGAGATCGACGAGGAGCTCTCGGCCGTCACCACCAACTGGCGCATCGAGCGGCTCGGCCACGTGGAGCGCTGCGTGCTCCGCCTCGGTGCCGCCGAGCTGCTGCAGGGCGGCACGCCGCCGCGCGTCGTCATCCAGGAGGCCGTGCGGCTCGCCGAGCGCTATGGCTCCTCGCAGAGCGCGCGGTTCGTGAACGGCGTGCTCGACGCGCTCGCCCGCCGCATGGGCGCGCTCACTTGAGGATCGTCGCGGTCAACTGGCAGGACATCGAGAATCCGCAGGGCGGCGGTGCCGAGACCCACCTGCACGAGATCCTCGAGCGGCTGGCCGCATGGGGGCACGAGGTCGTGCTGCTCTGCGGTGGCTGGCCGGGGTGCCCGCCGCGCGTGACGCTTCGCGGCGTCGAGATCCATCGCGTGGGCACGCGGCAGAGCTTCCCCTTCAAGGTGCGCAACTACTGGGATCGCGAGCTGCGCAAGCGCCGGTTCGATGTCCTCTACGAGGACATCAACAAGGTGCCGCTCATGACGACGCGCTGGCGCGGGCCGCAGGTGGTCGCGGTGGTGCCGCACCTCTTCGGTGCGGCGGCGTTCCAGGAGCTGAATCCGGTGCTGGCGAGCGCCGTCTGGCTTGCCGAGCGCCCGATGCCGTGGACGTACAAGGGCGTGCCGTTCCAGGCGATCAGCGAAAGCACGGCGGACGACCTTGTCGCGCGCGGCATCCCGCGCGAGACGATCACGGTGATCCCGCCCGGCGTCTCGTTCGACCACTACACGCCCGACGCCGCGGCGCGCGCCGCCGTGCCGACCTTCGCGTATCTCGGACGGCTCAAGAAGTACAAGGGTGTCGACATCGTCATCCGCGCGTTCGCCGGGCTGTCCCGCAAGGATGCCGTGCTCGAGATCGCCGGCGCGGGGAACCACCGCCCGGCCCTGGAGTCCCTCGTCAACTCGCTTGACCTCGGTGCGCGCGTGCGGTTTCTTGGCTTCGTGAGCGAGAACGAGAAGCTTGCGTTGCTGCGCCGGGCGTGGGCGGTGGCGCTGGCCTCGCCCAAGGAGGGCTGGGGCCTGACGAACGTCGAGGCGGAGGCGTGCGGCACGCCCGTCGTGGCGTCCGACTCACCGGGCATCCGCGAGTCGGTGCAGGATGGCCGGACGGGTTTTCTCACCCGGCATGGCGACGTCGCGGCGATGACCGCGGCTATGGAGAAGCTGGCGGCGTCGCCGGAGTTGGTGAGCACGATGGGAGGGCGCGCCCGCGCCTTCGCCGAAACCTTCACGTGGGACCGATGCGCCCGCGCGACCGAGGCGCACCTGCTCCGCGTGATCAAAAAGGGAGCCTGATGCCGGCACTGACCGTCGGTCTGCTCGCCGAACAAATGCGCGGCATACTGCAGCTCGAGGTGCTCGGTAGCCCCGAGGGACTCCGGCGCGAGGTGCCCACGCCCGACGCCTCGGGGCCGGGCATGGTGCTCGCCGGCTACACGGGGCGGTTCGTGCACCAGCGCCTCCAGGTGTTCGGCGAGACCGAGATCAGCTACCTGCGTTCGCTCGCCCCGGCGGAGCGGCGCCGCATCCTCAAGACCTTCTTCGCCTACCCGATCCCCGGCGTCATGGTGACCAAGGGGCTGGAGCTGCCGGAGGGCTTCGAGGAGACCGCCACCGCGGCGGGCATCGCCATCCTGCGCTCCAAGCTCAAGACGCAGGACTTCTACCAGAAGATCGTCCCGTTCCTCGAGAACGAGTTCGCCCCGACGACGTCGCTGCACGGCTCGCTGGCGGACGTGTACGGCGTGGGGCTGCTATTCACCGGCGCGAGCGGCATCGGCAAGTCGGAGTGCGTGCTCGACCTCGTCGAGCGCGGGCACCGGCTCGTCGCCGACGACCTCGTGATCGCCAAGCGCAAGGGTGCCGACGTGCTGCTCGGCGCCGGACACCCGCTGCAGCGTCACTACATGGAGATCCGCGGCGTCGGGCTGATCGACGTGCGCAGCGTCTTCGGAATCCGCGCCGTGCGGCAGCAGAAACGAATCGAGGTCGTGGTCGCGCTGCAGGAGTGGAAGGAGGGCATGACCGCGGAGCGCACGGGCCTCGACACGGAGATGACGACGATCCTCGACGTCGAGATCCCGCGCATCACCGTGCTGATGAATCCGGGCAAGAACATCACGGTCATCGCCGAGGTCATCGCGATGAACCATCTCCTGCGCTATACGGGCGTCGACTCGGCGCAGGTCTTCAACGAACGCCTCAAGGGCCACCTGCGCGAGAAGTCCGACGTGCAACGCTATCTGCTCGATGACACCGAATAGCTCCGGCGACGCCATGGCGCCCCAAGCGCGTGCGGTCGTCGCCGGCCACGGCGCGTACGCCGAAGGCATGATCTCGGCGGTCGCGCAGATCGCCGGCCTCGCCGACCGGTTCGTGGCGGTGTCGAACACGGGGCTCGCTCCGGCGGCGCTCGAGGAGGCGCTGCGCACAGCGCTCGCCGAGTCCGGCGCGCGCATCATCTTCACCGACCTGCCCGCCGGGAGTTGTACGCTCGCGGCGCGCCGGCTCGCGCGCGCCGATCCCGGCCTCACCGTCGTCGTCGGCGTGGCGCTCCCCACGCTCCTCTCGTTCGTCTGCGGCTCGGATGTCGCCACTGCCACCGAGCGCGGTCGCGACGCGATCGCCATCGTCGAGGGTCCCGGTGACGCTTGAACACTTCCGCATCGACGACCGGCTGATCCATGGCCAGGTCGTCGTGGGCTGGGGGCAGCCGCTCGGGCTGCGGTTCCTCGTGCTCGTCGACGACGAGGTGGCGCAAAGCGACTGGGAGCAGGAGCTCTACCGCATGGGCGTGCCACCCGAGATGGATCTCTTCTTCGACTCGGTCGAGAACGCGGCACGGCGCATCCCGCAGTATCGCGCGGACCGTCGCTCGGGCATGCTGCTCACCGGCGACATCGACACGATGGCGCGGCTCATCGCTGCGTCGCCGGACATCAAGGCCGTCACCGTCGGCGGCATCCATCACAAGCCGGGCCGCACGGCCCGCGCGCGGTACGTGTTCCTCACGCCGGACGAGGAGCGACGGCTGGGCGACCTCGAGGCGCAGGGCGTCCAGGTCACGGCCAAGGACGTGCCGGGCGCCCCACCGGTGCCGCTGCAGGAACTGCTCAAGGGAGATGGCACCGCGTGACGCCCCCGGAGCTGCTCAACCTGCTGCCGCTCACGGTGCTCGGCGCGCTGCTGGCGCTCGACGTCGTGAGTTTCCCGCAGGCGATGGTCTCGCGGCCGATCGTCGCGGCGACGGCGGCCGGAGCGCTCATGGGGTATCCCGCGCGCGGCCTCGCGATCGGCGCCGCGCTGGAGTTCTTCGCGCTCGAGTCGCTGCCGTTCGGCGCCTCGCGCTACCCCGAGTGGGGCTCGGCGGCCGTCGTCGGTGGCGCGCTCTTCGCCATGACACCCGACGGCACGCCGGCGGCGATGACGATCTCCGTGCTCGCGGCGCTGCTCACCGCGTCGGTCGGCGGCTCCTCGATGGTGCTGCTGCGCCTGCGGAACGCACGGGTGGTCCGGCGCCAGCAGGCGGGGATCGCGCGTGGCTCGGGCGGGACCATCGCACGGTTGCAGATCGCCGGCCTCACCGCGGACCTCCTGCGCGGCGCGCTCATCACCTTCACGGGGCTGTTCGTCTTCCGGTCCCTCCATCCGGCGCTCCTCGCCTCGGTCACCATGCCCGCGATGGTGTCGCGCGCGGTCGTGACCTCGGTGGCGTCGGCGGTCGGCATCGCCGCCGTCTGGAAGATCATCCACGTCACCGAGGGCGCGCGGTGGTGGCTCGCCGGCGGACTCGCCGTGGGCCTGGTCATCGCCGGAGGCTTGCTGTGATGCGCACGCCGATGGCCACCCCCGTCGTCGGGCCCACGCTGCCGCTCGGCACCAGGCTCGCCATCACGCTCCGCCTGTTCGCGATCCAGGGTGTCTGGAACTACGAGACGATGCTCGGCAACGGCCTCGCGTTCTGCATGGAGCCCGCGCTGCGCCGGCTGCCCGGCGGGCGGGGCGGGGAGGAGTATCGCGCGGCGATGGCGAGGCACAGCGGCTACTTCAACGCGCATCCGTACCTCGCGTCGGTTGCCGTGGGCGCGCTGGCACGAGCCGAGCTCGATGGCGTGCCGCTCTCGCAGATCGAGCGCTTCCGTACGGCGGCGCCAGGACCCCTGGGGTCGATCGGCGACCGGCTCGTCTGGGCCGGCTGGCTGCCGCTCTGCTCCGCGCTCGCCCTGCTCGCGTTCGGGCTCGGTGCGTCGCCGGTTGGCGTCGTGCTGATCTTCCTCGCGTCGTTCAACGTCGTGCACTTGGCGCTGCGGCTCTGGGGTTTGCACGCCGGCTGGCGCGACGGGCTGCGGGTGGCGCAGTCGCTGGGCCATCCGCTGCTGCGCCAGGGCCCGGCCCATGTCGCGCGGGCGACGGCGTTCGTCGCCGGCATCGCGCTGCCGGTCGCCGCGCAGGGCTTCATCGGTCCGGGGCGCGCCGTGCTGGGCGCGGTGCTCGCGGCGGTGGCGGCCGGCGCGGTGCTGATCACCTTGCTCCACGGCCGGCTCGAGGGATGGCGACTCGCCACCGTCGTCCTCGCCGCCTTCGTCCTTTACTCGATGGTGCGCTGAATGACTGAAAGCGAGGTGCGGATCCTGAACGCCAACGGCATCCATGCCCGGCCAGCCGCGGAGATCGTGCGGACGGCTGGGCGCTTCAAGGCGAACATCACGATCGCCCGGGACGACCTCGAGGTGAACGCGAAGAGCATCATGGGCGTGATGATGCTCGCCGCCGAGTGTGGTTCCACGGTGCGGCTGCGGGCGGACGGCGCCGATGCGGACAGCGCGATCCAGGCACTGTCCACGCTGATCTCCTCCAAGTTCGGGGAGCAGTAGCCGTTGCCCGCCACGCTCACCGGGGTCTCCGCCTCGCCCGGCATCGTGGTCGGTCCCGCGCACCTGCTGCGCTGGGAGGTGCCGGATGTGCGCACCCGCGTCATCGACGACACGGAGATCGAAGGGGAGATCGCACGGCTGCGCACCGCCGTGGAACGGGCCATCGAGCGCCTGCGCGCGGTCAAGGCGCGCGCCGCCGAGAAGGCCGGCGAGGCCGAGTCCGCCATCTTCGACGTGCAGGTGTCGATCCTCGAGGACGCCGAGCTGCGCGGCCGGGTCGAGAGCCTGGTGCGGCAGAACCTCGCCGCCGAGAAGGCGTTCGACCTCGTGATGCTCGAGTGGCGCGAGCACTTCAGCCGCTCCACCAATCCGATGATGCGCGAGCGGGTCGGCGACCTCACCGACATCCACATCCGCCTGCTCTCGCTGCTGCTCAACCTGCCGGACCACGACCCCGTCGACCTCGCGCCCGGCTCGAACGCGATCCTCGTCACGCACGACCTCACGCCAAGCCTCACGATCCAGCTCGACCGGCGCGGCATCGCCGGCATCGCCACGGACGCCGGCACGCGCACGTCGCACGTCGCCATCCTCGCGCGCTCGCTCGGCCTGCCCGCCGTCGTCGGCCTGCTCGACGCCACCTCGCGCATCACCGCCGGCGAGCGCGTGATCCTCGACGGCACCAACGGCCTGTTGATCGTGCGCCCGACGGCGGCCGAGCTGGCGCAGTTCGCGGACCGTGCGCGACGCGAGGCTGCGACGCAGGTCGAGCTGGCCGCGCTTGGATCCGCCGAGGCCGTCATGACGGACGGCGAGCGCGTGACGCTGCGCGCCAACGTCGACCTCCCGGACGAGGCCCGTGCGGCGGTCGCCAGTGGCGCCGAGGGCGTGGGCCTGATGCGCACCGAGTTCCTCGTGGTCGGGCGCGCGTCGATGCCCACCGAGGAAGAGCAGGTGGAGGAGTACGGCAAGGTCGTGCGCGCGTTCGCGGGTCACCCGGTGGTCATCCGCACCTACGACGTCGGCGGCGACAAGCTGCCGATCGGCGGCTTTCCGCACGAGCCCAACCCGTTCCTCGGCTGGCGCGCCATCCGCATGTGCCTCGACGAGCCGGAACTCTTCAAGGTGCAGCTGCGGGCGCTGCTGCGCGCCGCCGTCTTCGGCGACCTGCGCATCATGCTGCCGCTCGTCGTCTCGGTCGAGGAGGTGCGGCAGGCGCGCTTCCTCATGATGGAGGCGGCGGCCGAGCTGGCGGCGCGCGGCGTGCCGCACCGCTCCGACGTGCCGCTGGGCGTGATGATCGAGACTCCCGCCGCCGCGGTCGCCGCGGACACGTTCGTCAAGGATGTCTCGTTCTTCAGCGTCGGGACCAACGACCTCGTGCAGTACACGATGGCCGTCGACCGCGGCAACGCGGCGCTCGTCTCGCGCTTCACGCCGCTGCACCCGGCGGTGCTGCGGTTGATCGCGCGGACCGTGGAAGTGGGCCAGGGCGCCGGTCTCGAGGTGAGCGTCTGCGGCGAGATGGCGACGCAGCCCTTGATGGCGTACGCGCTGATCGGACTCGGCGTGCGCACGCTGAGCGTCGGCGCGCCGGGCATCCCCGCGGTCAAGCGGCTCGTGCGCGGCATCAGCGCGGCGGCGGCGGCCGCCGCCGCGCAGGAGGCGCTCGCGGCCGACAGCGCGCGGTCGGCCACCAAGCTCCTGCGCGCCGCGCTCCAGCGCGAGCTCGGCGAGGAACTGCTCGACGGCCTGCTCGGCCTCGGTTGACGGCGCGTTCGTTCTCCTTGCCGGGTTGCTGGGGCTCGCGCGCAAGCATTATCGTTACACGACGAGCAGCGTGAAGGCCGGCCGGACGCGCCGGCCTTTTTTCTCTGCCGGCGTCCACCAAAAAACGTCAACCCGACCGCCGTGCTCCATCGCCACCTCTTCACGTCCGAGTCCGTCACCGAAGGCCATCCGGACAAGGTCGCCGACCAGATCTCCGACGCCGTCCTCGACGCGCTGCTCGCGCAGGACCCGCTCTCCCGCGTCGCCTGCGAGACGATGGTGACGACCGGGCTCGCGACGATCTTCGGCGAGGTCACGACGAGCGCCTATGCCGACCTGCGCCAGCTCGTGCGCGACACGATCAAGGAGATCGGCTACGTGGAGGCCGGCATCGGCTTCGACGCCGACTCCTGTGCCGTGCTCAACGCGCTCGGCCAGCAGTCGCGCGACATCGGGCAGGGCGTGGATACGGGCGGCGCGGGCGACCAGGGCATGATGTTCGGGTTCGCCTGCGACGAGACGCCGGAGCTGATGCCGCTGCCGATCGTGCTCGCGCACAAGCTCGCGAAGGCGCTCTCCGACCGGCGCAAGGATGGGACGCTGCCGTGGCTGCGTCCCGACGGCAAGTCGCAGGTGTCGGTCGTGTACGACAACGGCTGCCCGGTGGAGGTCGACACGGTGGTGATCTCGACCCAGCACGCCGACTCGGTCAGCAACCGCGCCATCCGCGAGGCGGTGACGCGCGACATCATCGAGGCGGTGATCCCCGAGGAGCTCCGCGCGAAGCGGATGAAGACGCACATCAACCCGACGGGTCGCTTCGTCATCGGCGGCCCGCACGGCGACGCCGGGCTGACCGGTCGCAAGATCATCGTCGACACGTACGGTGGTTACGGCCGTCACGGTGGCGGCGCGTTCTCGGGCAAGGATCCGTCGAAGGTCGACCGTTCCGCCGCGTACGCCGCGCGCTGGGTCGCCAAGAACATCGTCGCCGCCGGTCTCGCCAAGAAGGTCGAGGTGCAGCTCGCGTACGCCATCGGCGTCGCCAAGCCGGTCTCGGTGATGGTCGACACCTTCGGCACGGGCGCCGTCGACGAACTCGTCATCATGAAGGCCGTCGCCAGCGTGTTCGACCTGACGCCCAAGGGCATCATCGACGCGCTCGAGCTGCGGAAGCCGATCTACGGACCGACGGCGGCCTACGGCCACTTCGGGCGCGAGCCCGAGGCGGCGGTGCGGCTCGGCAAGAAGGTGAAGCTCTTCACCTGGGAGCGCACCAACAAGGTGGCCGAACTCAAGCGCGCCGTTCGCGGCCGCTGAGCGAACCATGCCAGCGAGCGAGGCGGCAACATGGTCGAGGTGACGGTCTCCCGCCTCGGGCTCGACGCCGCCTCGCAGGCGTTCGTCATCATCCTCGAGGAGAAGGATGGCGAGCGCATGCTGCCGATCTGGATCGGGCGGCCGGAGGCAGAGTCCATTGCCGCGCACCTGAACGACATCAAGCGCGAACGGCCGATGACGCACGACCTTGCGCAGTCGCTCATCACCGCACTGGGCGGCCTGCTGCGCCGCGTGCAGGTGACGCGCGTGCAGAACGGCACGTTCTTCGCCGAGCTGCACCTCACCCGTGCCGGCCAGCCGGTGGTCGTCGACGCGCGTCCCTCGGATGCGATCGCCATCGCGATCCGCCTGCAGGCGCCGATCTTCGTGTCCGACTCGCTGTTCGACGACGATGCATCCGACGGTGGGGGCGATGCGCCGTCGCCGGACGACACCGACACTCTCTCCGCCGAGGAGCTCAAGCGGCACCTCGCGCAGCTCCGCCCAGAGGACTTTGGACGCTTCTCGTTGTAGGATGCGCGGCTTCTCCGTGCTCGCGCTCGCGGTCACCGTGGCCGCCGCGCCGCTTGGCGCGCAGGCGACGCGGGCCGTCGACGGCCGCGTCATCCGGCCCGGCGGCGACTCGACCGTGGGCGTCGGTGGCGCATGGGTGGTGCTGCATCGCGTCGGCAAGGACAGCGCCGGTGCGCTCGACTCGACGCGCACGCGCCCTGACGGCCGGTACCTGTTCCGCTACCGACCGTCCGGCGACACGGCCGCGGTCTACTTCGTGTCGACCAGCCGCGGCGGCGTCGCGTACTTCACGCCGCCACTGCGCGCGGAGGTCGTGCGCGGCAGCCAGGCGGACATGCTCGTCTACGACACGACGAGCGCGCCCGTCCGAATCTCCGTGATGGGCCGCCACGTGATCGTGACCGCACCGGACACGGCCAAGGCCAACGTGCGCACCGTCGTCGAGGTGTACGAGATCAGCAATGACTCGTCGGTCACGCGCGTCTCCCGCGACGGGGGCGCCACCTTCGAGGTGCCGCTGCCGACGGGCGTGGAGCGGATCACCACCGGCGACGGCGACATCTCCGGCGATGCAGTCGCCCTCGAGGGCGGTCGGGTGCGGGTGACCGCGCCGCTGGCGCCTGGCCTGCGGCAGTTCTCCTTCTTCTACGACCTGCCGGCGAGCCGCGACGTGATCGACTTCGTAGCCGGTGCCGCGGTGCCGGTGCTCGAGGTGCTGATCGAGGATCCGCGCGGCAACGCGACCGGCGCCGGCCTCACCGCGGTGACGCCGGTGCTGGTCGAGGAGCGTCCGTTCCGCCGTTTCCTCGCGCAGGAGGTCGCCGACACCGCGACGTTCCGCATCATCGCGCCGGGGCCGGCGGTGACGGGCCTGCGGATGATGCTCGTCGTGACCGCCGTCGGCGCGGCGCTGCTGCTCGGCCTCGGCATGGCGTTCATGCGCAAGGGGCCGGCCGCGTTCGCGCGCCGGCGCGACGTCGATCCCGAGTCACTCGCGCTCGCCATCGCCGCGCTGGACGCGAAGTACGAGCGCATCGCGCATCCGACCGAGGCGCAGAAGGCGGAGCATCATCTGGCGCGGGCGCGACTCAAGGGGCGGCTCTCCGAGGCGCTTGCGAGGCGCGACGGGCTGCGGTAGGTTCCGGGAACAATCGAAGGCGAACGCGGGACACGGAAGCCGGTGTGAATCCGGCGCGGCCCCGCCACTGTAACGGGCAACACAAACGTCCGCTCTCATCAAGCCACTGACTCCTGCGGGGGTCGGGAAGGCGAGCGCGACGGCCCCGAGCCAGGAGACGACCCCGTTCGCGCCACTCACAAACCCTCGGGGGAGGGTCCGTGGCGCCAGCATCGTGTCGGGGCGAACGGGGTGGCGTGCATTCGGGCTTCTTCCATCAGGGAGGAGCCCTTTTTCGTGGTCGGATGCGCGGGTGCTGGATCGGTTTCTTCGCGGCGAATCGTGGCGGCCGCAGGCGTCGTCGCTGCGCTGCTCGGCTGCGGCGCCCCGGCGCGCGATGCCGGCACGGCGACCATCGCGCCGTTCATCACCGTCGATGACTTCGGCGATACGCTGCGTCTCGCCGCTCCCGCCACGCGCGTCGTCTCGCTCAACCCGAACACCACAGAGCTCGTCTTCGCGCTGGGCTACGGCGACCGGCTGGTCGGTCGCACGAGCTGGGACCTGTATCCCGCCGCGGCCCGCGCCGTGCCGAGCGTCGGCGACGGCATGCAGCCGAACGTCGAGGCCGTGCTCGGCCAGCGTCCCGAGCTCGTGCTGCTCTACGCGAGCGCCTCGAACCGCGCCGCCGTGCAGCAGCTGCGCGCGGCAGGCGTGGCGACTCTGACGCTGCGCACGGACCACGTCGCGGACCTCGCGCGCATCGCGCCCGTGATCGCGGCCGCGCTCGGCGACAGCACACGAGGCGCGCTTGCCACCGACACAGTGGTCGCCGTGCTCGACTCGCTGCGCAACTTGCCGCGGGCGATCGAACCGCGACGGGTGTTCTGGCACATCTGGGACGCGCCGCTGATGACCATCGGCCGCGGCAGCTACCTGAGCGAGCTCATCGACATCGCCGGGGCGGAGAATGTCTTCGATGACATCGCCGCACCCTCGCCGCAGGTCTCGCTCGAGGAGGTCGCGCGTCGC
Source organism: Gemmatimonadaceae bacterium (assembly GCA_035538035.1). Lineage (GTDB taxonomy): Bacteria > Gemmatimonadota > Gemmatimonadetes > Gemmatimonadales > Gemmatimonadaceae > Pseudogemmatithrix. Next base: position 18,029 of record DATLLD010000024.1, on the reverse strand, counting down.
GACCCGTACGCGATCCTCGCCGGACCGAACAGCGCCGCGACGATCCGCGCGCATCCCGGCTGGCAGGCGGTGCGCGCCGTGCGCGAGGGACGCGTGTTCGTGGTGGACACGACGCTCGTTGGCCGGCCCGGTGTGCGCATGGGCGAAGCCGCGCGGCACCTGCGCGCGCTCATCCTCGGTGACTCGGCGCAATGACCGCTCGCACGTGGGCGCTGCTCGTCATGCTGCTCGGCGTCGCCGTCGTCGTTGGCCTCGCTGGAGGCTCCGTGCCGCTCTCGCCGCTCGACGTCTGGCGCGCGCTCACTGGCAATGGTGCCGGTGACACCGCGAGCGCGATCGTCCAGGGGCTGCGCCTGCCGCGCGTCGTGCTCGGCGCCGTGGTCGGCGCGGGGCTCGCGGCCAGCGGCACCGCGTTGCAGGCCACGCTCCGCAATCCACTCGCCGAGCCGTACTTGCTCGGGGTCTCGGGCGGCGCCGCCGTCGGCGCCGTGCTGGCGGTCGTGGTCGGCGTGTCGATGCCGTCACTGGTGCCGCTCGCGGCGTTCGCCGGCGCGGCGCTCGCGGTGCTGCTCGTGCTCGTGGTGGCTCGCGCCTCGGGCGCGTACGCCGACCCGCGCGTGCTGCTCATGGCGGGCGTCGTGGTCGGCGCGTTCTGCAACGCCGCCATCATGGTCGCGCTGGCGACGGCGCCCGAGGAGTCCGTGCGCGGTGCGCTCTGGTGGATGATGGGTTCGGTCGGCGACGCCCAGTGGTCCACGGTGCGCTCGGTGTCTGGCTATGTGGTGGCCGGCATCGCGCTCCTCGCCTGGTGGGGACGCGACATCGACGTGCTCGCGCTCGGCGAGGATGCCGCCGCGTCGCTGGGACTCGACGTCGAGCGCGTCACGCGTCGCATCTACCTCACCGCGTCATTGCTCGCCGCCGCGACCGTGGCCGGGGCGGGGCTCATCGGGTTCGTCGGTTTGATAGTGCCGGCGATCGCGCGCGCGCTCGGCGCGCGCACCACGCGGGAGACCGTCGCGGCATCCGCACTCGCCGGCGCCGCGCTGGTCGTCGGCGCGGATCTCGTTGCGCGCACCGTCGTGCGGCCGGCCGAGTTGCCGCTCGGCGCGGTGACCGCGATCATCGGCGTGCCATTCTTCCTCTGGCGCCTGCGCGGGGCCGCGCGATGATCCGCATCGATGACCTCGTATTGCGCTATCGCGCGGCCGCCGAGCCGGCGGTGCGCGGCGTGAGCCTCGAGGCGCCCGAGGGCCGCATCACCGCGATCGTCGGGCCCAACGGCAGCGGCAAGAGCACGATCGTGCGCGCGCTCCTTGGCCGCCTCGCGCCGGAGGCGGGCCGCATCACGCTCGACGGCGTCGACTTCACGACGCTCGGACGGCGGGCCGTCGCGTCGCGGGTGGCCGTCGTGCCGCAGCGCGAAGAGCCCGTGTTCCCGCTCGCCGTGCGCGACTTCATCGCGCTCGGCCGCTATCCGCATGCCGGCGCGTTCTCGGGACGCACCGCCGCGGATCGCGATGCCGTCGCGGCCGCCATCCATCGTGCCGATGTCGGCGCATTCGCCGACCGGCGCACGGATGAACTCTCCGGCGGCGAATGGCAGCGCGTGCGCATCGCGAGAGCGCTGGCGCAGGGCGGCCGCGCGCTCGTGCTCGACGAGCCCACGACCTTCCTCGACGTCGCGCACGAGATGTCGGTGTTCGAACTGCTCGATTCACTCGCACGTTCGGGACAGTGCGTGCTCCTCGTGAGCCACCAGCTGAACCTCGTGGCCCGCTTCGCGGACCACATCGTGCTGCTCCACCACGGTGTCATCGCCGCCGCCGGGACGCCGGCGGAGGTGATGCGCGGGAACATCCTCGAGCGCGTCTACGAGTGGCCACTCGTCGTCGCGCGCGATCCCGCCGTGGGTGCCCCGTTCCTCGTGCCGCTGCGCGGCCGGGGGACTCGTTGATCCCCACCTTCCTCCCTGAGTGACTCCGTGACTCCGCTCCGTTCGTCCCGCGTTCCGATGCTCGTCGCCCTCCTCGCGCTCGCCGCTCCGGCCGCGGCGCAGGTTGGTCGCGACACGCTCAGCCTCCCGGCCCTCGTCGTGACGGCGACGCGTGTGCCCGGCGGCATCAAGACACAGACCTCGACCGTGACCGTGCTCGACGGCGAGCGCCTGCGCGCCGAGGGTATCACGCATCTCGGCGACGCGCTGCGGCGCGTGCCCGGGCTCGCCATCGTACGACAGTCGAGCTTCGGCTCGCAGTCGTCGCTCTTCCTGCGCGGCGGGCAGGCCAACTACGTGCGTCTGCTGGTCGACGGCGTGCCCGTGAACGAACCCGGCGGCACGCTCGACCTCGGCCGCGTCACGCTCGACGACATCGAGCGCATCGAGGTCGTGCGCGGCCCGGCCAGCGTGCTCTACGGCTCCGAAGCCGTCACCGGCGTGATCCAGCTCTTCACGCGCACCGGCGATGGTGCCACGCGCGTGAATGCCGAACTGGGTGGCGGTTCGTTCGGTGCGCGTACCGCGACGCTCGGTGCGTCGGCGACCTCGGGCGGCTTGGCATGGGCGCTCACTGGCGCGCATCACGCGAGCGACGGCGCGCTCGCGTTCAACAACGCGTATCGCAATGACGGGCTCTCCGCGTCCGTCGCGCTGCCGTCTGACGATGACCGACGGTTCGATGCGCGCCTCTCCGCGCGCTACCACGCCTCGGTCTACGAGTACCCCACCGAGTCCGACGGCACCGTCGGCGACCGCAACGCGGAGCGCACCGAGCATCGCGCCCAGGCCGCGTTCGATGCCGGGCACAAGTGGAGCGACCGCCTCGAGACGCGCGTGCAGCTCTCGCTCAGCGAGCTACATCCGCGCACGACTGACGGCCCGGACGACGCCACCGACACGCTCGGGTTCTACGGTTATATCGCGCGCGCGACCGTCACGCGGCGTCAGGCCGACCTGCGCACCACCTACCAAGTGCGGACGGGACAGCGCATCACCATCGGCGCCGAGTTCGCGCGCGATGCCGAGCGCGGCAGCTCGGTCTCGTTGAGTGAGTTCGGGGACTTCCCCGACGAGTTCCGCGCCGCGCGCGAGAACCTCGCGGTCTACCTGCAAGGACTCGGCGATGCCGGGCGGTGGTCGTACACGGTCGGCGGGCGGTTCGACGAAAACAGCGCCTTCGGGTCGTTCCGCACCGCCCGCGCGGGGCTCGCGTACCGCGTGTCGGACGCCGTGCGACTCCGCGCGTCGGCAGGCACCGCGTTCAAGGCGCCGAGCTTCTTCGAGAACTTCGCCAGTGGCTTCACGGTCGGGAATCCCGCGCTCCGGCCCGAGCAGTCGCAGTCGGCGGAGTTCGGCATCGAGGCCACGCTCGCGAGCCGCGTCTCACTCCGCGCGACGGGCTTCTCGCAGCGCTTCACGGACCTCGTGCAGTACACCGGCGCACCGCCGGCGGCGGGCGAGCCCAACTACTACAACGTCGCGGCCGCCAACGCCGGTGGCGTCGAACTCGAGGTCGCTGCCGACGTCCTCGGAGTGTCGGTCGCCGCTGCGCACACCTGGACCGACACGCGCGTGGTCGACGCCGGCTTCGACACCGGCGCCTCGGCGAACTTCGTCGCCGGCGGACGGTTGCTGCGCCGCCCCGAGCATGTCACGACGCTCAGTCTCTCGCGCCAGATCAGCGAGGCCGGCACGGTCAACGTGACCGCCATCCGCACCGGCGAACGCGAGGATCGCGATTTCTCCTCGTTCCCGGCCGGCGTGGTGTTCCTGGAGCCGTTCACGACCATCGACGTGGGCGGGGAGCTGCGCTTGCCTTCCGCGCTGCTGCCCGGCGCGTCGCTCCAGCTTCGGGCCGAGAACCTCGCCGATGCGCGCTACGAACAAGTGTTCGGATTCCGGACGCCGGGGCGCACGCTCTACGCCGGGCTTAAATTCCGGCGGTGATCCAGACCGAGGCGATCGTCCTCCACGGCTTCGACTACCGCGAGACCTCCCGCATCGTGCGGCTGGCGACTCGCGAGGCTGGCGTCGTCTCGGTGATCGCGCGCGGGGCCAAGCGGCCGAAGAGCCGCTTCGGCCTGGGACTCGATCTCTTCACGAGTGGGATGGCGCAGTTGATCATCCATCCCACCAGTGACCTTCACACCCTCACGGCGTTCGACGCCACGCGCGCGCGGCCGGCTCTCGCGTCGTCGCTCTCGCGCTTCGGCGGGGCGGCGGCGCTCGCCGAGCTATGCATGCGCTTCGGGTCCCAGGAGGCGGAGGGAAGCCTTCACGACTCGTTGGCGGCCAGCCTCGACGCGCTCGGCCAGACGGACGAGGAACTGGTGGCCGCCCGCGCGCTGGCGGCCGCCTGGCAATTGGTCTCGGAACTCGGTTTCGCTCCGGCGCTCGACGAGTGCGCGGTCTGCCACCGCCCGCTGAGTCCGGAGGATGCCGTGCGGTTCTCGCATCGCGCGGGCGGCGCCGTCTGTGATTCGTGTGCCGGCTCGGTGATCGGCGCGCGAATGCTGCCGGCCGACGCGCGCCGGTCGATGCTGGCGTGGTCCCGCGGAGAGGCGGGAGGCACCACCGACCAGCCGAGTGCCCGCGCGCACCAGCGTCTCCTGCGCGAGTTCCTCGAGGAGCATCTCGCCGACGGACGCCCGCTGCGCGCATGGGCAGCCTGGGAGGCCGTTTCGGCCGTGCGGTGAGTCGAGGGCGGCACGATTCCCGCCGGAATGGCGTAACTTGAGAGGCGCGCGAGTTGCACCAGAAATGGTCGCAACACCCTCCTCAGGCTCGCCAAGAGAAGATGATGAATCCCGACCGTCTCACCGTGAAGAGTTCCGAAGCCCTCGCCGATGCGGTCACGCAGGCGCGGCGCATCGGTAATCCGCAGGTGCACGACACGCACCTGCTCGTCTCGCTCCTCGCGCAGGACGAGGGCATCGTCGTGCCCATCCTCCAGAAGCTCGGGGTCGGGGTCCCGGCGTTGCAGGAGGCGCTCGAGCGGGAGATCGCGCGCTACCCCAAGCAGACCGAGGCGCAGCCGGGTCTCGCCCGCGAGCTGAATGGCGTGCTCGACAACGCGGAGAAGGAGGCCAAGGCGCTCGGCGACGAGTACGTGTCCACCGAGCATCTGTTGATCGCGCTCGCCGACACCAAGGGCACCGAAACGGCCGCGTTGCTCAAGGCGCAGCGGGTGACCAAGGCAGGCCTGCTCGACGCGCTCAAGTCGATTCGCGGCGCGCACAAGGTCACCGACCAAACGCCCGAGACGCAGTACCAGGCGCTGCAGCGGTACACGCGCGACCTCACCGAGGACGCCCGCAAGGGCAAGCTCGACCCGGTGATCGGCCGCGACGAGGAGATCCGTCGCGTGGTGCAGGTGCTCTCGCGCCGCACCAAGAACAATCCCGTGCTCATCGGCGAGCCGGGCGTGGGCAAGACGGCGATCGCCGAAGGGCTCGCGCAGCGCATCGTCAACGGCGACGTGCCCGAGTCGCTGCGCAACAAGCGGCTCGTGTCGCTCGACCTCGGCGCGCTGATCGCCGGTGCCAAGTTCCGCGGTGAATTCGAGGAGCGGCTCAAGGCGGTGCTCAAGGAGATCACCTCGAGCGAGGGCCAGTTCGTCGTCTTCATCGACGAGATGCACACCATCGTCGGCGCGGGCAAGGCCGAGGGCTCGATGGACGCCGGCAACATGCTCAAGCCGATGCTGGCTCGCGGCGAGCTCCGCGTCGTCGGCGCGACGACGCTCGACGAGTACCGCAAGAACGTCGAGAAGGCCCCGGCGCTCGAGCGCCGCTTCCAGCCCGTGTTCGTCGGTGAACCGTCGGTCGAGAACACCATCGCCATCCTGCGCGGGCTCAAGGAGCGCTACGAGTCGCACCATGGCGTGCGCATCACCGACGGTGCGATTGTCGCCGCCGCGACGCTCTCCAACCGCTACATCGGCGATCGTTTCCTTCCGGACAAGGCCATCGACCTGATGGACGAGGCCGCGTCGCGCCTGCGCATCGAGATCGACTCGCTGCCGCAGGAGATCGACGAGGTCGAGCGCCGCATCGTCCAGCTGGAGATCGAGCGGCAGGCGCTGCAGAAGGAGAAGGACGCAGCTTCGGTCGAGCGTCGTGAAGCACTGGAACAGCAGCTGGCCCAACTTCGCGAGCAGAGCGGCGCGATGAAGGCGCAGTGGCAGCTCGAGAAGGACGCGCTCGGCAACGTCGGCAAGCTCAAGCAGCAGCTCGACGAGGCCAAGACGGAGGTCGAGCGCGCCACGCGCGCCGGCGACCTCGGCAAGGCCGCCGAGATCCAGTACGGCACGGTGCCGAAGCTCGAGCAGGAGCTCAAGCGCGTCGAGGAGAACCTGTCGTCGCAAAAGAGTGGGGGCGCGCGCTTCCTGAAGGAGGAGGTCACCGCCGACGACATCGCCGAGATCGTGGCGCGCTGGACCGGCGTGCCGGTCACGCGCATGCTCGAGTCGGAACGCGAGCGGCTGGCGCACCTCGACAAGGAACTCGCCAGGCGCGTCGTCGGGCAGACGGAAGCCGTCACTGCCGTCGCCAACGCCGTGCGCCGCTCGCGCGCCGGGCTGCAGGACCCCACCCGGCCCATCGGCTCGTTCATCGTCCTCGGCCCCACCGGCGTCGGCAAGACGGAGACCGCGCGCGCGCTCGCCGATTTCCTCTTCGACGACGAGCACGCGATGGTGCGCATCGACATGTCGGAGTACATGGAGAAGCACGCCGTCTCGCGCCTCGTCGGCGCGCCGCCGGGCTACGTCGGCTACGAGGAAGGCGGCCAGCTCACCGAGGCCGTGCGCCGGCGTCCGTACAGCGTCATCCTCTTCGACGAGATCGAGAAGGCGCACGCCGACGTCTTCAACATCCTCCTGCAGATCCTCGACGACGGCCGTCTCACGGACTCGCAGGGCCGCACGGTCGACTTCAAGAACACGGTCATCATCATGACCTCGAACATCGGCTCGGCGTGGATCCTCGAGGCGGGGACGAGCGACTGGGCGGCGGTCGAGGCACAGGTCACCAGCGCGCTCCGCACGCACTTCAAGCCCGAGTTCCTGAACCGCGTGGACGACATCATCATCTTCCGGCCGCTGGCCGAGGAGCAGATCGCGCACATCGTCGACCTGCAGCTGAAGCGCATGGACGCGCTGCTCGCCGAGCGCAAGATGACGCTCGAGGTGACAGACGATGCCAAGCACCTGATCGCGACGGAGGGTTACGACCCCGCTTTCGGCGCGCGGCCGCTCAAGCGCGCCATCCAGCGGCTGATCCAGAATCCGCTCGCGATGGCGATCCTGGAGGGGAAGTTCGGGGACGGCGACCGGGTCAAGGTCACCGCCGCCGGCGACCAGCTCGCGTTCGAGAAGGTGGCGTGAGCGGTCCCGTGGATCTTCCATGCGCGGGAGCGACGAGTTGAGCGGCCCAGTCACCTTCGCCACGCGCGCCGACGAGGACGCGTGGTGGATGGCGCAGGCGATCACCGAAGCCACTCGTGCTGCCAAGGCCGGCGAGGTGCCCGTGGGCGCCGTGCTCGTGCACAACGGCGCCGTGATGGCGCGCGGCGCCAACGCGATGGTCTCCTCCAAGGACCAGACGCAGCACGCCGAGATGCGCGTGCTGCGCGCCGCCGCGTACGCGGTCGGGGACACGCGCCTCACGTCGGCCACGCTCTACGTCACGTTGGAGCCCTGTGCGATGTGCGCCGGTGCGATCGTGCTCGCCCGCGTGGGTCGCGTGGTGTTCGGCGCGTGGGACGACAAGGCCGGCATGGCGGGCTCCGTACATGACTTGCTGCGGAACCCGCGGCTGAACCATCGCCCGGAGGTGCAGGGCGGGGTGCTCGAGGAGGAATGCGCGGCGCAGTTGAGCGGATTCTTCAAGGCGCGCCGCGGCGTGGCCGGCTGATCACTCCTGCCAGACGCGCCCGAAGAACCATGGCAGGTCGATCTCGAGTGCCGGCACTTCGGGTGACGGCTCCCACGCCAGCACCTCGGACACGGTGAGCGCGCGATCGTCTTCGGGGTGCCACACGTCGACGAGCCGCGCATCGGGGTCGACTATCCAGTACGTAGGGACGCCCGACCGCTGATAGCGCTGGCGCTTGATCAGCCGGTCGTACCGTGCGGTGGATGGCGACAGGACTTCCACGACCAGCAGCGGGATTGCGTACTCGTTCCAGTCGAGCGGCTCTCGGCCGTTCACGAGAGCACCGACGAACAGGTCGGGCTGAAGCAGCTGGCCCGATTGCAGGTCGAGGTCCGCGGGGGCGTGGCTCGTGCCGCCCAGGCGATGTGCTCGCACGTGGGGAGCGACGAGCAACAACAGCTCGGTCACGACTCGCTGATGAATCCCTCGCGGACTCGGGCTCATCAGCAGCTCGCCGTCCACGAGCTCGTAGCGGTTCCCGTCGTCGGGCAACGCGAGCACTTCCTCGCGCGTCCAGGTGCGTGCAAGGGCTGGCATGGCCATAGGGTACGCTCGGCTGGCGCGGAAATGCAAGAATCCACGGCGCAACCGTATCAAGTCCGGCGTCGGGCGCGGCACCGTATCCATGCCAACGGTGCCCGTGGCATCCGCCGATCGAAAGCCGCCCGTTGACCCACCCCGGCGAGCGGTTAGTTTTCCCAGACTCTGGACAGATGGCCGAGTGGTTGAAGGCACCGGTCTCGAAAACCGGCATACCGGCAACGGTATCGTGAGTTCGAATCTCACTCTGTCCGTTCGTGGTCTCGACGCGCTTGGCAGCTGGAGCCCGGCGCGTCGTCGTTTGCGGGGGCGTCGCAGGAAGCGCCCCGTCGTCCCGGGGACGGGTGGCCGAGTGGTTTAAGGCGCACGCCTGGAAAGTGTGTGTACGTTCATAGCGTACCGTGGGTTCGAATCCCACCCCGTCCGTGAAGATCGATCGATTCAGCGGCAGGCTCCGCGCAAGCGGAGACTGCCGCTTTGTCTTTCACCGGAGACGCCACGCGAGTGTGCCCGTGCCTGCGCTCCCTGTGCTCACTGTGCCCCCTGTGGTCCGAGCAGTTCGCGATCCAATGCAACACCGCGACCCGCCCGTGATGCCCCCGATACCACGCGCTGCAAACCTTCCTTCGCCAAAAGGTGTCAGACCCCGCGAACGCAGGAGACAGCCATGGAACCCATCATGCAGCGAACCCCGGACAACCTCGTGAATCTCTTCGACGACAAAGGCAACCTGATCGGGACGATCGTCCGCCCCGTGACGCGGGACGTGCTCGGCCCAGGCGCCGAGAAGGTCTACCTGGCGCGACTTTCGGACGAGAAGGGCGTCCCTTCCAGTCGTTCGGCCCAGCACGCCGCCTGACTCTTGCAGCACGGTCCGCTCCCGCCAGCGCGAGAGTCAGCGCATATTGGTAGGGATGTCCCAGACCACTAACGTCGTCCTGAACGCGCGCGCCGTCGCGCGCACGATCTCCCGCATGGCGGACGAGATCCTCGAGTTGAACGACGGCTCCGACAACTTGATCATCGTCGGCGTCCAGCGACGCGGCGTCCAGATCGCCGAACGCCTCGCCGAGGTCATCCGCGAGCGCGAGGGCGCCGAGATCCCGCGCGGCGCGCTCGACATCACCCTCTATCGCGACGACCTCCAGACCGTCGGGCCCCGTCCCGTCGTCGGACAGACGCACCTGCCGTCGGCGCTCGAGGGCAAGGTCGTCGTCATCGTCGACGACGTGCTCTACACGGGCCGCACCATCCGCGCGGCGCTCGACGAGCTCGCCGACTTCGGTCGTCCGGCGCGCATCATGCTCGCGGTCCTCGTCGATCGCGGCGGGCGCGAGCTGCCGATCCACGCGGACGTCGTCGGCAAGCGGCTCGACGTGCCGCGCGGCGGGCGCGTCGACGTGCTCGTGCCCTCGCTCGACCAGCGCGACGAAGTCGTGCTTCTCGGCGCCTCCACGTGAGCGGCTCTCTCCTCGGAAAGGACCTGCTGGGGCTCGCCGGCCTCTCCCGCGAGCAGATCACCACGATCCTCGATGTCGCCGAGCCGCTGAAGGAGATCTCGGAGCGCAAGATCAAGAAGGTCCCGACGCTCCGCGGCATGACCGTCGTGAACCTCTTCTTCGAACCGTCCACCCGCACGCGCATCTCCTTCGAGTTCGCCGAGAAGCGCATGTCGGCCGACACGGTCAACGTCGCGTCCAGCGGTTCCAGCGTCTCCAAGGGCGAGACGCTCGTGGACACGGCCAGGAACCTCGAGGCCATGCGGATCGACATGGTCGTGGTGCGGCACGCCGGCTCGGGCGCCGCGCGCTTCCTCGCCGAGCGCATCGAGTCGAACGTCATCAACGCCGGTGACGGCACCTGCGAGCACCCGACCCAGGGACTGCTTGACCTGCTCACGCTCCGCGACAAGCTCGGCTCGCTCGAGGGCAAGCGCGTCTGCATCTGCGGCGACGTGCTCCACTCGCGCGTGGCGCGCTCCAACATCTGGGGCCTGCAGGCGATGGGCGCCGAGGTCGCGGTGTGCGGGCCGCGCTCGCTCCTGCCGGGCGCCGTGCGCGAGATGGGCACCGGCGTGCAGGTGTTCGACCGCATCGAGGCCGCCATCGAATGGGCCGACGCGCTCAACATCCTGCGGCTCCAGCTCGAGCGCATGCACGGCGGCTACATCCCCTCGCTTCGCGAATACAATCGCGTCTTCGGCGTGACGCGCGCCCGGCTCGAGCGCGCGCCCCGCGACATCATCATCCTCCACCCCGGTCCCATGAACCGAGGCGTCGAGATCGACTCTGACGTGGCCGACGGCCCGCACAGCGTGATCCTCAACCAGGTCACCAACGGCGTCGCCGTGCGGATGGCCGTGCTCTATCTCCTCGCGGGCGGTCGTGCCGCGCTCGCCGACGCCGCCAAGCAGGGCGGTGCCGCGTGAGCGCACCTTCCCCGAAGCCGCTGCTCCTCAAGGGCGCGCGCCTGGTCGATCCCTCGCAGGGGCTCGACGCCGTCGGCGACCTGCTCGTCGTGGACGGCAAGGTGGCCGCGATCGGTGGCACCATCGCCGGCCCCGACGGCGCGCGAGTCGTGAACTGCGCCGGCCAGGTGGTCGCGCCCGGCATGATCGACGTGCATGTGCACCTGCGCGAGCCGGGCCGAGAGGATGTCGAGACCGTCGCGAGCGGCGCGCATGCGGCCGCGGCCGGCGGCTTCACCGGCGTCTGTGCAATGCCCAACACGAAGCCCGTCACCGACAACCAGGCTACTGTCGGCTTCGTGAAGCGGCAGGGAGAGGCCGCCGGGTTCGCGCGCGTCTACCCCTATGGCGCGATCTCCCTCGGCATGCAGGGCGAGACGCTCGCCGAGTTCGGCGAGATGGTCGCCGCCGGCGCCGTCGCCGTCAGCGACGATGGCAGGCCGGTCGAGAACTCGCACCTGATGCGCACCGCGCTCGAGTACTCGCAGACCTTCGGGATCCCCGTCGTCGAGCACTGCGAGGTCATGGCGCTCGCTGAGGGCGGCTCCATGAACGAGGGCATCGTGTCCGCGCGGCTCGGGCTCAAGGGCATCCCCGCCGAGGCCGAGGAGATCGATGTCGCGCGCTGCATCCTGCTCGCCAAGCTGACGGGCGGACACGTGCACCTCTGCCACCTGAGCACCAAGGGCTCCGTCGACCTCGTGCGCTGGGGCAAGGACCAGGGCGTGAACGTGACGGCCGAGGTCTGCAGCCATCACATCTCGCTCACCGAGGACGCGGTCGAGGGCTTCAACACGAACGCGAAGATGAATCCGCCGCTCCGCACGCGGCGCGACGTCGAGGCGCTGCAAGCCGGCCTCAAGGACGGCACGATCGACCTCCTCGTGACCGACCACGCGCCGCACCACTACGACGAGAAGGAGCGTGAGTTCGCCGACGCGCCCAACGGCATCGTCGGGCTCGAGACGGCGCTCGGCGTGAACATCACCTGGCTCGTCGAGACGGGAATCCTCACCATCCCGCAGCTGGTCGACCGGATGGCGTGCCTGCCGGCGAAGGTGTTCCACCTGCCGGGCGGTACGCTGGCCAAGGGGAGCCTCGCCGACATCACGGTGTTCGACCCGCGGCGTGAGTGGGTCGTCGACCCCTCGAAGTTCAAGTCAAAGGGCCGCAACACGCCCTATGGCGGACGGCAGCTGCGCGGCTTGGCCACCTGTACCATCGTGGGTGGTCGGGTCGTCCATGAATTGACCGATTGAGGCAGCCGTGCCGACGCTGGTCGAGGCGAGGCGCGGGATCGTGCAGGTGTGCCGGCGAATGTATGAGCGAGGGTTGATCGCGGGACAGGATGGCAACGTCTCCGTCCGGCTCGCGCCCGACCGCATCCTCATCACGCCGGCCGGGATGCCGAAGGTCGATGTGCGGGGAACGGACCTGGTGGAGGTGACGCTGGCCGGGGTCGCGCGGAAGGGAAGTCGCGCGCCCTCCTCTGAGATGGCGGTTCATCTGGAGATCTATCGAGGGCGCGCCGATGTCGGTGCGGTGGTGCATGCGCACCCGCCAACGGCCACTGCCTTCGCGGTCGCGGGTGAGACGTTGGCCGCGAACGTGCTGCCGGAGTTAGTGTATTCCGTGGGGCCGGTGGCTTTCGTGCCCTATGAGACGCCGGGCACGCAGGCGCTGGCGGCGCGGTTCATTCCGCTGCTCGCCGGCCACGACGCTTGGCTGATGGCGAATCACGGTGTGGTGACGGCGGGCGCGACGCTCTCCCTCGCACACCAACGAATGGAAAGTCTCGAGCACGCGGCGCGCATCATCCTGGCGGCGCGCGCACTCGGCAAGGTGGTGCCCTTCAGGCACGAGCAGTAGCAACCGGACGATTGATGCCCAAGTCGGAATCTTCAAGGATCGAAGCGCTCGAAGCGCTGCTCGCGGAGCGCCGGAGACATGAGGGATATCTCGCGAAGCTCGAGGAACGTCGCGCGTCGACGCCCGCGCACGTGTACACGCGCCTGCGGGATGAGTACCTGACGAAGCTGACCGACCTCCAGGTGCGCGCGGCGGCGGAGGCCGAGTCACTCAGCGGCGGCATCGAGGAGGATGAGGCCGTCGTCGCCGAGATCGAGTCGCGGCTCGGCGCGGCGCTCGAGGAACGGATCGAGGGCGAGCTCCGCGCCGATGTCGGTGAGTACGAACCCAAGGAATGGTCGAAGAAGCTGACCGTGCTCAACGCCACCATCTCGCAGTTGGAGAAGGAGCGCGATGCCCGCGCCGGTGCGTTCGAGCGGCGTCGCGAACTGCTGCGGGACGCCCTCAATGGCACGAGCGCCAGCGCGGTGAAGGAGCCCGATACGGCTCCGCGCCCCGGCGTCGTCGGGGACGCCTCCGACGAAGCAGCGCCCGCCAAGATCGGGGAGCCCGCGGCTCCGGCCGCGGAGGCTGAGTCCTCGTCGGCAGGGGCGGGGCCGCCATCAGGCCAAGCCGCAGCCCCGGCGGCGCGCATGTCGGGTGGTCCGTCGTTCGACGAGCTGGCGTTCCTCAACTCGGTCGTCGGTCGAGCCTCGACCCCACCGCCGCCTGCACCGACACGGGCGCCGACGCCGGTCAAGCCACAGGCACCGTCGGAGCCGCCGGCGGCACCCGCGGCCCCTGCGACCCCTGCCGCCGAGACGCTCGCGCCGTTGCCGACTGCCGGGCCGATCAGCGAGGGTCCTTCGGCACCGATCAAGGAACCACCCTCTGGTCCTCGCGCAGGAAGCGCCGGGCGCGCGGAGCCCTCGTTCACGGCACCGCCTGCTTCAGCGGACGACGAACCGCCCAGCCCGCTCGGCCGGCCCACCCCGCGGACGTCGCAGGCCATCAAAACGCTCAAGTGCCAGGAATGCGGGACGCTCAACTACCCGACCGAGTGGTACTGCGAGCGGTGCGGGGGAGAACTGGCGGCGCTGTAGCCACGAGGCGCTCCGGCCATGCGACGGATCGCCGGATCGCCTGATGTCGAACCCGGCGAGCACCAGCATCACAAAAGCGCCGCGCTCCCTCGGGAGCGCGGCGCTTGTCTACCTTGTGCTGCCGGAGCAGTCGCTTACTTCGCGGCCGCTGCCTTGGCCAGCTTCGACTTCTGGCGAGCCGCGGCGTTCGGATGGATCAGGCCCTTGCGGGCGGCCCGGTCGAGCAGCTGCACGGCCTTCATGCGGTCGCTCGGGGACGACTCCGTCAGCTTGGCGGACTTGAGGGCGGTACGGAGCGTCGAGCGCTGGCCGCGGTTGCGCGCAGTCGCCGTACGGGTCTTGCGCATGTTCTTCTTCGCGGACGCGATTCTCGGCACGGAACGAACTCTCTGGCTAATGGAAACAGGGCACGGTCAGCGGCACGCGGACCGCGCGCCGTAGCCTGAGAATGCTAGACGGCGAACGCACCTAAGTCAAGTGAATCCGGTGCTTTGACTCCACCGCCACCGGGGTCTACCTTTCGCCCCGACTGCCCGTGACGGGCCTCACTCCAGCCGCGCCGCGCATTTGGACAAATTCCAGACATTCCTTCTCGTCGCCCCCATCCTGCTGTTCTCCGTGGTGGCGCACGAATATGCCCATGGATACGCTGCGCTGAAGCAGGGTGATACCACCGCGCAGTCGCTCGGGCGGCTGACCTGGAATCCGCTCAAGCACATCGACCCGTTCCTGACGGTGATCCTGCCGCTGGTGATGTTCCTGAGCATCGGCGTCGCCTTCGGCGGCGCCAAGCCGGTGCCGGTCGACCCGCGCAACTACCGTGACTACAGGCGCGGCGACATCATCGTCTCGCTGGCCGGCGTCACCGTCAACTTCATCCTCGCGGTGCTGCTCACGCTCGGCGTGATCGCGCTGGGCCTGCTCGGGCGCGGAGTGCCGCCGATCGCGCACTCGCTCTCGCTGGTGCAGGTGATGTTCGCATATGGCATCACCATCAACCTGCTCCTCTTCGTGTTCAACTTGATCCCGATCCCGCCGCTCGACGGCTCGCACGTGGTCAAGCACATGTTGCCGCCCGCGTGGGCGGTGCGCTACGAGCGGCTGGCCGGCGCCGGGTTCCTGCTCCTGATCCTGCTCGTGACCGTCGGGCGCGGCGCCCTCTCCGCGCTGCTGGCGCCCGTATTCTTCCTCGACTCCATCGCTGAACGCGTGGCGCTGCCTTTCATGCTCGCGAGCCCATGGACGACATGACCGCCATCGCGCCGGAACAAGGCGACGGTACCTTCGTCGTCGACTTCGCGGGCTTCAACGGCCCGCTCGACCTGCTGCTCACGCTGATCCGTGACGAGCAGGTGGACATCTATGACATTCCCGTGGCGCGCATCTGCGAGCAGTTCCTTGGCCGCATGCACGAACTCAAGCTCAACGAGGCCGCGGAGTACCTGGAGATGGCGGCGCGGCTGATCCGCATCAAGGCGCAGATGCTGCTGCCGCGGAAGGAAGGCGCCGATCAGTGGGACGACCCGCGCGCCGAACTCGTCCGCCGGCTGCTCGAGTACCAGCAGATGCGCGAGGTGGTGGACCTCCTCGAGCGGCTCGGTGACGACCGCCGCAACCGCTTCGGCCGCACCTACATGGCGCAGGCCGCGGCGCCGCCGCCGGCGCCGCTCGCTCTCTCGCTCACCGACCTGCTGGTGGCGGTGGACCGCGTGCTGCGCGCAGCCCGCAAGCCGACCATCCACGAGGTGATCCCGCGATCGCTCGACGTGGATGGCGCGATGCTCACCGTGCGCGCCGTACTCGCGCTGCGCGCCCATGCGCGCTGGCGCGACGTCGTGCGCGCCGATGCCGAACCCTGGGAGATCCTGAGCGCGCTGCTGGCGCTGCTCGAGCTCGCGAAGCGCAGCGAGCTGCACCTCACCCAACCCCGACCTTTTGCCGACGTGGAGATCCGCCGTGAATTCGCTGGCGAAGCTGCTTGAAGCCGCGCTCTTCGCGAGCCCGCGCCCCATACCGACCGACGAACTCGCGGCCCTCGATCCCGAGGCGTCGCCGGCGGCCGTGCAGGCCGCGCTCGACGAGCTGCGCGAGCACTATGACGTTGATGGCCACGGCGTGGAGCTGATGGACGTCGGCGGTGGATGGCAGGTGCTGACGCGCCCTGAGTACACCGAGGCGATCGAGCGCGCACAGATGGCCGTGCGCCCGGCGCGCCTCTCCTCGGCCGCGCTCGAGACGCTCGCCATCATCGCCTACCGGCAGCCGATCGGCCGCGCCGAGGTCGCCGAGATCCGCGGCGTCGACGTGGGCGCGGTGATCCGTTCGCTGCACGAACGCGGGCTGATCGACGTCGTCGGCCGCTCGGAGGCACTCGGGCGACCGTTGCTCTATGGCACCACCTCGCAGTTCCTGGAGCAGTTCGCGCTCCGGCACCTGGAGGAGCTGCCGCGCGTGGACGAGCTGGCTATCGCGCTGCGTCGCGACGCCGTGCCGAGCGAGGCAGCGCCGGCTGATGCCGCAACGAGCGATGGTGCGGCTAGCAACGGCGCACCTACCGATGCCGCGTCGGCATCGTCACCTGCCGAGCCGGCCGAGGCCGTCCAATCAGCATGAGTGATGACACGATGCGCATCCATCGGGCACTCGCGCGCGCGGGGGTCGCATCACGTCGCAAGGCGGAGGAACTCGTCGCCGCCGGTCGCGTAACAGTGAATGGCGCAGTGGCGAGGACGGGCCAGTCGGTGGACCCGTCGAAGGACGCCATCGCGGTGGATGGGCGCAAGATCGCGCTCCCTCCGCCGACGCGCTGGTACGTGCTGCACAAGCCGACCGGAGTGCTGACCACGCGCTCCGACCCCGGTGGCCGACCGACGGTCTTCTCGCTGGTTCCGCCCGAACCCGGACTCACCTACGTCGGGCGGCTCGACTACATGACGGAAGGCGTACTGCTCCTCACCACCGACGGCGATGCGGCGCATCTCCTCACACATCCGAGCACGGCGGTCGAGCGCTCGTACGTGGCGCTCGTGCGCGGGCCGGTGAAGGCCGCCGCGGCGGCGATCCGCGAGGGCGTCGAGCTCGAGGACGGACTCGTCACGCCGGAGAGGGTCGAGGTGCGCGAAGGGCCGCAGGCGCGCACCTGGGAGCTCACGCTCACCATTCGCGAGGGCCGCACGCGCGAGGTGCGCCGGCTCTGCGAGGCGGTGGGACTCGAGGTCCTGCGCCTCGTGCGCACGTCGTTCGGTCCCGTGCGGCTGGGCGACCTCGAACCGGGCGCGTACCGCGCGCTCACGAACAAGGAGCGCGACCTCGTGCTGGCGATCACCAAGACACCCTCCGGGAACGACTGATGGCGCTGAGAGCGAATACGCCCGCGGACATGACCAACGCGACGCCGTCGACGGTGAACCCGCAGCTGCACGCGCTCACCACCGACATCCTCGAGCAGGTGGGCCTGCGCGTCGTCGGGCAGCATGCGATGGTCGAGCGGCTGCTGATCGCGCTGCTCACCGGCGGCCACGTGCTGCTCGAGGGCGTGCCCGGCCTCGCCAAGACCCTCACGGTGCGCACGCTCGCCGAGACGGTGCGCACGACGTTCAGCCGCATCCAGTTCACGCCGGACCTGCTCCCCGCCGACGTCATCGGCACGCAGGTGTTCGACCAGGCCACCGCCACCTTCTCGGTGAAGCGCGGGCCGATCTTCGCCAACATCGTGCTCGCCGACGAGATCAACCGCGCGCCCGCCAAGACGCAGTCCGCGCTGCTCGAGGCGATGCAGGAGCGGCAGGTCACCATCGAGGGCGATCGCTTCGAGCTGCCGCTCCCGTTCATGGTGCTCGCGACGCAGAACCCGATCGATCTCGAGGGCACCTACCCGCTGCCCGAGGCGCAGATCGATCGCTTCCTCGTCCGTCTCTTCATCGGGTATCCGACGGCGGCCGACGAGAAGGGCATCCTCCGCCGCTTCACCGACGGCTCGCCGCGACCGCGCAAGGTGCTCGAGCCCGAGCAGATCCTCACCATGCAGCACCTCGTGGATCGCGTGCACGTGGAGGACGCAATTCTCGATTACGTCGTGCGCCTCGCCACGTTCACGCGCGAGCACGCGCGGCTCTTCCTGGGCGAAGCGCCCAGGA
>DATLLD010000023.1:0-6022 GCA_035538035.1 Gemmatimonadaceae bacterium | reverse complement strand
GGACTGTGGGATGCGTCGATGATCCCCGCCGTGACTCGCGCCGCCTAAGGCGATTCGGGGTGCGGGAAGTGAAAAGGCCGCCCGGTTGGGCGGCCTTTTCATTCTCGGGATGCCCCCCGAACCCCACTCCGCATCGTCGTCAGGTAGAGACGGTGGCTCTCATCCCAAGCTTGATCGCCCCACGGGCGGGAATCACTTCCTCCCCATGCAGGTGCGCGCCCGGCACTGCGGTCTTGAGCCGGTGCTCGACCAGTCGGCGCAGGAACGAGCCGCGCTGCAGCATGCCTCCAGCGAGTGCAACCGGGAAGGCCGCGCGCTCGTCCACGAACAGCTGCCGCGCCAGAGTCCGGACGTGGATCACCAGTTCCTCGGCGGCGATCGTGCAGATCGAGTTCGCGCGCAGGTCGCGCTCGGCAGCGAGCGTCAGCACCGGCATCGCGAGCTTCGCCAGGTCGCGCGGCGTTGCGTCGGCCGCCCACGCCACGAGTTCATCCACCTCATCGAGCTCGAGCGCTGTCAGCACTGCGCCGACGAGCCGCGTCTCGGGCTCGCGGCCGTCATGCGCCGCAGTCACCACGCTGAGCGCGCGTCGGCCGATCCATGCGCCGCTCCCCTCGTCGCCGATCACCGGGCCCCAGCCGCCGCAGCGGTGGAAGCTGCCCGTGGGGCTGCGACCGAACGCCATCGACCCCGTACCGGCGACCAGCAGGATGCCCGAGCCCTCGCCGAAGGCGTCCTCGAGCGCGACCTGCGCGTCGGGGACCACCTGCACCTCCTCGGCGATCGCCTCACCCTCCAGCGCGCGCAGCAGCTCGCGCCGCTCCTTCTCGCGGCCGACGCCCGCGACTCCGGCGACCAGCACCTTGGGCCGCTCCTCGCGCTCGGCGACGGCCAGCGCGTCGCGCACGAGCGCGCCGATCACTTCCGCCGAGTGCAGCGCGTCGCCGGGCCGCACCGCGCTCGCCGTGCCGGTGAGCGAGGCCAGTTCCTTGCCGCGGCCGTCCGCGACCAGCACATGCGTCTTGCTGCCGCCGCCGTCGACGCCCACGTAGATGTTAGACATCAGTTCTCTATGCTCATTGTTGTGCTTCGGCCGCGGCCGGCGCACCGCGAGGGACGCTCGCGGGCTCGGCGTGGGTGAACGAGGAAATTATCCCCGTGGCGAGCGTGATGGAGGTGCCTATCAGCACGTACCAAGGCCAGGCGATGCCGACGAACGGCCGCAGTGCGCCCTCGAGTGACGGGAAGGCCCCCGAGAGCCGCGCCGCGAACACGATCACGCTCATGGTCGCGATGCCGACCGCCATGCCGGTGATCGCATCGCGCTGGTTGGCTCGCTTCCAGAGCATGGCGAGGAAGAACCCGCCGAGCAGCCCGCCATAGGTGAACGACGCGATCGACAGCGCGATCACGACCACCGGCGTGCCCTCGGCACGGTAGAGCAGCGCGCCGCCGATCAGCACGCAGGCCCAGAGCAGCGTGAACACCTTGGAGGCGCGCAGCAGCGCCGTGGGGCTCGGAGGGCCGGAGCCCGCGCCCTTGCGCAGCGGCAGCCAGAGATCGTGCGTCGTGGCCGCGGCCAGCGAGTTCAGCGAGCCACTCACCGTGCTCATCGCGGCCGCGAGGATCGCCGCGATCACGATCCCCGTCATGCCGGGCGGCATCTCGGTGATGATGAAGGTCGGGAAGATCTCGTCGGGTCGAGCGAAGGTACGGCCCTCATAGAACGACCAGAGGCCGATGCCGATCAGCAGGAAGAGCGCGAACTGCGCGATGACGGCGAAGCCGCTGCCGATCAGCGCCTTGCGCGCGTCCCGGAGCGACGTCGCGGTCAGCAGGCGCTGCACGATGATCTGGTCGGCGCCATGCGACGCCATGGACAGGAAGGCGCCGCCGAGCAGGCCGGCGAGCACGGTGTGCGGGCGGTCGAGGCCGGTGTAAGTGTCTATGAACTGCAGCTTGCCTGCCGCGCCCGCGTCGGCGAGGATCCGCGACCACCCGCCCTCGACGCCGGCGCCGATCAGCCAGAGCGCGCCGAGTCCGCCCCCGATGTACACGAACGTCTGCACGACGTCCGTCCAGACGACGGCGCGCATGCCGCCGTGGTAGGTGTAGAGCAGCGTCGTGGCGCCGAGGGTCAGGATCGAGAACGGCATCACGTACTCGGCCGGGATCACCGGACCGAGGATCAGCGCGATCGGGATCGCGGTCGCGAACACGCGCACCGAGTCGCCGAACGCACGCGTGACCATGAACGTGACCGACGCGAACCGTCGCGTGCCCGCGCCGAAGCGCTGCTCAAGCAGCGCATACGCAGTCACGAGGTTGCCGTTCACGTAGCGTGGCAGCAGCGTATAGCCGATCACGAGCCGGCCGATCAGGTACCCGGCCGCGACCTGCAGGAAGGTGAAGTTCCCGAGGTACGCGAGGCCGGGGATGCTGATGAAGGTCAGCGCGCTCGTCTCGGTGGCGACGATCGAGAAGAGCACCGCCCACCAGGGGATCGTGCCGCCCGCGACGAAGTAGTCGCGTGCGTCCTTCTGCCCCCGCCCGAGCCAGATGCCAAGGGCCGTCGTGCCGATCATGTAGATGACGAGCACGGCCCAGTCGAGCGTCGTGAAGGCGTTCGCGGTCTCAGTCACGTGTTGTTCTCTCCGGCAGGAACCACCGTGGGGGCAAAAGACGACGGGCGCCCCGTGGGACGCCCGTGCGCACTGGAACCGCGATCAACGAATGCCGGACCGCCTTACGCGGAGAAGCTGCTGCCGCATCCGCAACCGCCGGTGGCGTTCGGATTCTTGAAGGTGAAGCCGGAGCCCTGCATCGACGTCACGTAGTCGATGGTGATGCCGCCCAGGTACTGCATCGAGAACGGATCGACGAAGACGTTGAAGCTGCCCTGCGGAAGGATGGTGTCGTCATCCGCCGGCTTGTCCTCGATCAACAGGCTGTACTTGAAGCCGGAGCAGCCGCCGGGCTGGACGCTGACGCGCAGCCCGCCCACTTCGGGCGCGACGTTCTCGGCCGACATGAACTTCTGGACTTCCGTATTCGCCGCGGGCGTGATGGTGACCGCGACCTCAGGGGTGTTCATCGTGCTCATCGAGTCCCTCCGTAGGGATCGCGCCACGCGGGATCGCGGTGCGCAGAACTATCTGGAAATATAGGGACACGCGGGAACGGAACAAGGTTCCGGGCTCAGGGCGTGCCGCGGGAGCCCGGCGCCCCGGTGAGGCCCCTGGCGCTCGCCTCGCTCGAGGCCGCGAGATCGGCGACCGCGGTGCGGAACGGCCCGATGCGCGAGTTCGCCCTCGACGGGTTCACGCGGTTCGTCAGCAGGAGCACGAACCGGTCGTGCTCGGGGTCTATCCAGATCGAGGTCCCGGTGAAGCCCGTATGCCCGAATGCCGGGCGCCGAAGCTGCGTTCCGGCGGAGTTCGTGCCGTTCGGCGTCTCCCAGCCGAGCGCCCGATGTGACAGCAGCGAGTTCTGCACGCGCCGGAAGTCGTGCAGCGTCTCCGCGCCGACGATCCGCTTGTCGCCAAGCTCACCCTCGTTCAGGAGCATGCGCGCAAACGTGCCCAGGTCGGCGGCGGTGCTGAAGAGCCCGGCGTGCGCCGAGACGCCGCCAAGCACGAAAGCATTCTCGTCGTGCACCTCGCCGCGCAGGTGCCGCATGCGCCAAGGGTCGCGTTCCGTGGGTGCGGTGCGTGCCAGCCACTCCGACGGCGGCAGGTAGCCCGTCTCGAGCATGTGGAGCGGCACGAACACATGGCGCCGCAGGTACGCATCGAGTGGCTCGCCGCTGACCCGCTCGACGATCCATCCGGCGAGGATGGCGCCGAGGTCGGAGTAGACCATGCGCGCGCCGGCGACGGTGTCGAGCGGCGTGTCGAGCACCAGCTGCCGCGCAGTTGCGGCGTCCAGCGTCTCCTTGAACAACTCTCGGAACGGCTTCAACCCTGAGGTGTGCGTCAGCAGGTTGCGCACGGTCACGCGGTCCTTGCCGGGACCCTGCCACTCGGGGATGTAGCGTTGCACGGGGGCGTCGAGCAGCACGCGCTCCTGCTCGACGAGCTGCATCATCGCGGTCGTCATGCCGACGACCTTGGTGAGCGACGCGATGTCCCAGACGGTGTGCGCGTCCGGCGCCGGCGCGTCGACCGCCCAGTCGATGCGACCGGCGGCCACCTCGGCGATGACGCCGGCTCGGTCGCCGATCACTGCGTAGGCGCCGGGAAATACCGAGTCGCTCACTCCGCGCTCAAGCATGGCGCGCAGCGAATCCGTGACCTGCTCCGGCGCGAGTGGCGCGCTGCCGGAACCGGTCACGATGCCGCTGCCGGTGCGGAAGAAGCCCGGCAACGAGATCGGCGAGAGCCCGCGGAACGGCATCTGTCCGGTGATGGCCCGCGCCGCGGCGCGCTCCATCGCCTCGCCACGACCAAACGCCGCCACGTAGCCCGAGACCTGCGGGAACTCGCGGATCACGTACGGATTCGAGAACGCCACCACGTTCACGGGCCGTCGCTTCGCCACGGAGTCGATCCACCGCGCGACGTGTGCGCCCACGGAGAAGCGGCCCTCGCCCTCGATGGTGCGCACGAACGTGGCGATGAGCAGCCGGTCGCCGGGGCGCAGCAGCGAGTCGAGCCGCGCGCGCGGCGTCGAGGGGCCGACGCGCGCCACACGCGCACGGGGCAGCACGCGCCGCACCTCGGCGGCGAAGGCCCGGCCCGCGCTGACGTCGGACTCGGACGCGAAGGTCAACACCAGCGTCTCGGGGCCGCGCGTGAGCGGCAGCCGGTGCTCGTCGTTGCGCAGCAGCGTGATGGCGTCGTTGGCGATCGCCTCGGCGCTGGCGCGGTGGGCCGCGCTCCCGACCACCTCACGCAGCGAGTCGAGCGACACGATGGGGCGCTGGATCGCGCCCGTGCGGACCTTGAGCTCGAGGATGCGGCGCACCGACGCATCGATGCGCTCGCGGGAGATCTCGCCGCGCTCGACCGCCGCCGTCACGGCCGCGATCGCCGCGGGGATCTCGGGCGGCATCAGGAGGATGTCGGTGCCGGCCTGCACCGCGCGCACGGAACTCTCCTCGACGCCGTAACCCGCGCCGACGCCGCGCATGTCCATGGCGTCCGTCACGACGAGGCCGCGGAAGCCCAGCGTGTCGCGCAGCAGGTCGTGCATGATGGCCGGCACGAGCGTGGCGGGCGTGCGGTCGCCGGAGACGGCGGGGAGCGCGATGTGGGCGCTCATCACGGCGGCGGCGCCGGCCGCGATGCCCGCGCGGAACGGCAGCAGCTCGAGCGTGTCGAGCCGTGCGCGGCTCGCCGTCACGATCGGCAGCGCGTTGTGCGAGTCCGTGTCCGTATCGCCGTGACCGGGGAAGTGCTTGATGGTGGCGGCCACGCCTTGCGACTGCACGCCCTCGACGAACGCCGCGCCGAGGCGCGCGACGGCCTCCGGGTCCTCGCCGAACGAGCGCACGTTGATGACCGGGTTGGCCGGATTGTTGTTGACATCCACCGCTGGTGCGAACGCGAGGTGAATGCCGATGGCGCGTGACTCCGCGCCGGTGATGCGTCCCGCGGCGCGCGCGTGCGCCTCGCTCCCCGTCGCGCCGATGGCCATGTTGCTCGGCAGCACCGTCGCATTGCCTCCGGCGAGGAGGCCGGGTGTGAAGACACCGCCCTCGAGCCGGCCGAGGCCCGGCTCGACGTCTGACGAGACGAGAAGCGGGATGCGAGCCAGACGCTGCAGCGCATTCACCTTCGCCGCGACCTCGATCGGCGAGCCGAGCGACATCACGACGCCGCCGACCTTGTCGAGTTCGACGCGTTCGGCCGCCACCACGAACGAGGAATCCGTCGTGCTGGTATAATCCCCGAGCACCCAGATCATCACCATCTGCGCGACGCGGTCGCGCAGCGAGAGCGAGGCGAGCGTGCGATCCACCCACCGCTGCGCCTCCTCGGGCAGCGGCGCCGTGAGCGACGGGGTCACGTCCTCCACCATC
>DATLLD010000022.1:0-2002 GCA_035538035.1 Gemmatimonadaceae bacterium | reverse complement strand
TCGACATGCTCGACCGGCTGCGGATCGAGCGCGGCCTCTCGCTGCTGTTCATCTCGCACGACCTCGGGGCGGTGAGTCGCATCACGTCGCGCGTGGCGGTGATGTACCTCGGGCGCATCGTGGAGCTCGCGCCGACGGCGCGCTTGATGGCGCAGCCGCGCATGCCGTACACGCAGGCGCTGTTGTCCGCGGTCCCCACCGGTGATCCCGCCGCCGTGAGCCGCCGGATCGTGCTGCGCGGCGAGCTGCCGTCGACGGTGAATCCTCCCGCCGGCTGCCCGTTCCATCCGCGGTGTCCGCACCCGCTGAAGGACGCGCAGTGCGCGGAGGGGCGCCCGCCGCTCACGGAGCGTGACTCCGGTCACCTGGCGGCCTGCTGGAAGCAGTAAGCGCGTGATGCCCATCACGGGCATCAGCCCGTGACCGGCGACACGGACGAGGCTCACGGCGCGATCGAGGGTGAGTGTCACATACTGACTGCGCAGAAGTCAGGCAAACCTCCAATCGCGCAGGGAACCACCATGAAGTCCGCCCGCATCCATGTCAGTGCAGTCCTCATCGCGCTGTCGCTCGCGCTCACGAGCTGCTCCGAGGGTTCGTCACCCGTCGCGCCGGAAGTGGCCGCGCCGCCGCAGGTGCAGTCCGACGCCGAGCTGCTCGGCCTTCTCTCGCCGGTGCTCAACCAGGTCGGCTTGCTCCAGTGCCGTGCCCTGCCCGAGGCGTACGCGACGGCGCGCATCGGCAGCGAGGGCGGGACGCTCCGCGTGGGACCGCACACGCTGACGATCCCGCGCGGCGCGCTCGATCGGACGGTGACGATCACGGCGTATGCGCCGAGCGGGCGCTACAACCATGTGGAGTTCCAGCCTCATGGTCTCGAGTTCGATCGCCCGGCGTCGCTGACGATGAGCTACGCCAACTGCGACGTGCTCGGGAGCCTGCTGCCGAAGCACATCGCGTACACGACCGAGCGGTT
The DNA here is from genome assembly GCA_035538035.1 of Gemmatimonadaceae bacterium. Classification (GTDB taxonomy): domain Bacteria; phylum Gemmatimonadota; class Gemmatimonadetes; order Gemmatimonadales; family Gemmatimonadaceae; genus Pseudogemmatithrix. The sequence goes on along the minus strand of DATLLD010000022.1, from coordinate 1,026 downwards.
CAGGATCATCTACCTGCTCGAGTCGGTCGACAACCTGCTTCAGAAGAAGGTGACTGGGCGGGTCGATCACTTCTCGGACTACGTGCTGTCCTGGTAGGCGACCAATGAGCTCGATTCCGACCCGAATCTCTCGTCCGACGGCAATGGCCCGGACGGATGTGCGTCCACCGTCGGACCTCCTACTGGAGGCCCGGAGTCTGGAACGAGCGGGTTGCCTTCCCGAGGCGATCGAGCGCTATGAGGCGCTCATCGGTCTCGCCGGGAGCGTTGGCCAGCATTCAGTGCTCGCTGAGGCGATGCGCCGACTCGCGATTGTCCGGCATCAGCGCGGCGGAACGGCCGAGGCTCGTGAGCTGTGCCGACGCAGCCACGAGATAGCGCGCGGAATCGGGAACGAACTGCTGGAAGCCGAGGCATTCAACACACTCGGATGCATCGACATCCAGACGGGCGCGCTCGACGACGCGCGTCGGAATTTCGAACGCGCGCTGGAGCTCGGTGCCGGCAGCCGTGAACTCGGAGCGCGCGCCGAACAGAATCTGGGTGTGCTCGCCAATATCAGGGGCGACCTGACGGAGGCGCTCACACGATACCGTCGTTCCTTGGACGCTTATGGCGCCACGGGGAACGAGCACGGTTGTGCGATTGTCTTCCACAGCCTTGGACTGGTCAGCGCCGACCGTGAATTGTGGGATGAGGCGCAGGCGTACTTCGAGAAGAGCCGGGAGATTGCAGAGCGGGCAGGTGACGTCCGGTTGCGCGGCGCGTGCCTCATGGGAATTGCCAAGGTGCAGCTGGCGACGCAGCGCTTCGAAGACGCGCGGCAGGGCGCGGAGTCGGCGCTCTCGCTATTCGACCAACTGGGATCCCCGGGCGAAAAATCCGGCGCCTACCGCCTCCTCGGCGTCGGCTACCGTGAGACCGGCCGCCCCGCGCTCGCCGAGTCGCGCCTCCGCTCAGCGATCGAACTCGCGACCGCATCCAGCTCCAAGCTCAACGAGGCCGAGGCCACCCGCGAGCTCGCCA
>DATLLD010000021.1:0-12347 GCA_035538035.1 Gemmatimonadaceae bacterium | reverse complement strand
CTCCCCGAGTTGCTCGACGGCGCGCGCCGCACGACACGCATCATCCGCCGCAACATGCTGATAGCGCTCGGTTACAACGGCATCGGCGTCGCGCTCGCGATGATGGGCGTGATCGACCCGCTGTTCGCGGCGATCCTGATGCCGGTCAGCTCGCTGACCGTGGTGCTGGGCGCGTGGCAAGGGCGGACGTTCCCAAGGGGCGTCGCATGAGCGTGCTCTTCCTGCTCGTCCCGGTGGCGCTGCTGCTGGTGGTGCTCTTCGTCGCGGCTTACGCCTGGTCGACGCGGAGCGGGCAGATGGACGACCTCACTACGCCGGCGATGCGGATGTTGCACGATGAGCCGGCAGCGCCGCCGGTCGCACCGGCGGCGAATGACGGGCGGCCCGCAGCGCGTTGAGGATCACCGCGACGTCGATGACTTCCTGGATCAGCGCGCCGGCGGTGGGAGGGATGTAACCGAGCGCGGCGACGACCATCGCCGTCCCGGAGAGGGCCAGCCCCGCGATGATGCTCTGCTTGGCGATGTGCACCGTGCGCTGGCCGATCAGCACGGCGTCCTCCACGCGGGTCACGTCGTCGGCGAGCAGCACGATGCCCGCCGCCTCGGCCGAGATGCCGCCGCCGTGCGCGGCGAGCGCCACGCCGACGGTCGCCGCCGAGAGCGCCGGGGCGTCATTGGTGCCGTCGCCGACCATCAGCACGTGGCGACCCTCGCGCTCGAGCGCGCGCACGGCCGTCACCTTGTCCTCGGGCAGCAGGTCGCCGCGGGCCTCGTCGATGCCGAGCGCGCGCGCCACCGGCTCGACATTCGCGGGATCGTCGCCGGAGAGCAGCACGGTGCGCTTCAGCCCGAGCTCGTGCAGGCGCGCGATGAACGGACCCACGCCGTCGCGCAGCCGGTCGGCGAACTCGATCGTTCCGCGCGGCTCGCCGTCGACGGTGACGAAGGCGCGCAGGCCTTCGCCGTCCATCGAGGCGAGGGTCGTGGCTGCGGCGGGATCAGTCTCGCGGATCATCGCCAGCGAGCCGACGACCACGCGGCGTCCGTCGACCGTGCCGCTCACGCCGCGGCCCGGCACGTCGCGCACGTCGTGCGGTGCGGGCAGCGCCAGCCCGCGCGCGACCGCGGCCTCGACGGCGGAGCGCGCGAGCAGGTGCCCGGACCCCACCTCGATGGCGGCCGCGAGGCGCAGGAGCTCCTCTGCATCCGCATCACTGCCGCTGACGGACCGAACGCGCGAGACGACCGGCCGTCCGATCGTCAGCGTGCCCGTCTTGTCGAAGACGATGGTGTCCACGCGCGCGAGCTGCTCGAGCGCCGTGCCGTTGCGCACGATGATCTGCCGCCGCGCCGCGCGGTTGATGCCACCGATCACAGCCACCGGTGTCGCGAGCAGCAGCGGGCAGGGGGTCGCGACGACCAGCACGGCGAGCACGCGGCCCGGGTCGCCGGAGAGCCACCAGGCCACGGCGCACGCCGCCAGCGTGATCGGCGTGAACCAGATGGCCCACTTGTCGGCGAGGCGCTGGATCGGCGACTTCTCCGCCTGCGCGGACCGCACCAGCTCGACGATCTGCGCATAGAGCGAATCGCGCGCCGGAGCGGTGACCGTGATGACGAGCGGTCCCTGCAGGTTCACCACGCCGGACCGCACCGTGGACCCCACCGCCACACGCTCCGGCAGCGGCTCACCGGTGAGGCGCGAGGTGTCGAGCGAACTCGTGCCGGCGGTGACGGTGCCGTCGCACGGCACCATCTCGCCCGGGCGAACGAGCACGCGGTCGCCGATCTCGACGCGGTCGGCCGGGACGTCCACCGTGGCATGATGCAGCGGGTCGGGGTCGTCGGGCGGATAGCGGTGGGCGACGCGCGGCGCGGCGGCCTCCAGTTCGCGCACGGCGTCCGACGCGCGTCCCTCGGCGTAGCGCTCGAGGAGCTCGCCGCCCGTCTGCATCAACACGATCACCAGGCCGGCTATCGGCTCGCGCAGGACCACCGCCGTGACGATGGCGAGCATCGCCACGACGTCGGCCGCGAATTCACCGCGGAACAGGCCGCGGACCGTGCGCAGCACCACCGGCGCGCCGAGCAGCACGAGCGCGCCAAGGAGGATGTTCGGCACGAAGGGCCGCGTCGTCGCGCTCAGGTACAGCGCGCCGCCCGCCACGAGGGTCGCGAGCGTCAGCAACGGGATGCGCGCCGCCGCGAGGGGGAATGGCAACGCCCTGAACCCGCGCGGGGGTCCAGGGCGTGCGGTCGAACCCTCCGGCGCGACGCCGGGTTGGGTCATGTCAGTGCGTCGACTCGGTGGTGCTCTCGGCGGCCGCTGCGATGCCGGCGTACTTCTGGTTCACCAGGAAGACGATGGTCAGGACGATCGCGAGGACCGCGGCGGCGCCGACGATGAGCCCGCGGAAGGCGGCCGCGGTGTCGCGACCGGAGAACGGAGTGTTTGCAGTCATGCGACTCGCACCGTGACCATGTTGTCGTTTTGGGTGAGCTTCTTCATCACGTCGAGCCCGCCGGTGATCTGCCCGAAGACAGTGTGCACGCCGTTCAGGTGACGCGTGTTGGCTTCGGAAAGTACCATGAAGAACTGCGAGCCGCCCGTGTCCTTGCCGGCATGCGCCATCGACAGGGCGCCCACCTTGTGGGTCTGCGGGTTGCCGGCGGTCTCGCACTTGATGGTCCAGCCCGGGCCGCCCGTGCCCGGCGGGCCCTTTGGCGTGCCGCCGATCTTGGCGTTCGGGCAACCGCCCTGCACGACGAAGTCGGGGATCACGCGGTGAAAGCGGATGCCGTCGTAGAAGCCCTCGTTGGCGAGCTTCTCGAAGTTGGCGACCGTGCCCGGAGCGTCCTTCTCGTACAGCTCCGCGGTGATGGTGCCCTGGTTGGTCTCGAAAGTGGCAGTCTTCATGAACGGAATGGCTTGTTGTGGAATGGCGGGCGCAGGAAGCGCGACGGCCAAGTCTTCTTGAGGGCGCCGGAGCGCGGCCTAGTCAATCTAACCGTCAACGAGTGCCCGCCGCGACCCTTTTCTCGCTTACCGGGTCCCGCGCGCCGGCGAACTCGCACTGAATTGGTAGTAGCGCGCCACCTTGCAGCCGTCGAGCTCGGCCGGAGTGAACGTCCACTTGGCGATGGCGTTCTTGGCGCCCGTCGTGAACCATGCATGCGACGATTCCACCACCGCGAAGGTGCTCATGTCCGGCTTGCCCAGCGTGTCGACGAGCACCTCCACCTTGATCACCGCGCTGCCGTCGCGACGGAGCGCGGTGCGGGGCACGGGGCGTCGGATGGCCGCCGGCGTCATCGCGACGGGCGCCGGCACCTTCTCGACGTCGAGGCGCGGATCCTGTTCGGCGTCCTCGCGGGCGAGCTCGCAGCGATCCACAGGCGGCGACAGCAACTGCGCGTTGGCGCCGCCGGCGGCCTTGGCGCCTGCGGCGCACGCGACCGTGGCGGCGAGCAGCGCGACGACCGCGATGGCAGCGAAGGGGCGGAGCCTGGTCGAGCGAACCATCGTCAGGCGTCTCATTGCGGGATGTAGGAAGGGCAGATGTCGGCCAGCACGCACGCGTTGCAGCGCGGCTTGCGCGCGTCGCAGACACGGCGGCCGTGCCAGATGAAGAGGTGCGCGAGCATCGTCCAGCTCTCGCGCGGGAAGAGCGGCATCAGCGCGCGCTCGATCGCGACGGCGTCGGTCTCGCGGGTGAGCCCCAGCCGCTGCGCGAGCCGTGCGATGTGCGTGTCCACGACGACGCCTTCATTGATGCCGAAGGCGTTGCCTAGCACGACGTTCGCCGTCTTGCGGCCGATGCCGGGCAGCACGACGAGCTCCTCCATCGTGCGCGGCACCTCCTCGCCGTGGTGCGCGACCAGCGCCTTCGCGAGGCCGGAGATCGACTTGGCCTTGTTGCGAAAGAAACCGGTGCTCTTGATGACCTCCTCGATCTCGCCGATGGGCGCGGCGGCAAGAGCGGCGGGGGTCGGCCAGCGCCTGAAGAGCTCGGGCGTGACCATGTTGACGCGCTTGTCCGTGCACTGCGCGGAGAGCACCGTCGCGACGGCGAGCTCGAACGCATTGCGATGGTCGAGTTCGCAGTGCGCGTCGGGGTACTCGGCTGCGAGGCGGCGCTGAGTCTCGAGGGCTTGGGCGCGCAGGGCTGTGCCGCGGAGGACCTTCGGCGGCTTCCGCGTCACTTTCGACCCCAGCGCGGGATTTCCCTTGGACGACGTCTTGCTCAAACGCGAGCGAGCCCGTGCCTGCGCTTCGTTGCGAACGTCACCAGGTCGTCCACGTTGCGCGTGTTGATGACGTCGCTCGCGGCCAGCCAGCCCTTCCGCGCCATGCCGATGCCGAGCGCCATGTTCGACAGCCCGTCGACGGAGTGCGCGTCCGGCCCGATCTCCACCTTCGCGCCATGCGCGCTCGCCGAGCGGACCAGGCGCCAGTCGAGGTCGAGGCGGTGCGGGTCGGCGTTGAGCTCGATCGCCACGCCCAACTCACCGGCGCGCGCCATCACCGCCTCGATGTCGATCGCATAAGGCTCGCGCGTGAGCAGCAGGCGGCCCGTCGGGTGACCGAGGATCGCCATGTGCGGGTCCTCGAGCGCCTTCAGCACGCGCTCGGTCATCTGCACCTCGTTCATGCCGAGGCGCGAGTGCACGGACGCGATCACATAATCGAACTTGTCGAGCACCTCGACCGGATAGTCGATGCGGCCGCACGGCAGGATGTCGGCCTCGACGCCCTTGAGCACGCGGAAGTCCGAGAACGACGCGTTGATGGCGTCGATCTCCTCGTGCTGCCGCGCGAGCGACTCGGCGGTGAGCCCGCCGGCGTAGAACTCCGACTGCGAATGGTCGGAGATGCCGAGGTATCCCCAGCCGCGGCGTCGCGCCTCGGCCGCCAGCTCGGCGATGGTCGCGCCGCCGTCGGAGTACTGCGAGTGGCAATGCAGCACGCCGCGGATGTCGCCGAGCTTGATCAGGTCGGGGAGCGTGCCGTTGGCCGCCGCCTCGGTCTCGCCAAGCCCCTCGCGGAGCTCGGGCGGAAGCCAAGGCAGCCCGACGGCGGCGTAGAGCGCGTGCTCGTCCGCCAGGTCGATCAAGGCTCCGTCGGCACCCCGCAGGTCGTGCGCCCCGAGCGTGAGGCCGCGGAGGGCGGCGCGCGCCATCACGTCGCGCACGTGCGCGTCGTTTCCGGTGCTGCGGAACCAGGTCACGGCGAACTGCTCGGGCATCACGCACTGCAGTTGCAGCCGCATGCCGTCCTCGAACCGGATCGAGACCTCGCGTGTGCCGCTGCCCACCGAGTCGCGGACGCCCGGCGAGCGCGCGAACAGCGCCGCCACCGCCTCGGGGTCGCGCTGGCAGACCGCGACGATCTCGACCTCGCGGACGGTCTCGCTGTGCCGGCGGATCGAACCCGCGATCTCCGCGCGCACGACGCCGTGCAGCCGACGCACGGCGGCCAGCATGCGCTCGGCCTCGGCGCGGCCGTGCGGATAGAGCACCTGCGCGCCGCTCTCCTTGAGCCACGCGATGCCGCGCAGCACCTGCTCGGCCGTGCGCGCACCGAAGCGCGGCAGCTTGGCGAGACGCCCGTCGCGGGCGGCATCCTCGAGTTCCTGGAGCGTGTCGAGCCCGAGACCCTCGTGGATGCGGCGGATGCGCGAGGGCCCGAGGCCCGGCACGCGCATCATCTCGAAGAGGCCTTCGGGCGTGGACTCGCGGAGCTGGTCGAGCAGGGTGGACTCGCCGACCTTCTGGAGTTCCTCGAGGACCTCGACGACCTCGGGAGCGAACCGCCGGCGGTCGCGCCTCAGCAGGTCCGCGAGGGGCCTGACTTCGTCGTTGGCGGCAATCGCCCGAGCGGCATCGGCGTACGGGGCAGGGACCGTGGGGTCCTCACCCTGCAGCTCGAGCAGCGCGACGATCTCATGAAGAAGGTGCGCGACGGCGCGGGAGTCCATGCTTCTAAAGGTAGGAGGCTCGCCTGCCACCTCCAACCGGCTGCCTCCTACTCCTCGACCCCGGCATGCGCGCTGAGATGGTCGATCAGCACATGCAACTGCTTCTCCGTCAGGTCGATCTCCTGCGCGGCGCCTTCGACATCGAGCAGGCCGGCGCGCATCGAGATCGCCACCTGATTCAGGTAGCGGATCTTCGCGAGGATGTCCTCGGTGTGCTTGCGCAGCCCCAAAAAGCGGCGCTTCTCGGCGCGGGCCCGCTTGTGCCGCTTCGAGAGCTCGGCCGGCGTCAGCTTCTTGGCCAGCGTGATCACCTCGTCACGCGTGCGGCCGGGGAGCGCACCGCGGTCGGGAAGCCCGAGGTCCTCCCATGACTCGTCGGCGAACCAGAGCCGACCCACGTACTCGATGCCGTCGAAGATGATGCGCACGGAGACGTTGTAGCGACGACCCTCATACTCGATGGTCGCGACGTGCGGCTGCGTGATGTCGTCGTGGATCGTCATCAGTTTCCGTTGGCCACGAGGGACTCGGTCTCGTCGAGGAACGTCCGCACCGCAGGGAACAGCGCATCCGCACGTTCAACATAGGGCACGTGCCCGCACCCATCCAGCCAGAGAGTCTTCGCGCCCAGCGCGTCGGCGACCGCCGCCGACGACGCGAGGGGAATGGGGTCCTGCCTTCCATGAACGACGAGCGACGGCACCCGAAGGTCGCGCAGGGCCGGACGCAGGTCGAAGTCGCCGAGCGATTCCCAAACGGATTGTTGCACCCTGCCGGTGACGCGGAACGGCGTGAGTTCGCTGGCACGGCGCGGGTCCGCGAAGTAGCCGGCCACGCTGAGCTCGAAGTTCCGGTTCCGGTAAGCCTCCGGGTCGCGTTCGCGGAGTCCGCTCGCGGCGAGCTCGTCCCGCAGGGCGGCGACCTCGCTCGATGCCTGGCGTCGCGCGAACTCCGCCTCGAACTCGGCGCGCCAGGCCCGGGTCACCGGGGCGGGGTCGAGCAGGACGAGCCGCTGCGGCGCGGGCGACACGCGGCCGGCCGCGGCCTCGATCGCATACAGGAGCGCGAGCATGCCGCCCCATGAGTATCCGACGATCGTGAGCGGACCCGGAGCCAACTCCGCGATCACCTTCTCGAGGTCGGCGACGTGCGTCTGCCAGGTGATCGGGGTGCGATCGTCCGTCTTCGACCGTCCGCCGCCGCGCTGGTCGTAGAAGATGCAGGCGCGATCGGTCGCGAGCTCGAGCATCTGCGGCAGCAGGTACGCATGGTCGGCGCCGGGGCCGCCGTGAAGCACGAGCATCGTACTGCGCGGCGAAGGCGGCGCGTATCGGCACCAATGGAGCGGTTGCCCCGTGGTGGCGGTCGTGCCTTCGTCGTGCGGCGGGGGAATCGGGAGCATCGACACCTCAGAGAAAGCTGCGCGCGATCCGCGCCGTGTTCACGTGCACCTGCACAGTATCGGCAATGTCGCGTCCATACCCGCCGGCTATCATGATCGCCACCGGCACACCGACGGCGCGGCACGACTCGAGCACCAGCGCGTCGCGCCGCATGAGCCCGTCGAAGGTGAGCCGCAACCGACCGAGCGTGTCACCTTCATGGGGATCGGCACCGGCGAGGAAGAGCACGAGGTCCGCGCGCGACTCCGCGAGCACGCCGGGCAGAACGCCGGCCAGCAGCTCGAGATACTCCGCATCGCCCGTTCCGTCCTCCAGCTCGACGTCGAGCCGTCCCGCGACCTTGCGGAAAGGATAGTTGCGGCGACCATGCATCGAGAAGGTGTACGTCTCCTCGTCGTCGGCGAAGATGGCGTGCGTTCCGTTGCCCTGGTGCACGTCGAGGTCAACGACCGCCGCGCGCCGGATCAGCGACTCCGCGCGCAGGGCGCGCACGGCGATGGCGACGTCGTTCAGGACGCAGAAGCCCTCGCCGTGCGTCGGAAAGGCGTGATGCGTGCCGCCGGCGAGGTTCATGGCGATGCCGGCCGTGAGCGCGTGGCGCGCCGCCTCGAGCGTGCCGCCCGCCGCGCGGAACGACCGCTCGACGAGCGCCTCGCTCCATGGCAATCCCATGATCCGCTGTTCGGCGGGTGGCATCGCGCCTGAGGTCAGCCGGTCGATGTACGCGCGCTCGTGCACGCGGAGCACATCCTCCAGCGGCGCGCGCGCCGGATCATGGATTCGTTCGCGCGGCACGATGCCCTGCGCGACCACCGCCTCCCGCAGCAGCGCGTACTTGGCGATCGGGAAGCGGTGCCCCTCAGGCAGCGGGAACGAGTAGTGCGCGCTCGACCAGGCGTGCAGCGGGCCGCTCAGCGGACTGCGCCTTCGCCCTTGAACACGACGCCGCCCTTCATCACGAAGCTCACGCTCTCGAGCGCCTTCACGTCGCGCGTCGGGTCGCCCGGCACCGCGACGATGTCCGCAAGCTTGCCGGCCGAGAGCGTGCCCACGCGCGACTCCCAACCCAGGAGCTTGGCGGCGTTCGACGTGCCCGCGACGATCGCCTGCATCGGCGTCATGCCGCCCCATTCGACCATCAGCGCGAACTCATGCGCGTTCTCGCCGTGGCGCCCGACGCCGGCGTCGGTGCCGAGTGCGATCGGCACGCCGGCCGCGAGGGCGAGCTTGGTGGCGTTCTTCATCGCGGTGGCGGCGGCCCGAGCCTTCACGGCGATGTACGGCGGCATCTTGCCCGCATCGGCGGCGCGGAGCACGGCCTCGCCGGCCATCATCGTCGGCACGAGGAAGGTGCCGTTCGCTGCCATCAGCCTGGCGCCCTCGGCGTCGAGGAACGAGCCGTGGTCGATGCTGGCGACGCCGGCGCGCGTTGCGACCTTGATGCCCTCCGTGCCGTGCGCGTGCGCGGCAACCTTGCGGCCCATCTTCCGCGCCTCGTCCACCATGGCCTGCAGTTCCTCGAGCCGGTACTGCAGCACGCCGACCTCGGCGTCACCGCCCGAGAGCACGCCCGCGGTGGCGCAGGTCTTGATGACGTCGGCGCCGTACTTCACCTGGTAGCGCACCGCCTCTCGCACCTGGTCGGCACCGTTCGCGATGCCGGACTTCGGCGATCCGTCGAAGAGGCCCGGCAGGTAGTTGTTCTCGTCGCAATGCCCGCCGGTGATGCCGAGCGAGTGCGCCGCCGCCTGGATGCGCGGGCCGGGCACGTAGCCGAGCTCGATCGCCTTGCGCAGCCCGATGTCCTCGAAGTCGCCGGCTCCGAGCTGCCGAACGCTCGTGAACCCGCCGAGCAGCGTGCGCCGCGCATGCTCCGCGCCGATGATCGCGGCGGTGCCCGGGTACTCCTTCACCGCGGACTCGCTCGAGCCCGCGTCCTCGAGCGCGCGCCCGATGAGGTGCACGTGCATGTCGATGAACCCAGGAAGCAGCGTCGCGTCACCGAAGTCGATGCGCCGCGCTCCCGCCGGGACGCGCACCGCCGACTCGGCGCCGACCGCAACGATCTTGTCGTCGGTCACCACCACCACGCCGTTGGCGATGGGCGCCGCGCCGGTGCCGTCGATGACGCGCGCGGCGCGCAGCACGACCGTGCCCTTGCCCGACTGCGGGATCTGCGGCTGGGCGAGCGCGAGTGCCGGCAGGGCCAGCAGCATCAACGTGGAGAACAGCGCGGCGGCGCGACGCATCGGTTGTGCCTCTCGAGGAGGTTTGTGTGTGCTTGTTCTGCTTGCTGCAGCGCGCGCGGCTCGGTCAGCCGCCACGACGCCCGAGGGTGACCGTCAGCGTCAGGCGCTGGCCATCGCGCACGACGACGACCTTCACCGTGTCGTCGGGCTTGAAGGCGTTGAGCGCGTCCGTGTACTCGTAGATGTCCTTCACCGGCTTGCCACCGAACTCGACGATGACGTCACCGGCCTTGAGGCCACCCTTGTCGGCCGGGCTGCCGGCGCGGACGCCGGAGAGCTTCATGCCGACGACGTCGGCGGAGCCCATGTCCGGCACGGATCCGAGGTAGACGCCCGACGACTGCCGCGAACCCGTGTTGGCCGCCGTGACCGCCGCGCGCTGTACCACCAGCTTCGCCGGACGATCCGCCAGCGCGCGCACAGCCTTCTCTGCCACATTCACCACGCGCAGCAGTCCGTCGGCGTTGATCCGCTCCACGTCATCGGTCGCGCGATGGTAGTCGTCGTGGATGTCGGTGAAGAAGTGCAGCACCGGCATGTCCTTCGTGTAGAACGACGCATGGTCCGAGGGGCCGATTCCGTCCGGCACCTTGTTCAAGGCGAGGCCGGAGCCGGCGCTCACGCTGTCCATCAGCGCCGGCAGCTCGGCGGCCGTGCCGACGCCGTAGACGATGAGCCGGTCGTTCTTGAGGCGGCCGACCATGTCGAAGTTGACCATCGCCTGCACGTTGGCGAGCGGCACGGGGCTATGCTCGACGAAGTACTGCGAGCCGAGCAGGCCGAGCTCCTCGCCGCTGAAGTGCACGAGGATGATGGAGCGCTTGGTCGGCTTGAGCGCGAGTCGCCGCGCGAGTTCGAGCACGGCGACGGTGCCCGAGGCGTTGTCGTCGGCGCCGTTGCGGATCGCGTTGCCGGCCTCGGGGTCGAGCGCGCTGGCGGAGGAGCGCCCGAGGTGATCGAGGTGCGCGCCGATGACCACATACTGCGAGGCGAGCGCGGCGTCGGTGCCGGCGATCATCGCCACGACGTTCTGCGTCGGCAGCGCCGACGGCGGCACGCCGCGGGCGAGGATGGCGTTCGCAGTGAACGGCTGCATGTAACCGGAGAGCCCGGGCACGGTCTTGGCGCCGAGCGCCGCATGCCGCCGCGCGACGAACGCCGCGGCACTGTCGAGGCCCGGCGTGCCGGTCGCGCGTCCGAGCCGCGCGTCGGCGGAGAGCCAGGCGATGTCGGCGCGGAGTTCGGCGGCGCCCACGTTGGCCGGCACCACGCGCGCGGGATCTTCCGCGGTGCGAGACGAGCAGGCGGAGAGGATGAGCGCGCCGCCAACAAGAAGGCGCGCGGAGGTCGTGCGAATGGTCGGGATCATCGGAGGGGCCAGGGACGGTGTCCCTCAAAAGGTAGCAGGAGGCAGGTAGCAGGCAGCAGGCCACCCCGAATAGCAGTTCCTCTCACCTCTCACCTCCCACCTCTCACCTGTTCGTAAAGTCCGTGGCTGGCGTCACCGCCCTGCACGCCCCCGCGATCAGCGTCGCCGCCTGGTCCAGATCCGCCAAGCTCACCATCTCGTTCGGCGAGTGCATGTAGCGGTTGGGGATCGAGAGCACCGCGGTCGCCACGCCGCTCCGCGCGAGGTGGATCGCGTCGGCGTCCGTGCCCGTCTCGCGCCCCGCCGCGTGGAGCGTGTAGGGGATCCGCAGCGACTCCGCCGTGTCGCGCAGCACCCGGAACGCGACCGGCGAGACGACCGACCCGCGCGTCAGGACCGGCCCGCTCCCGAGGCGCGAGTCGCCGAGTTCCTTCTTCTCGATGCCCGGATGGTCAGTCGCGAACGTGACGTCCACCACCACCGCCATCGCCGGGTCCACGCGCTCGGCGCCCACGCGCGCGCCGCCGCCGTGGTAGGCGATCTCCTCCTGCGTCGTGGCCACGGCGACCACGCGCGCCTCGCCCGGGTCATCGGCGTAGCGGCGCAGCGCCTCGAGCACCACGAACGCACCGATGCGGTCGTCGACCGAGCGCGAGACGATCCGGTCGTTGGGGAAGTCGATGGTGCGCGAGTCGATCACGCCCGCGTCGCCGATCGAGAGTCGCGCCTCCGCCTGCGCGCGGTTCGCGGCACCGATGTCGACCCAGAGGTCGGTGAACTTGGTGCCCTTGTCGCGGTCCTCGGGCTTGATCAGGTGGATCGGCTTCTTGCCCACTGCGCCGTACACGTCGCCTTCGCGGCCGGCGAACCGGATGCGCTGCGCCACCAGCACCTGCGGGTCCCAGCCGCCGATCGGCCCGATGTGCACGAAGCCGTCGTCGTCGATCCAGGTGACGATCACGCCGATCTCGTCGATGTGGCCGGCGAGCATGATCGTCGGCGAACCGCCCGGGTTCACGACGGCGATGCTGTTGCCATGCACGTCGCCACTCACATCCGTGGCGAAGGTGCGGGCCTCCTCACGCCAGACGGCCGCGGCCGCGGCCTCGTAGCCCGAGGGGCCGGGCGTGTCGAGGAGCTTCTTGAGGAACGCGACGGCAGACGGCTTGAGCATGTGCACTCTCGGTCAGTTGGTGCGCGCGGCAGCAGTGAGCGCCGTCGCGAATTCGGGGTCGATGGGCGAGAAGAGAGCGGGGTTGAAGCAGCGGGCGAACACCTCGATGCCGTCGACGAGGCGCGGACCGGGCCGGCTGGCGAAGGCGTTGGCGTCGATGGCGAAGACACGC
>DATLLD010000020.1:0-10867 GCA_035538035.1 Gemmatimonadaceae bacterium | reverse complement strand
GTCGAGCGAGGCCGATGCCGACAAGGACGGCCGGATCTCGGTGATGGAGGCGTTCTCGTTCGCGTCGCGCGAGGTGGCCCGCGCGTACGAGACGGACAAGCGCATGCTGACGGAGCATGCGACGCTCAGTGACTCGGTGCTGGCGGCGCGCGTGGCGTTCGGCGGCGCGGCGGCAGCTGTGAGTGGCGACCCGCGGGTCGTCGCGCTGGTGGCCGAGCGTCGCGCGCTCGAGGATTCGCTCGCGACGCTGCGAGGCAGGAAGGGCTCGATGCCTGCCGAGGCGTACGAGAAGGAGCTCGAGCGGCTGCTCGTGGCGATCGCTGAGAAGACGCAGGAGATTCGCGCGGCGGGAGGGCTGCCATGAGTGCGAGACTCGTGTTCCCGTTGGTGCTTCTGGCCGCAGCCACCGCTTTCGCGCCCACCGCCGCGCGAATCTCCTGCGTCTTCTCAGCGATCGCCACGAGCAGCCGCTCGAGTTCCTTCTCGTACGCCTCGGCCGGCATCGAGTCCTTCTTCGTGCGCAGCGCCGCAAGCGAATCCTCGAGCGCGCGACGCTCGGCCACTAGTGCGACGACGCGCGGATCACCGCTCACCGCCGCCGCGGCGCCGCCGAATGCCACGCGCGCAGCCAGCACCGAATCGCTGAGCGTCGCATGCTCCGTCAGCATGCGCTTGTCCGTCTCGTACGCGCGGGCCACCTCGCGCGACGCGAACGAGAACGCCTCCATCACCGAGATCCGGCCGTCCTTGTCGGCATCGGCCTCGCTCGACGCGAGCCCGCGCACGAAGTGCGTGCCGAACACCGACTCGTTGCGCTCGAGCGCCGTGCGCGTGGCCGTCACGATCACGCGACCGTTGCCCTTGAGCGCCGGCACGAAATCCCCGCTCGCGCTGGAGGCATTGATGAACACCACCGTCTGCTTGGCGAATGCGGCGAGCCAGCCGGCGTAGTCGGCCGCAGTGGGGTCGACGCCCGGCAGGTTCACGCGCGAGTCGTTCCCTTCGCCGCTGCCATGACCGACCAGCATCACGACCACGACGTCACCCGGCGACACGCGACGGGAGAGAGACACGAAGGCCGCGCCCACCGCCTCGCGCGTCGCCTTGCCGTCGATCCGCGCCGGATCGCGTGCCGGGTCCTCGGCGAGCCAGACAAGGCTCGAGTCTGCCACATGCCACTGGTTGCGCGCGAGGTCATGCATCGCAGCGCCCTGCTGAATGAACGCCGCCGAATACTGCGGCTCACCGCCAAGGCCAGTGACGAGCAGCAAGTGCGTGCGCTGCGCTGCGGCCGGCGTCGCTACGCCGAGCGCGAGAGCCGCAGCGCCAATGATGCCGCGGATCATCCGGCTCACGCGAGCCCCCGTGACCGGCGCAGCGCCCATTCGCCGGCCAACAGCGCGGCGAGCAGAAGAAAAACCGCCGGCATGTCCCAGAGATCGCGTGCCTCACGCACGGTCACACCGCTCTCCGTGAACAACACATCCTCAGCGAGCTGCCCCGCGCCCGCGAGCGGGTAGTAACGCCCGCCCGTGCGCTCGGCCAACCGCCGGAGCAGCGGCGATCGCAGTTCCGCCTGCTCCACATCCGCGCCCTGGTCGTCGGCGAGCATCGCCGCCGGCATCGCGCGCACGGTGTCGCGCCCGCGGCGCGCGTCGGCGCCGAGCCCGTACACGCCAGCTTCCTCTGCGATGAACTTGCCAGTGTAGACGCCATCTTCCGTGAGCGTCCACTCGAGCGGCACCTCGCTCACGCGCCCCGATGGCGCGGTCACGGTGGCCGTCACTGCGGCGTCGTTGACATCGATGAACTGTTCGTCCGCCACGCGCGCGCGCAGCGTCACCGGCTCGCCGGGCGCCACGCGCGTGGGGACGGCCGCGATCTCCACGCGCTCCGAGGCCTCCTCGGTGAGCGACCGCGCCAGCTGGCGCCAGAGCGTCTCGTGCGTGCGGTCGTCGACCGCGATGTCCGCGTGCATCTTCCAGAGCCAGCTGTCCTGCACGCCGAACACCGTCGCCGTGCCGCGCCCGAACCGCTGCGTCGCGAGGAGCGGCTGGTCGTAGCTGTCGCCGTCGCGACGGCCCGTGAGCAGCGCGGTCGCGCCGGGCCGCAGCGATCCGAGCGCGTTCACCACGGTCAGCGGCGGCAGCGAATCCCATCGCCGCTGCGACGCCGCTTCCGTCGCCGCTATCTGCAGAGCCGCCTGCGCGCGGCCCGCCGCGGTCGGCTGGATCCGCAGCTCGGTCGCCGCGGCGCCGGGCGTGAGGGGCGCGCGGTCGAGCGAGATCGGCAGCACCTCGGCCACCGGCGTGCCACGATACCCGCCCTCGGCCAGCGTCGCGCGGCCGCCGAGTGCGAGCAGCCCTCCGCCGCGCTGGCTTACGAATTCACCGAGCATACGAAGCTGGTCAGCGGTGAAGAACGACGCTTCGATGCTGCCGAGGATGATCCCGCGGAAGGCGAAGAGCTCCTCGCGGGTGGTCGGGAAGCCGGCCGCGAGCTCGAGCGAATCGCGCACGCCAAGCCGCAGGAACTTGCGGTCCGCACTGCGCAACAGCGAGACGAGCTGCACCGCGCTGTCGGTGGAGATGGCGCGGCGGATGAAGCCGAGCTCGGCCCGTGGCTCGCCTTCCATATAGAGGATGCGGTCGGGACCCGCGCGCACCTGCACGATGCCGTGCGCTTCGTTGTTCTCCTTGACCGTCTCGTTGGCCAGCGCCGCCACGCGCACGCTGACACGATGCGTGCCCGGCGGAAGGTCGGTGAGACGGAGCCGCGTTCGGGCGATCTCCTCTCGCGCCGGCAGCGTGACCTCCTCGGTCGCGACGATGCGCCCGCCGGCCTCGGCAGTCAACGTCACCTTCTCACCACCCACCCCGCGCAGCCGCAGCGTGACGTCGACGAGCAGGTTGGCACCGACGAGCGGCCGCGACGGCAGCGCCACGCGCTCGATCGCGACGTCGCGCGGGAATCGCTCGAGTCCCACGCCGACCGTGTACACCGGCACGCGCCGCGCACGCAGCGCCAGCACGGTGGGCTCGAGGTCGGCGCCGCCGTTGTCCGCGCCATCGCTGACGACGATGACGCCGGCGAGCGGCGTGCCGGCCAGCTCCTCGCGCGCGCCATCGAGCGCCGCGGCGAGATCCGTGCGCGTGCCGAGTGCGCGCAGGCCCGCGGCGCCGGCTGCCGGCCGTACGTCGGCGGCGAAGCGGTAGAAGCGGAGCGCGAAGCGGTCAGCGAGCGCGCGCACGAGGTCCGACGAGTCCGCGAACGCGCGCTCTACCGCCGCCGCGCGCGTCGTGTCGCCGACGTCAGCGACCTGCATCGAGCGCGAGTCGTCGAGCACGATCGCCAACAGGTTGCGTTGCGGCACCGCACTCGCGACGACGAGCGTCGGGCGCAGCAGGCAGCCGACGACGATGAGCACGGCGAGCGAACGCAGCGTGGCGAGCAGCACGCGTTCGCGGAACGGCACGCCCCGCACGCGGGAATAGGCCGTCACCACCGTCGCCAGCGCCATCGCGGCGGCCAGCGCCACGATCCACCATGGCACCACCGGGCTCCACACCAGGTCGCCGCGCTCCCAGACCCGCGACGGATACTTGAACAGGAAGGCGAGGACTGCGTCCATTACTCAGTGTACGCGTGGTGGCGACCCGCTGCTGGATTCCCCTATGAGTACCCCGCGGCCATCGAGCGTTGCCGCCCGCGGTGTCAACGCCGCGTCAGCGCTCCGTCAACGACGGCGGTACACGACCTCGACCGCGCGCTGCTCCTCTCTCTCCGGCGTGATGTTGAACGCCAGCATCCGCAGCGTGTCACCGGCGCCGTGCTCGAGCACCGTGCGCCATCCCCAGTCGGGCCCCGGCGGCGCGGAGTAGGACCCCAGCACCGAGACCTCGCCATCGGCGGCTGGCACTGCACCGCGACAGGGCATGATGCGATTGCTGTTGTGGAACGAGTCCACCCACTGGGCGTTCAACTCGCCGGCCGCATCATCCACGCCTATGAGGAAGAATCCTTCCTGGACTTTCCCGTCGAACGTCCAGCCGTACCGCATCGTCAGGAACTTGCCCATCGCCACCAACCCGACCTCGGCTGTGGACTCCGACTCAATCGCCGGATCATCCGGGGAGAACCAGAGCCGGTAGGTACCGGTCCACTCACCCGCGACGCCCGCCAATGGCTTGGGGATGCTCATGGGCGTAAGATGCAGGGGGTACGCAGCCTCCGCGACCCGCCACGCCCGCACCCCAGCCGAAGAGTAGCAAATGCGCATCCGTGCACTGCTTGCCAGCTCACTCGCCGCCTCGCTCGCCATCGCATCCACGTTCGCCGCCGCGCCACTCGGCGCGCAGACGTCCGCGCTGCACGCCGAGATCGACCGCATCACCGCGAGTGTCACTCCGAAGGTCGTCGCCTGGCGGCGCGACATCCACGAGCACCCCGAGCTTTCGGGGCAGGAAGTCCGCACTGCCGCGCTCGTGGCGAAGCACCTGCGCTCACTCGGCATGGAAGTGCGCGAGGGCGTCGGCGGCACCGGCGTCGTGGGCGTGCTCAAGGGCGGGCGCCCCGGCCGGGTCGTCGCGCTGCGGGCCGACATGGACGCGCTGCCCGTGACCGAGCAAGTGGACCTGCCCTTCAAGTCGAAGGTGCGCGCGCAGTACAATGGGCAGGAAGTCGGCGTGATGCATGCCTGTGGCCACGACAACCACGTGGCGATCCTGATGGGCGCCGCCGAGGTGCTGAGCGGGATGAAAGCACGCATGCCGGGCTCCGTGGTCTTCATCTTCCAGCCGGCGGAGGAAGGTGGCCACCCCAAGGGCGGCGGCGGCGCGCAGTGGATGCTCGTCGACGGCGCCTTCGACGACCCGAAGGTGGATGCCGTGTTCGGCCTGCATGTCGGTCCGGGCGAGCTTGGGGCCATCGGCTATCGCGCCGGCCCGATGATGGCGGCGTCGAACAACTATCGCATCACCGTGCACGGCAAGCAGACGCACGGCGCGGTGCCGTCCGCGGGCATCGACCCGATCGTCGTCGGCGCGCAGGTGGTGATGGGGCTGCAGACGATCGTCAGCCGGCAGGTCGACATCAGCGCGGCGCCGGCGATCGTCACCGTCGGCACCTTCAACGCCGGCGTCCGCGGCAACATCATCCCCGACAGCGCGGTGATGACCGGCACCATCCGCACCTTCAACGTCGCGATGCGCAACGAGATCTTCGAGCGCGTGAAGCGTACGGCGGAGCAGATCGCCGCGAGCGCGGGTGCGCGCGCCGTGGTGCAGGTGGACTCGGGCTACTCCGTGACGCGCAACGACTCCACGTTGACGGCGCGGATGCTGCCTACCCTCCAGCGCGTCGTGGGCGTGGAGAAGGTCAACATCGCGCCGCTGATGACGACGGCCGAGGACTTCTCGTTCTATCAGGAGCGCGTGCCGGGGCTGTACTTCTTCCTCGGCGTCACGCCGGCGGGGCAGGATCCGGCGAAGGCGCCGACGAACCACTCGCCGCTGTTCTTCGCGGACGAGGGAGCGCTGCCGATCGGGGTGCGGCTGATCTCGGGGCTGGCGGTGGACTACCTGGGAACGGGGCGGGCGGCGGTACGGTGATGTTGTAAGTGGTGCGCGCCGTTCGGGACGGCGAGTGCGCCACGCCATGATGCGCCGCCGCGCGCAGTCTCGTCGCCGCGGGCCGCGCGCTCCCCGGCGGAGAAGGTCGCGCAACATGCCGCCAGTCGCGAGGGCGTACCGCAGCGCCGAGTCCAGTGGACCGCGAGGCGGGTGGGGCAGGCAGAAAGCGGGCTGCGGCGAACCGCCACCTGAATGAGTGGTGTGAACCGCGATCACAACAGTCCGCTCAGCGACAAGAAAAAAACGCAAAAACAGGTGCGCGACGCGTCGACACAGGTGCCACGGACATCGAGCCGCGTGCGAGAAGCATCAAGGCGAGTGCGATGAACATCAACGCGAGTGCCACGAGCATCAAGGCGAGTGCGATGAACATGAACGCGAGTGCGATGAGCATCAACGCGAGTGCGATGAGCATCAACGCGCGTGCGATGAACATCAACGCGCGTGTGCTGAACATCAACGCGCGTGCGCTGAACATCAACGCACGTGCGCTGAACAGCAATGCAAGTGCGACGAACACCTAGGCGAGTGCCAGAAGCATCAACGCGAGTTCGACGAGCATTAACGCGAGTGCCAGAAGCATCAACGCAAGTTCGACGAGCATCAACGCGAGTGCCACGAGCAGCAACGCGAGTGCCACACGCATCAACGCGAGTTCCGAAGACATCAATGCAAGTGCCACAAGCATCAACGCGAGTTCGGCAAGCGTCAACGCGACTTCGACTCATCACGACGCGTCCTCGCTACGTCGCGACGCGCGAGTAGACGCGGCCCTCGCCCTGTACCGCCTACGCCGCCAGCGAACTCCCGCATTCCGTGCAGAACCGCGCCCGCTCCGCCCCGACCGCCGCGCCGCACGCCATGCACGCCGCTCCAAGGAACCGCCCGCAGTCCGAGCAGAATACGGCATCCGACTCCGGACGAGGACCGTCCACCGGGCACACGCGCGCCTTGTGCTTGGCCCGCGCTATCAACTGCTCGGCGGCGTCAGACGGGTCTGCGGCAGAAGGAACAGAGGCAGCAGCGGCGGCGATCAGCTCAGCCGCGGCGCCGGCGTCCTGCGCCCGCAGCTCCTCGAGCGCGCGCGGCGTGTACGACGCGCGCAACGACGCATAGTCCTCCGCGGAGAGCTTGCCCGTAGCCTGGTCGAACTCGATCTCGCGCAGCGCCTCGATCGCGCTGGCCTCGCGCGCCGGCTCGGCGGCTCCACCCGCATCGATCACCTCGCCCCGGCCACGCAGCAGCGGCCAGAGAACGAACGCCAGTCCTGCCACCGCGAGCAGGCTTCCCACCGTCAATGCCAGCATTCAGTGATCGTCCCGCATCGCGCGCTCGAGGCGCGCAAGCTCGTCGGCGCTCGCAGCGGCGGTGGCGTCAATGGTCGAGTCGGACTTCGCGGCAGCGCCGGCCGCGACCGCAGCCATGCGCGACTCCATGCTCCACTTCCGGATCATCACCGTCAACACCACCGCACCCGTGCCCATCACGACGGCCGGTGCGAAGTAGCCCGCCCAGTTGAAGCCTTCCTTCTTCGGCGACGTCAGAGCGACCTCGCCATAGGTCTCGACGAACGCCTCGAGGATCTCGTCGCCCGTGTAGCCACCCTCGACGAGCCGCAGCACGTCACGATGCATCGCCGGCGAGATCTGGCAGGTGAAGTCCGTCGTGCGGCAGGTGTAGACGTCGAGGATGCACCCGCACTGGCACTTGAGCCGCTTCTCGAGCGCGTCGCGCTCGAGCACGGTCATCGACGGCGCGGCGCCCGGCTTCGCGGGGCGGATCGTCGGGCGGAACACGCTCTGGTCCATCGGGCCGAAGTTCTGCTGCGCCGGCGCCTGCGCGCCGACCTCGGGCGCACCGAGAGCGATCACCGCAGCCGAACCGGCCACGCCGCCCAGGCCGGCGAGGAACTCGCGGCGACCGATCGCGCTCACTTCGTCTCCAACAGCACGCCGTGCTGCGGCGCGAGTTCCGTCACGTAGCCGCCCTGCCGACGCCGCTCCGCTTGCGGCCACATGACGATCAGCCCGCCGATCGCCATCAGGATGCCGCCGAGCCAGACCCACACCACGAGCGGATTGAAGTTGATGCGGACCTCGGCGCGATCGCCCACCGCTCCCGCGAAGACGAGGTAGACGTCCTGGCGGAACATCGAGATGATGTCCACCTCGGTCGACTGCTGGAACTGCGGATTGCCCTGCGTGTCGAAGTGCTGGCGCTTCTCGCTCGAGAGCAGGCGAAGCGGCTTGCCCTCCCTCGTCGGCAGCAGCGTCACGGCCTGCACCTCGCGGTTCAGCGCCTTGAACTGCGAGATCCCCTGGCTCGTGAACGTCCATTCGCGGCCGTAGGGGTCCTTGGTCGTGAAGGTCTCGCCATCGCGCAGGGTGACGTCATGCTCCGCCTTGAACGCATTCCCCGCGAACGCCGCGAAGAGGATGACGATGCCCGCATGCACGATGTAGCCGCCGTAGCGCCGGCGGTTGCGCGCGACGAGGCGCATCAGCGCCATCACCGGGTTCTCGCCGTACATGCGGCGCCGCGCCCCGACGCCCTTCCAGAACTCCTGGATGATGGTGCCGGTCACGAAGCCGCAGAGCGCCCACGCCACGAGCGGCGAGAGCTCGCGGATGCCGAGCGCGAAGAGCACGGCGCCCACGAACAGCCCGAACGCCGCCGGCCCAGCGAACTGCCGCTTGATGTTGGCCACGGACGCCTTGCGCCACGCGATCAGCGGACCGATGCCCGTGAGCGCCAGCAGCACGAGGCCCAACGGCACGTTCACCGAGTTGAAGAACGACTCGCCGACCGTGATCTTCGAGCCGCGCACGGCCTCGGAGATGATGGGGAAGAGCGTGCCCCAGAGCACGCTGAAGGCGATGCCGACGAGCACGAGGTTGTTGTACAGGAATGCGGCCTCGCGGCTGATCATCGCCTCGAGCTCGGCCTTCGCCTCGAGGTCCTTGAGCCGGATGCCGACGAGCCACGCCGACGCCACCATCGAGAGGATCAGGAACGCGGCGAACCAGTGGCCGACGTTGGACTGCGCGAACGAGTGCACCGACTGGATCACGCCGGAGCGCGTGATGAAGGTGCCGAGGATGGAGAGCAGGAACGTCGTGATCACGAGCGTGACGTTCCACTTGCGCAGCATGCCGCGCTTTTCCTGGATCATGATCGAGTGCAGGAACGCCGTGCCCGTGAGCCACGGGAGCAGCGACGCGTTCTCGACCGGGTCCCACATCCAGTAGCCGCCCCACCCGAGCTCGACGTACGCCCACCACATGCCGAGCACGATGCCGAGCGTGAGGAACACCCAGCTCACCAGCGCCCAGCGCCGCACGGCGCCGAGCCACTCGGCGTCCAGCCGTCGCGTGACGAGCGCGGCGATGGCGAACGCGAACGGGATCGAGGTCGCCACATAACCGAGGTAGAGCATCGGCGGGTGGATCGCCATCGCCGGGTTCTGCAGCTGCGGGTTGAGCCCGCGGCCATCTGCCGGCACCCATTCGAGGCGCTCGAAGGGGTTGGAGGCGAACGCGGTCGTGGCGACGAAGAAGAGTAGGATCAGCGCGTTCGTGCCCGTGACCCAGGGCATCAGCTCGCGGTTCTTGCCGCGGCTGGCCCACGTCGCGAGCGCGGCGTAGAGGGCGAGGATCAGGCACCAGAACAGCATGGAGCCCGCCTGCCCGCCCCAGAACGCCGCGAACTTGTAGACGGAGGGGAGGTTGGCGCTGGTGAATGACCAGACGTAGCGGAGCGAGAAGTCGCTCGTGATGAGCGCCGTCCAGAGGCCGAGCGACGCGACGACGATGAAGCCGAAGGCCGCGTAGAGGCCGCGCTCGCCGGAGACGACGAGGTCACCGCGCTGGAGCTTGGCGCCGGCGAAGGAGACGGTGGCGGACCACGCGCACATCAGCAGCGCGATCCAGAGTGCGAGTTCGCCGACGAGGATCATCTTGTTCTCGAGCCCCCCGCGCTACTGCTTTTCGGGCAGCGCAGCCGGGTCAGCGGGCACGGTGGAGGGGGACTCGGTGGAATTCATGTAGGCGTCGCGCGTTCCCGGTTTGTAGCCCTCGGGGGCCACCTCGTAGCGCGAGGCGCACTTGGCGAGCAGCGTGGTCGCGCGGAAGGTGCCGTCGGTGCCGAGCCGGCCCTCGACCACGACGTCAACGGAATCGCTGAACGTGTCAGGGATGATGCCGCGGTAGTCCACCTTATAGGTGGCCGTGCCGTCGGTCATCTCGAAGCTGACCTGGCGGCCGCTCGAGTCGCGGACCACGGAACCGGCGACGACGCGTGCGCCGACCTTCATCCCTGTCTCGACGAGGGACGGATCCTTGGCGACCTTGGCGTGCAGTTCGGACGGAGTGAGGAAATACATCCCCGTGTCCTTGATGCTGCCGGCCATGAGGGCGCCGGCCGCGCCGAGGACGAAGATGCCGCCGATGATGAATTTCGTGCGAGGATGCATGCCCGGCTCCTGGAGGTTCAACGCTGGAATATAGCAGCGTGTGCAGGGGGAATCCGGTCCTCGGGCGGCTGGTTCCCGCCCGCGGTTGACCACGGGTTGCACCGAGTTCCGCTCAGAAGCCCAAACGCAGTCGGGCATCCCCCTCCGAAGGGAGGAGAACCCTAGGGCTTTCGCAGCTTGAGCGACTGCAACTTGCGCAGGTCGTCCCGGTCCCTCTTGCGGCCAGTCGCCGCCTTGTTCCGCTTGAGTTCATTCAGTCCGATCACGCGGAGCTTCGCGCCGTCGAGGACGATCTCCGCCGCTCCCTTCCAGGCCTCCGCGAACGTCACGCCGTCGATCTCGCCAAGCAGGTCGATTCGATGCGGCGGCTGCCCGAATTGCGTCACGATGTTCGGCTCCATCAGCACCGTCCTGTCGATCACCTCCGTGGGCGCGCCGAACTCGACCATCGCTTCACAGAGCGCGTCGACGTTCTTGTGATTCCGTCGATACAGGAAGTCGATGTCGCCGGTGGCGCGAACCACGCCATGCGCGCCCAGCGCATAGCCGCCCACCAGCAGGTAGTCGACACGATGCTCGTTCAGGCAGGCGATGAAATCGAGGAAGTCGGGCGAGAGACCACGGTTCCCTTCTTCTTCGTGCGCTCTCATGCTCCCGTTTGCCTGGCCGACTTCCTCGCAGTCGCCTTCTTGCCGGCCGCCGCGACGGCGTACGCCAGCTGCGAAACCTCCGCGACTGACGCAACGCGCCCTGCGGCCGAACTCAC
>DATLLD010000019.1:0-66918 GCA_035538035.1 Gemmatimonadaceae bacterium | reverse complement strand
TCCCGAATGCACAGGATTCACTCGAGGTTCTCCACCTGCTCGCGGATCCGCTCGAGCTCTTCCTTCACCGCGACCACGTCCTGCAGCATCACTGCGTCGTTCGCCTTGCTGCCGGTGGTGTTGGCCTCGCGCAGGAGTTCCTGCAGCAGGAACCCGAGCCGCTTGCCCACCGGTTCGGCGTCGTTCGCCGCAAGCGTCTCGCGGAAGGCGGCGATGTGCGACGTGAACCGGTCCAGCTCCTCGCCGACATCCAGCCGGTCCGCGAGGATGGCGATCTCCTGGGCGAGCCGCTGCGGGTCCACCGCGACGCCTCCGGCGAGCCGCTCGACGTTCTCGCGCAGGCGAGTGCGCTGGGCCTCGAGGCGGTCCGGTGCCCGCGCGGCGAGCCGCGCGACCGCGGCCTCCACCAGCGCGATGCGATCGGAGATCACCGTCGCCATCCGTGCGCCCTCGGCCTGACGCATCACCTGCATGGCCTGGATGGCTGCATCGACCACCGCGACGAACTCGGCGGCGCTGCCTTCCTCCAGCGCCTCGTCGTCACGCACGACCCTGAGCACGTCCGGCATGCGCATCACGGTACCGACGTCGACCGTGCCGCCGAGGCCGTTCTCCAACTGCAGCCGGCGGAGTTCGGCGGCGAAGAACGCGAACCGTTCGGCGTCGATGCCGCTCTGGCCCTCGTCGTCGCGCACCACGCGCGCCGAGACCGAGACATGGCCGCGCGCGATCCGCGTGCGGAGCGCCTCGCGCACCTCGCCTTCCCAGCGCGAGAGCGCGGTGGGCAGCTTGATGCTCGGGTTGAAGAATCGATGATTGACGGAGCGAAGCTCCACGCTGACGCGCGAGCCGCCGACAGGCCCTTCGGCCGCCCCGAAACCTGTCATGCTGTGGATCATCAGAGCCAGATAAGTTACGCTGGCGTCACCACTTGGGCAAGCGCGACGATGTGCCTATCTGGGTACTTCCATCGGCGGTCGACGGCGCGACGCTCAGTTCCAGAACGTCCAGCGCACGCCGTAGAGCTGAACCATCCGCGGCATGATGAAGCCGGGGACCGTCTCATACACCTTGCCATTGTAGTTCCGGTTGTACCAGAAGATGTTCGCCGTGCCGATGCGGATGTCCAGCATCGACGAGAAGACGCCGGCGCCTTCTGCCCGGAGGGTGCCGCCGGCCCCATCGGGCGCATCCATCGGCCCACGATACTCGTGGATGAGGGCCGCGAGCAGGTGGAAGTTGCCACGGGGGAACTTCTTCGCGAGCGAGGTCGCCACGCGCAGCTCGGTGCGGCTCTCGACCGGCGCGCGGTAGAGGTCATCCGAATCCCAGCGGATCCCGCGCCAATCCAGCGAGAAGGGGCCGTAGATGGTGCCGTGCAGCCCACCCTCGAGGCCGGTCACCGCCGCCGTCGCCACCGGACCGAACGCCGGGTTGAACGCCGGCAGTCCAGGTACGAACGAACTCGAGCGCCGGACCACGCCGCCGGTGATCCATCGGCCACCCAAGCGCACGCCGGCCTCGAGCCGGGTGGTCGTGCGCGCGGGCCCACCGGCGGCCTCATCGTCCGGCGTCTGGATAGAGTGCGTCGCGCTGGCGTGCACCCATGGCAGCGGCGCGAACAATCCCGAGATGTCCTGCCTCGAGGTAGAGTCCGGGCCGCCCTCTTCGGCGAACGCGTTGAACGAGAGCCACTGCCCGTCCCACGACGCACGGAGAGATGGCGCAAATCGCTCGGCGCCGTCCTGCACCCGCAATCTCCCCGTGGCCGAGAGTCGCGCACCCCAGCGCGTCACGCCGGCGCTGGCGATGTACTGGGCCTGGCTCGTGGCCGTGTCCACGTCAGTCGGCGAGGCCGACGCGCCGGCGTCATCGGCGTCCTGCACGTGCTGTCGCGTCGCGGCGACCGCCTGCATCCAGACGCCATCGCTGTCCGCGTCGCCCCAGGCCGCGCGCAGGTAGGCGTTGACGTCGCTGCCCTCGAACGCCGGGATCGCCCTGGGGTCCGGTGCCGGAGAGAGCAGGTTGCCGATCGTCGGCGTGCGGGTGCGGCCGAGCCGGCTGGCGACGGCATCGACGGTGAGACGCCCGCGCGCGACGCCAAACCGTCCGAAGGCGCCGAGCCCGTCGCCGTCACCGCGCGTGCGAACGCTGGTCGTGGAGTACTGCTGCGCGGCGATCTGGAAGGCCGCGCCGTTGTTCGATCGCTTGCCGAAGAACCCACGGTAGAGGTTCGTGTTCTCCGACCCAGTGACGATGTCGGTGCGCGTCTCCGACGTGGTCAGTCGCGAGCGCCACGAGCGCAGGTGCACGCGCAGTTCGCCGGCGGTGCGCTCCACCGCGACCTCCTCGAGCGACCAGAGCGGCACCGGGCCGAAGTCCGCGACGCCGCGCGAGCGCGGGTCGATGGCATCGAGCTCGACGCCGTCGAGATACACGCGGACGCGACCCGGCTCCCCGTACCAACTGGTGGCCGTCACCGCCGCCATGAAGCCCGCATGCGCCACGGTCGCGCCGGGAACCTGCTCCAGCAGTTCCGGCAACGTCATGGCGCCGCTCGAGAAGATTGCGTCGCGATCCCACACCACGCGCCGGCCGCGCACCTCAGGCGTGGTGGCGCGCGGCGCGACGGCGATCGGCGACTTGACGGAATCGCGCACCACGCCGGTGTCGCGGGCCGCGCGCAACGTCGAGTCGCTCGGCAACGGCACGCGGCTGGTGTCCCCGGCAACCTGCGCCGCGACGGTCGCGGGGAGCAGCAGCAGCGACGCGGCCAGGGAGGCGCCCAGTGCGAGCCGCGCGAGTGCCTTTCGCTGGATCAGCGCGCTCTCCCACGCACGAACTCGACGAACGTGCGCACCGGCGTGCCCGTCGGCCCCTTCGGCATCACGACCATGTCGGCCTCCGAATACGCCGTGCCCGCGACATCCAGGTGCACCCAAGGCATGCCCTCGGCGAACTCCGCAAGGAAGAGCGCGGCGGTGATGGTCCCCGCCCCGCGACCGCCGATGTTCCGGATGTCGGCCACATCGGACTTGATGAGGTCCTTGTACTCCTCGAACATCGGGAGTTGCCATCCGACCTCGCCGCCGCGCCGGCCGGCGGCCAGCACTTCGTCGATCACCGCCTGGTCGTTGCCCATCACGCCCACCGTCGTGTTGCCGAGCGCGACCACGCAGGCGCCGGTGAGCGTCGCGGCGTCCACCACCGCCTGAGGCTTGAAGCGCTGCGTGTAGGCGAGCACGTCCGCCAGCACGAGCCGTCCCTCGGCATCGGTGTTCTGTATCTCGATCGACTTGCCGTTCATCGCCCGTACGACGTCGCCCGGCTTCATGGCCTCGCCACCGAGCATGTTCGTCGTCGACCCGATGAGCGCGACGACATTGATGCGCAGCTTCATGCGCGCGATCGCCTCCATCGCGCCGAGCACGCCGGCGGCGCCGGACATGTCGAACTTCATCAGTTCCATGCCCGCGGCCGGCTTGATGCTGATGCCGCCCGAGTCGAAGCAGAGGCCCTTGCCAACGAGCGCCACCGGCGCCTCGCCGCGGCGACCGCCCTTGTACTCGAGCACGATCAGCTTGGGATCCTGCGTGGTGCCCTGCGCGACGGCGAGCAGCGAGCCCATCTTGAGCCGCGTCATCTCGCGGCGGCCGAGCACGCGCACCGCCATGCGGTGGCGCTTGGCGATGTCGCGGGCCGTGCGCGCGAGGTACTCCGGCGTGCAGATGTTCCCCGGCAGCATCGCGAGGCGGCGCGTGAGGCGCTGCCCCTCGGCGACCGCCACGCCGGCCGAGAGCGCCGCGGTGGCGCCGCGCACGTTCGGTACGTACACCGTCACTGCGGTGAGCGGCTTCTTGCGCTTTCCGTCCTTGGGCTGCGAATGGAACTCGCGGAACTCCCAGGCGCCGAGCGCGGCACCGACGACCACGCCCTCGAGCGCCTCGCCCTCGAGCTCCGCCGCCCAGAACGCCATGCGTCCCACCGCGAGGCCCTGCGCGCGGCGCCCGGCGAGCGTCGCGGCGCGCGTCAGGCCCTTCATGCGGTCGCCATTGCCGGTGCCGACGAGCATCACGCGCTCGGGTCCGCCGGCGCGCGCGAACAGCAGCAGCGCCTCGTCCTTGGCGCCGGTGAAGTCCTTGCGGCGGATCGCGCGGGAGAGCGCGCCGTCGTAGCGCTTGTCGAGCGCGGCGAGGGCGCGCGGCATCGCAGGGTCCGCGGGCAGCGCGACGACCAGAAGGGGGACGGCAGCCCGCGCGGGATCCCCCGCGCGGACATCGAAGTCGATCGGCCTCGTACTCATGCGCCCATCCCCTTGATGATGGCGTCCCCGAACCCGGACGTGGACACTTCGGTCGCGCCCGTCATCTGGCGAGCGAGGTCGTACGTGACGGTCTTGGCGGCGATGGCCTTCTCGAGCCCCTTCACCACGAGCGCGCCGGCCTCGTCCCAGCCCATGTGGTCGAACATCATCACGCCCGAGAGGATCACGCTGCCCGGGTTGATCTTGTCGAGTCCCGCGTACTTGGGCGCCGTGCCGTGCGTGGCCTCGAACACCGCCGCCTCGTCGCCGACGTTGCCGCCCGGCGCGATGCCGAGCCCGCCGACTTCCGCCGCCAGCGCGTCGGAGATGTAATCGCCGTTGAGGTTGGGCGCCGCCACCACCGAGTACTCCTCGGGGCGCAGCAGGATCTGCTGGAACATCGAGTCGGCGATGCGGTCCTTCAGCACCACGGCGTCGGCGCGGGCGTGACCGCCCACCGACGCGAGGTCGGCCTCGGCCACCACGTGCTCGCCGAACTTCTCGCGCGCGAGTTCGTAGCCCCAGTCGCGGAAACCGCCCTCGGTGAACTTCATGATGTTCCCCTTGTGCATCATCGTCACCGACGGGCGATGGTGCCGGAGGGCATAGCGCAGCGCCATCTCGATCAACCGCTTGGAGCCGAACGCCGACATCGGCTTGAGGCCGATCGCCGACTGCGGACGGATCTTCTTGCCGAACTCCTTCTCGACGAAGAGGCGCAGCTTCTCCGCCTCGGGCGTGCCGGCGGCGAACTCGATGCCGGAATACACGTCCTCGATGTTCTCGCGGAAGATCACGATGTCGACCTTCTCCGGCGCCTTCACCGGCGCGCCGACGCCCTCGAAGTAGCGCACCGGGCGGATGCACGCGTAAAGGTCGAGCTCCTGGCGCATCGCCACGTTCAGCGAGCGGATGCCGCCGCCGACCGGCGTCGTGAGCGGGCCCTTGATCGCCACCTTGAACTCGCGCACGGCCTCGAGCGTCTCGGCGGGAAGCCACTCGCCCGTCTGCTTGTGCGACTTCTCGCCGGCGAGCACTTCCATCCAGTGGATCTTGCGCTTGCCGCCGTAGGCACGCTCGACCGCCGCGTCGAACACGCGCACGCTGGCGCGCCAGATGTCGGGGCCCGTGCCGTCGCCTTCGATGAAGGGGATGATCGGCTGGTCCGGCACGGTGAAGCGCCCCGCGGATGCCTCGATGCGCTCGCCCTTTGCCGGAACCTGCGCGTGCTTATATGTCGCCATGTTGATGTAGTCGCTGTTGAGTTGTGAAGTGCGGTAAGCTACGGAAACGTGACCACGCCGAGCAAGCTGAACGCTTCAGCTCACCACATCCGGCGGATCGCGGCCATCGAAGAATTCGGTGAGGTTGGCAAGCGCGCGCATGCCCATCGCCTCGCGGCTCTCGCGCGTGGCGCTGCCGAGATGCGGCAGCAGCACGACGTCATCGCGGTCAACCAAGCCAGGATGCACGAGCGGCTCGGCTTCGTACACGTCGAGCCCCGCGCCGGCGATCCGCCTTGCGCGCAGCGCCTCGACGAGCGCCGCCTCGTCGACCACGTCGCCGCGCGCCGTGTTGATGAGCACCGCGTGCGGGCGCATGACGCTCAGTGCCGCCGCATCGATCAGGTGACGCGTCTCGGGCGTGGCCGGGCAATGCAGACTCACGACGTCACTCGCTGCGAGCAACGCCTCGAGCGTCGGCACGCGCTCGATGCCGGTGGACGGGTCGAGCGCGCGAGCCGAGCGACTCCACGCGAGGACGCGCATGCCGAAGCCGCCGTGCGCGCGCTTGGCTACGGCGCTGCCGATGCGCCCCGGGCCGACGATGCCGAGCGTCTTGCCGGTGAGACGCGCGCCCATCAGGTGCGTCGGCCGCCATCCGCTCCACCGCCCGGCGCGCAACTCGCGCTCACCCTCGCCGGCCCTCCGCATGACGGCGAGCATCAGCAGGATCGCGAGGTCCGCCGTGTCGTCGGTGAGCACGCGCGGCGTGTTCGTCTCGGTGTTGCCGGCATCATGCGCGGCGCCGATGGCGATGTGGTTCGTGCCGACACCGAAGTTGGCGAGGATCCGCGCCCGCACCGGCGCGCCGGCGGCGATCACCTGCGTGGTGATGCGGTCGGTGACCGTGCAGAGCACGGCGTCCGAGTCGCGCAGTGCCGCCGAGAGCTGCTCGGGCGTGAACGGAGCGTCGTCCGTGTTGAACCTGGCGTCGAACCGCTCCGCCAGCGCCTGCTCCACCGCTTCAGGCAGGCGGCGCGTGACGCGTACGACGGGCCGTGCCGCAGTTCTTTTGGGAGCGTTCACGCCGACTCGTGGTACCAGCGCTGTGCGGCGGCGACGCCGGCGCCGTACGGCACCGCGATGCCGGCGTCGTGCAGTGCCAACTCCGTGCCACCGAGCGCCGCGAGCAGCATCAGCGGATTGAGGTCGCCGAGGTGCCCGATGCGGAACACCTTGCCATTGAGCCGGCCAAGACCGGAGCCGAGCGCGAGATCCCAGCGGCGGAAGGCGGAGTCGATCACCTGGCGGGCATCCTTTCCATCAGGCACGACCACGGCCGTGACCGTGTCCGACTGTCGCTCCGGGTCGCGGGCGCACGCCTTGAGTTCCCAGGCGGCGACGGCGCGGCGCACACCCTCCGCGAGGCGTGCGTGCCGCGCGCCCACGCGGGACATGCCGCCCTCTTCCTCGATGATGTCGAGCGCCTCGCGCAGGCCATGCATGTGCGCGAGCGCCGGCGTGTACGGGAAGTAGCCCTGATCGTTGTGCAGCACCTGCGGGCGCAGGTCGAAGTACGCGCGGGGGAAGGTGCCCGACTCCACCATCGACAGCGCCTTCGGCGACACGCAGAGCATGCCGAGTCCGGCGGGCATCATGAAGCCCTTCTGCGAGCCGCAAATGGCCACGTCGACGCCCCACTCGTCGAACCGGAACTCGATCGAGCCTATCGAACTGACGCCGTCCACCAGGAGCAGCGCCGGATGTCCCGCGTCGTCCATCGCCTCGCGGATGCCGGCGAGGTCGTTCGTGACGCCGGTGGCCGTCTCGTTGTGCACCACCAAGACCGCCTTGATGGCGTGCGCCTTGTCGGCGGCGAGCGCCTCACCGATCCGCGCCGGGTCGAGCGCCTCTCCCCACTCGAGGTCGATCACCTCCGTGCGAAAGCCGAGGCGTTCGGCGGTGTCGATGAACAGGTGCGAGAACTGGCCAAAGCGCGCCGAGAGCACGCGATCGCCCGGCGCGAGCGTGTTGGTGAGCGCCGCCTCCCACATGCCGGTGCCGGTGGAGGCGAAGATGAACGGGCGTCCTTCCTTGGCCCCGAACACTGGCTTCAGGTCGCGCAGCAACCCGAAGGTGAGCTCCGGGAACGTGCTCGACCGATGATCCTCCTGGGCGCGGTGCATGGCGCGCAGCACGCGGTCGGGGACGTTCGAAGGACCGGGTACGAAGAGGTGGTGCCGACCAGGCATCAGGGTCCGCGCAAGATTGAAGGGAATCGCCGCTGGAGATGGGTCTCTGACGAATGTAGCTTGCGAGCATGGCCACGCCCACCGCACTCCCGACCCCGACCCAGCGCGTCCTGCGCGCGCTGCGGTTGCATTGCCCCGAATGCGGGAACGGCGGGATCTTCCGGAACTGGCTGCGGATGAAGGATCGCTGCCCGACCTGCGAGCTCAAGCTTGACCGCGGCACGCCCGATCACTTCGTCGGCGCCTACCTCGTGAACCTGATCATCGCCGAGCTGCTGTTCGCGGCGATCTTTGCCATCTGGCTGCTGAGCGTCTGGCCGGACGTGCCGTGGGGTGGCATCGAGATCGTGGCCGTCGCCGCGATGATCATCTCGCCGCTGATCACGTACCCGTTCACCCGGACGGTATGGCTGGCGGCGGACCTGGCGATGGATCCGCCGGCACCGAGTGATTTCTAGCGGAGAGATGATGGCGGAGGCGCGAAAGGGCGGCCCCGAGGGGCCGCCCTTTCGCTTTTCGCAACTTCGACTGCAAGCAGTGCCCGGAGTGGGAATCGAACCCACAAGAGGTTGCCCTCGGGGGATTTTGAGTCCCCTGCGTCTGCCGGTTCCGCCATCCGGGCGACGCACGGAAGCTAACGCTCACACGCACGGCTTTGAAGCGCCGTACTCAGCCCGTCGGCCGCCGGTCCGTCGGCACTCGCCTTCCCGACCGCGAGCTGTCACGCGTCTCGGGCCGATGGTCGTTGTCCCGCATCTCCCCCATCCGCCGGCGGATCTGCTCCTCCATCCCGAAGTACCGCGCGCGTTGCAATGGCGTCATGAAGTTCGAGAGCTCCTTCTGCTCCGCCTCCATCAGGTCCACGCGCTGCCGCTGCACCGCGATCATGCGGTCGAGCAGCGTGCCGATCTCCGCCTGACGGGTCGTGTCTGCCGAACGCAGCTCGGTCCGCAGCTCGGAGCGGATGCCGCGCTCCTGCTCGTACAGCGCGCGGCGCCGCCCCTCGAACCGGCGGTTCGAGGACTGGAGCTGGCGCATCTGGTCATCGGTCAGTCCCAGGTGCGTGCGCATCATCTCGGCCATCCGCCGGCGCACGCGCATCTCGAGGGAATCGCGCTGCGCGGGCGTCTCCGCGCGCGGACGGTCCTGGGCGCGATCCCTCGACTGCTCCCGCGTTGTTTCGCGCGGTTCGCGCGACTGCTGGGCGCGCGCGCCTTCCGCGGTCGTCACCAGCAGCGCCAATGTCGCCAGCGCGAGCATGTTCCTGGACATCAGAACCCTCCCGGGTCTTCGATCAAGGCGTGTCGCAGCGTCGAGGGCTCCGCATCGATCGTCGCCTCCACGCTGTCGAGCTCATCGAGCAGCGTGGTCAATTCGTCATCGCTCAGGTCCGAGAGGCCGCCCGTCACGTTGAGCCCCGCCGACGCGAAGAGCCGCAGTTCGCTCGCACTGTCGCGCGCGCCGCTCGCCGTCACGGAATCGCCACCGACCGCCGGCGCCCCGAAGGTCCGCGCCAGCAGCGTGAGCGAGATGGACGCCAGGAACACGACCGATGCCGCTGCCGCCACGAGACGTCCCGGCATCCACCGCCGCCCGTACGCGCGCCGGAGGGCCGGCCGCTGCACGCCGCCCGGCCGCGTGGCCCGCTGCACTCCGGCGGCGATCGCCGCCGTCGAGATCGCGGGCGTGGCCGCGTCGAACACCGCGCGAGCCCTCGCCAGCAGCCCGAGCTCGGCGCGACACTCCGCGCACGCGGCCAGATGCTGCCGCAGTCGCGCAGCGTCCCGTGCCTCCAGCGCGTCGTGCGCCAGGAGCGGAAGCAGGTCCCGCAGTTCGCCGTTCGTGCAGTCAGTCATCGCCCAGGTACTCCTTGATCGTTCGCAACGCGTTGTGATAGTGCACCCGGCACGCGCCTTCCGTGCTGTCCACCACCTTCGCGATCTCGCCGTACGGCATTCCATCCGCGACCCGCAGCAGGAACACCTCGCGCTGCAGCGGGGACAACCGCGCCACCGCCTCGCTCACCTTCGTGGCCGTCTCGTCCGCCAGCAGCGTGTCGAGCGCCCCGTACTCCTGCACCGCATGTCCTTCCTCCAGCTCCGTCCCGTCCCGTCGTCGTCGCTCCGAGCGCTTGCGGTCGAGGATCAATCGCTTGCAGATGGTGAAGAGCCACGTGCGCAGCGAACTGTCCGACCGGAACGTGTCGAGCGAGTTGAATGCCCTGACGAACGTGTCCTGCACCAGCTCCTCGATCCCCTCGCGCTCCCCCAGGCTCGCCGCAAAGCGCGCCAAGGGCTGCGAGTGCCTCTCCACGAGCATGGTGGCCGCCCTGTCGTCCCCCCTCTGCCACCGGGAGATGAGTTCCGCGTCGGTCGCCTGCTGGGGCACTGCCCCGGGATTTCCCATGCACTCACCAGATGAGACGCCGCAGCCCCGCCGGCGTTAAACTATGCCGTGATGCCGGAAATCATCGCCCACCGGGGCGCCTCCCGCGAATGTCCGGAGAATACCCTCGCCGCTTTCCGCCGGGCAATGGAGCTCGGCGCCGACGGCGTGGAGCTCGACGTCCACCGCACCGCGGACGGCGTCATCGTCGTGCACCATGACCCCGCCGTCAAGGATGAATCCTCGGGGCGCCTGACGCCGATCGCCTCGCTCGACCGCGCCGCGCTCCGCGCCTTCCGCGTGGGCGGCGAGCCGATCCCCATGCTGGCGGAGGTGCTCGAGCTGCTCGCTGGCCGGCTCACCGCGTACTGCGAGCTCAAGGGGCGCGATACGACCCGCGGCACGCTTGAGTGCCTTGCCAAGGCGCATGCCAAGGGCGCCGTCCACGCCTTCGATCACCGCCAGGTCGCCGAGGCGCAGCGGCTCGCGCCGGCCGTACCGCGCGGCGTGCTCGAGGCCAGCTACCCCCTCGATTCCCTGCACGCCGCGCGCACCGTCGGCGCCCGCGATCTCTGGCGGCACTGGGAGCACGTGGACGAGGCGCTCGTGCGAGAGGCGCACAAGGTGAGCGCGCGGGTGGTCGCGTGGACGGTCAACGACGCCGCGCTGATGGAGCGACTGGCCAGCTGGGGCGTGGACGCGCTCTGCACCGACGACGTGGCCCTCGCACGGACACTCTTCCCGCGCTGACGGGGCGGACGGTAGCTTCCCCGGACAGCACAAACACCCTGTCCGAGGACCGTCCCACTGATGCGACTCCCAGACACGAAGCTCCTGCTCGTCCTCGCGCTCGCCGGCTGTGCCGGTGCGCAGGCGACGCAGGCGCCGGCACCGGCGGCGGAGAGACCCGCGCCGGCGGGCGCCGACGCGCAAAAGGCTCCGAAGTTCGCGGGCGCGCTCTCGCGCCCCGGCGTCGACGCCTTCCCAAGCACTTACAAGGCGCCCACCTCGCGCGCCACGGTGATACGCAACGTCAACATCTATACGGCGGCCGGACCGCTCGTGCGAAACGGCTCCATCCTGCTCGTCGACGGCAAGGTGTCGGCGGTCGGGGCGACCGTGAACGCACCGGCAGGCGCCGAGGTGATCGATGGCCAGGGCAAGTACGTGACGCCCGGCCTCATCGACACGCACTCGCACCTTGGCGTGTATCCCGCGCCCGGCACCGCGGCGCACAACGACGGCAACGAGGCGACGGCGCCCGTGACGGCGCATGTATGGGCCGAGCACTCCGTGTGGCCGCAGGACCCGCAGTTCCCGCGCGTGCTCGCCGGTGGCACGACCGTCATCCAGGTGCTTCCCGGCTCGGCCAACCTGATCGGTGGCCGCGGCGTGACGCTCAAGGTGGTGCCCGCTCGCTCGGTGCAGGAGATGAAGTTCCCGGGCGCGCCGCACGGCCTGAAGATGGCCTGCGGCGAGAACCCCAAGCGCGTCTATGCCGCGCGCGGCCCATCCACGCGCATGGCGAACGTCGCCGGCTATCGCGCGGCGTGGATCCAGGCCGAGCAATACCGCCGCCGCTGGGACAAGTGGCTCGAGAAGGAGGAGGGCGACCCGCCGGCGCGCGACCTCGGGCAGGAGACGCTCGCCGAGGTGCTGCGGGGCAACATCCTCATCCACAACCACTGCTACCAGGCGGATGAGATGATGAACATGATCGACATCGCCAAGGAGTTCGGCTACAGGATCCGCTCGTTCCACCATGGCGTCGAGACGTACAAGATCGCCGACATGCTCGCGCGCGAAGGCATCAGCGCGTCGATCTGGTCGGATTGGGGTGGCTTCAAGATGGAGGCGCTCGACGGCATCAAGGCGAACGTCGGACTCACGCACGCCGCGGGCGCGCGCACGATCGTGCATTCCGATGATCCCTCGTATTCGCAGCGGCTCAACCAGGAAGCATCCAAGTCGCTCGCCGCCGCGCGCCTCGCCGGCCTGACGATCAGCGAGGAGGACGCCATCAAGTGGATCACCATCAACGCCGCTTGGGCGCTCGGCATCGAGGGCTCCACCGGCTCGCTCGAGCCCGGCAAGAACGCCGACGTCGTGCTCTGGTCGTCGAACCCGTTCAGCGTGTACGCGCGGCCGGAGAAGGTGTGGATCGACGGCGCGCTGCGCTTCGATCGCGCCGACCCCTCACAACGCTGGCGGACGGATTTCGAGCTCGGCTATGTGCCCGACATGACCGGAGGGAGCCGCTGATGCGACCGACCATGAAGATGGTTCACGCCGCCGGGCTCGCGATCGCGATCTCCTTCGCAGCCACGAGCGGTGCGCAGGCGCAGACGATCGCCATCACCGGCGGCACCGTGTATCCGGTGAGCGGGCCTCGCATCGAGAACGGCACAGTGCTCATTCGCGACGGCCGCATCGTCGCGGTGGGCGCGTCGGTCACCATCCCCGACGGCGCCACGCGCATCGACGCTCGCGGTAAGTGGGTGACTCCTGGATTCATCAACAGCGCGACGACGCTCGGGCTCAGCGAAGCCGGCAGCCCGCAGTTCTCGGGTGGCTACAACGACATCAGCGCGCGAGGCGATCGCGGCGTCTCGGCGAGCTTCGAGGCCTGGAAGGGCATCAATCCCGTGAACACCTTCATCGCGCCGGCACGGCAGGAGGGCGTCACCTCGGTGGTCGTGGCGCCCGGCGGCGGAATGATCGGCGGCAAGGCCGCGCTCATGGACTTGATCGAGGCCACGTCGGCGAGCGAGATGGTGCGCCGCGCGCCGGTGGCGATGGTGGGCCAGTTCGCGAATCCCGGCAGCGGGGAGGCCAGTGCCCGTGCCGAGTTCTGGGCCAAGTGGCGTGAGCTGTTCGACGACGTGAAGGTCTACCAGACGCGTCGCGCCGCGTTCGAGACGGGCGACACGCGCACCTTCGCGGCGTCCAAGGCCGACCTCGAGGCGCTCGTGCCGGTCGTCGCGGGGCAGCTGCCGCTGGTGCTGAACGTCGACCGAGCGTCAGACATCCTCGAGGCCATCGCCTTCGCTCGCGACTACGGCGTGAAGCTCTGGATCAGCGGCGGCGCCGAGGCGTGGATGGTGGCGCGGCAGGTCGCCGCGGCGAACGTTCCCGTGTTCACGGGAGCCATGAACAACATTCCGGGCGACTTCAGCTCACTCGGCCAGCGCCAGGAGACGGCGGCCCTGCTCCGCGCCGCCGGTGCCACGGTAGTGCTGGTGGGCAACGGCCCGGGTGATCCGGCCTCGTTCAACGTGCGCAACATCCGGCAGGAAGCGGGCAACGCGGTGGCGTACGGCATGACGTGGGACGACGCACTCCGCGCCGTCACGATCGTCCCCGCGGAAGTGCTCGGCGTCTCGGCGCAGGTCGGCGCGCTGGAAGCGGGCCGAGACGCGAACGTCGTGGTCTGGAGCGGCGACCCGTTCGAGTTCTCGTCCGTGGCGGAGCACGTGTTCGTACGCGGCCGGGAGTTCACGACCAAGAGCCGTCAGCAGCTGTTGACGGAGCGGTATCGCACGCTGCCGCCGGGCGGGAGATAACCGCAAAGACAGGCAACAGGAGGCGCCGAGGGCACAGAGACGGCGGAGAACGGCAACCGCATCTGGAAGGGGGCTCCCGTGCAGGATCTTGCACGGGAGCCCCCTTTCACAGCGGTTGCAGTCGCGTCTCAGTGGGGCTTGCGGTTGCAGTGGCGTCAGAGACGCCGAACCTCAGGCCGCAGGCGGGTTTGTGCCGCTGCCGGTCGGACCACTCGACGACGCCGGCGGTTCGGCTGGCGCGGCGGCTGGATCCGACGTTGACGCCGTAGCGGATGCCGTGGCCGTGTCCCTCCCGGAGCCCTCCGCCTCACGGAGCTTGGCGATCTCGGCTTCGATGCGCGCCGCTTCGTCGTCGTGCCTCGTGAGCGCCCCGTCCAGGCGAGTCATCGCCTCGACGTCGAGGTCGCGACCCTCACGCCGAGCGCGATGCACGGCGTAGCCGAGCGCCTCGGCGGCCTTGTCGGCGAGTTGACGCACACGGAAGAGCTCGATCCGCAGCCGGCCTTCGTCCAGCGCACCCTTCGCGGCGTCCCCGGCGCGATCCAGTTCCTTCTGGAACTTGTCCCACAAGCTCATACGGCCTCCTGGCGTTGATGGACCTACGCCACCGCCGCGGGGATGTTTCGCGCGCGAGGGCGGAGCTGCGCCCCGCAATGGTGCGGACGAAAAAGCGCCGGGCCCCGTCGACCATGTTGGCGACGGGGCCCGGCTCATTCCCACTGCTGCGCGGTGCGCTTTACGCGACCACGGCTTCCTGCGCGGGGTACACGGAGACCTTGAACCGCGTCTTGGACTTATGCTCGTACTTCACGACGCCGTCGATCAGCGAGTAGATCGTGTAGTCCGTGCCGAGCCCGACGTTGTTCCCGGGGTGCCACTGCGTGCCGCACTGGCGAAGGATGATGTTGCCGGCGATCACGCGCTCACCGCCGAACTTCTTCACGCCGCGGTACTGCGGGTTCGAGTTGCGGCCGTTGCGGGTAGAGCCAGCGCCTTTCTTATGTGCCATGGTATCCTGTCTCCCCGGGTCAGCCGAGGGTGATGTCGGAGATGCGGACTTCGGTGAAGCCCTGCCGGTGTCCCTGCTTCTTCGAGTAGTTCTTGCGGCGCTTGAACTTGAAGACGACGATCTTCTCGCCGAGTCCGTGCTTGACGATCTCCGCGGTGACCGTGGCGCCCTTGAGGGTCGGCACGCCGACCTTGACATTCGAGCCGTCGGAACCGAGGAGGACGTCGTTGAACTCGACGGTCGCGCCCGCGTCGCCGACGAGCGTCGGGATGCGGAGCGTGGTGCCCTTCTCAGCGCGGAACTGCTTGCCGCCGGAGCGGAAGATTACGTACGACATTATTGGCTCTCAGGATCGGTATTTGTGCGAGCTTGAAATAATACCCGGCGCCAGAGGGTGAGTCAAGTGGTTGCGGTCGCGAGAGATGGAGGTGCACCGCGGACCGTCTGCCACATTCCTGTACACCCAGTGCGTCGCCAGCCGGCTCTCAGGGCGACTGGGCCGCGCGTTTCGCGGTCGTCGGGTATGCCACATCCGGAGGCGGGTCGCCGTTCGGCCAGTCGTTCTCCTTGCCCGCGAGGTCGGGTCGCGGCCGGCCGTTCATGTACGCGGCCACGTCATATGCCTGCTGCGCGGTGAGCGTCCCGGGGCGGTCGAACGGCATCGCCACCCGGATGAACGCGGCCGCCGTGCGCAGCCGCGCCATCCCCGCGCCGATGTTGTAGCTGCGTTCGCCCCAGAGCGGCGGCGCGGGCGGGACGAGTCCCTGGCCATCCTCCCCGTGACACCGCGAGCACTCGGCGCGGAACACCTCACGGCCGCGCACCGTGTCGGCGTCCAGCGGCGCGAGCGCCGGCAGTCCCTGCCCCGGCGTCGTGGCTCCGACCGGGACACCGCGCGACACCCACGCCATGTACGCGATCATGTCGCGCATCTCGCGCGAGTCATAGGCGGGCGACGAGCCGTTCAGGCTGCGCACGAAGCAATCGCCGATGCGCTCCTCGAGGTCGATCACCGCGCCGCTGCGGGCGCGGTACTGCGGGAAGCGCGCGTACACGCCGACGAACGGCAGCACGCCGGGCCGCATGCCGCCGTCGAGATGACAGCTCATGCAGCGCAGGTCGTTGCCGACGTGCTGCGGCATCGAATCGCCGGTCGCCTCGAGGATCGCGCGCCCGCGCCGCACCGCATCGCCGTCAGGCCCCGCCGGGATCGTCGTCGTATCCGCCCGCGCGAACGCAGCCTCCCGTGCGATCGCAGCCTCCGGCGCGGGGCCGGCATCGCACGCAGCGAGCGAGAGCGTTGCCAGCAGCACCAGGAGCGCGCGCGCGGACATGAACGCGGCCCGCCTCACGCCACCGCGTACTGGCTGGTGATGTCGCGCCCCGCACCCTTCACGACAAGCTTGAACTCGTCCGGCTTGAGCAGCGGGTCGTCGCGCATCTCGACCGAGAAGTTCACCGACTTCTCCAGCTTCTTCATCAGGTCCTTCTCCTCTTCGAGCAGGTACATCGCCGTGTCCGGGTGGAGCTTGACGATGATGCTGTCGCGGCGCCCCTCGCTGGCGAGCCGGCGCACCGCTCTCTCCATGCGGCGCACGATCGTCTCCGACGTGAATACCCGCCCCGTGCCGTTGCAGACCTGGCAGGGCTCCGTCATGGCGTGGAAGTGGCTCTGTCGCACGCGCTGGCGCGTCATCTCGATCAGGCCGAGATCGCTCACGGCGAAGGCCTTCGTGCGCGCGCGGTCGCGGCCAAGGTGCGTGCGCAGCTCCTGCAGCACGCGGTCGCGGTTCGCCTTCGTCTCCATGTCGATGAAGTCGCAGACGATGATGCCGCCGACGTCGCGCAGCCGAAGCTGCCGGGCGATCTCCCGCGCCGCCTCGACGTTGGTCTTGGTGACGGTCTTCTCCGGATCCTTCTTGCCGGTGTAGCGCCCCGAGTTCACGTCGATCGAGACGAGCGCCTCGGTCGGTTCGATGATCAGGTAACCGCCGCTCGGCAGGTCGCAGCGGCGCTTGAATAGGTCCCGGATCTCCGTCTCGACGCCGAACTTGTCGAACAGCGGCACCTTGTCCTCATAAAGGTGCACACGGTCGATCAACTCCGGCGCGATGCCCTTGAGGTACTCGACGACCTCGTTGTGCACCTGGCGCGAGTCGACCGTCAGGCGGTCGACCTTGGTCGAGAAGAGGTCGCGGATGATGCCGCGCGTCAGCGACGTCTCGCGATGCAGAAGCTTGGGCGGGTTGCCGACGAACTTGGTCTTCTTGTTGATGCGCCCCCACTGCGCGATCAGCGTCTCGAGCTCGCGCGTGAAGGTGTCCTGCGTGACGTCCTCGCCGACGGTGCGGACGATGACGCCGCCCGAGTCCTTGGGCAGCACCTTCTGCACCTGCTCGCGCAGGCGCTGGCGTTCGGCGCGCTCGCCGATCTTGCGGCTGACGCCGACGCGCGAGGCGAAAGGCATGTAGACGAGGAAGCGGCCGGCCATCGAGACCTGCGCGGTGACGCGCGGGCCCTTTGTGGAGATGGGCTCCTTGCTTACCTGGACGATCAGGGACTGGCCTCGTTTGAGGACGTCCTGGATCTGCGGCGGCTCCTTGCGGCGCCGGCGTCCGCCGCCGCGCTTCGCCTTCTTCGGCTGCGGGACGACGACCTCGGAATCGGCCGTGGCCGAAGGGTCCGGCTCGACGTCGTCGGCGTCGGACGCATCGTCCTCGTCGCCGTCATCATCGTCGTCGTCATCACCGTCCTCGTCGTAGACGAGGTCGGAGTTGTGGAGGAACGCGCTCTTCTCGGTGCCGATGTTGACGAACGCCGCCTGGATCCCGGGCAGCACGGCTTCGACCTTCCCGAGATAAATGTCGCCGATCATCCGTTTGTTCTCCGGACGATCGACCTGCAGTTCAACTAGCTGGTCGTCCTCGATGATGGCGACGCGCACTTCGCGTTGCGTCGCGCTGATCAAAATCTCGCGCTTCATTGATGTCCATGGGTGTGCCCCCTGGCCCGCACCGGATCGTCCACGCGACAACCGCCCGGCGACGAATCCCGGCGCACCCCGATGGGGCGCTCCGGAGAACCGGGTTGTCTGTTCGGCGACGCGTACGATCCGTCATTCTTGGCGTGCTTGCCTCTGGGGGAGCCGGCCGTGGAACCACCCGGCCCGGCAGGAAAACGCGCCTCGCGATCGCGAGGCGCAATAGTTGTCCTTTATATGTGCAGCGGCACGCAGCCGCGCGCAACTTGCGGCTTTTTTTGGCTGGGCCGCAGCCGGCAAGTCAGCCGAGCAGGCCCTTCAGGAGGTGCCGCGCGATGACCATCCGCTGCACTTCCGACGTGCCCTCGCCGATCTCGCCGATCTTGGCGTCGCGCATCATGCGCTCCACCGGATAGTCCTTTGTATAGCCGTACCCGCCGTGCAGCTGAATGGCCGTGATCGTGGCGCGCATCGCCAGCTCCGACGCGAAGAGCTTGGCCATCGCGGCCTCGGGGCCGAACGGATGCCCGTTCTGCGCCAGCCAGGCCGCGTGGTACACGAGGTGACGTGCCGCCTCGAGTTCCGTGGCCATGTCCGAGAGCTGGAAGTGCACGCCCTGGAACGTCGCGATCGCCTTGCCGAACTGCTTGCGCTCGGACGTGTACTTGAGCGCCTCCTCGAAGGCGCCCTGCGCAACGCCGAGCGAGAGCGAGGCGATGCCGATGCGGCCCGCGTCGAGGGTCTTCATGAAATTCACGAAGCCCTTCCCTTCCTCGCCGAGCAGGTTCTCCGCCGGCACCTCGACGTCCTCGAAGATCAGCTCGCGGGTATCCGACGCGCGCCAGCCGAGCTTGTCCTCCTTCTTGCCCGAGCGGAACCCCTTCATCGCGGGAAGCGTGGCGTCGTGGCCCATCCCGAGCCCCTTCACCCGCTCGAGGTCGCAGGTCTCCTTGGTCAGGATGAAGCTCGAGATGCCCCTGGTGCCCTTGCCGGGGTTCGTCACCGCGGTCACGACGAAGATCTCGCCGACGCCCGCGTGCGTGATGAAGCGCTTGGTGCCGTTGAGGATGTACTTGTCGCCCTTCTTCACCGCGGTCGACTGGGTGCCGCCGGCGTCGGAGCCGGCATTGGGCTCGGTCAGGCCGAACCCGCCGAGCACGCTGCCGCTCGCGAGGCGGGGCACGAACCGCTTGCGCTGCTCGTCAGTGCCGAAGTTGACGATCGGCGAGGTGCCGAGCGTCGTGTGCGCCGAGATCGTGATGGAGTGCGACGCGCAGACGCGCGCCAGCTCCTCGATGGCGATGATGAAGCTGATGGTATCGAGCCCGGACCCTCCGAGCTCCTCGGACCACGGGATCCCGAGCAGGCCAAGGTCGGCCATCTTCTTGACGTTGTCCCAGGGGAACTCCTGGGTGTCGTCGAAGTGCCTCGCTACGGGTGCGACTTCCTCGCGGGCGAACGCGCGGACCATCTCACGCGTGGCGAGGTGGTGTTCCTGGAAATAGATCGAGTCATGCATGACAGGCAGATTTGAGGTGGGAAAGGGGAGACCTGGATCGCCCTCCCTTCCGAAGCGCGAAATCTATGGAGTGCGCGGAGACTGGGCCCGCCGCAATGGCTTCCCGTCAAGGCGTTCGAGCGGCTTGATGCCGAGCATGGATGCCAGCGTCGGCGCGATGTCGACCACGCGGGCGGCGCCGGGACCATCGACGCGGCCGCCCGCGAACGGGGCGCCCCAGAACAGGATCGGCACCTGTGCATCGTAGTCGTGCGGCGAGCCGTGGGTCGCCGAGTTGCCGCGACCATAGTACCAATAGGGC
The DNA here is from genome assembly GCA_035538035.1 of Gemmatimonadaceae bacterium. Classification (GTDB taxonomy): domain Bacteria; phylum Gemmatimonadota; class Gemmatimonadetes; order Gemmatimonadales; family Gemmatimonadaceae; genus Pseudogemmatithrix. The sequence continues at coordinate 47,383 of DATLLD010000019.1, read as the reverse complement.
TTGAGCGTGATCGCCACGAGCACCTCGCCCCCGGGGCGGAACATATGGAGCCAACGGCGCGCATACGCGTCCTTCACCGTGTCCGCATGCGCGAGGTCGTCGATCGCGTCGGCGCGGAGGACGCCGGGGACCTTCTCGACCTCCTTCTCGAACGCGCGGGCCACCTGCCGCAGTTCACGCGTCTTGTCACCGACCTTTGCGCGGTCGACCTCCATCGTCAGCCAGTCGAACGAGAAGGCGGACGGGTCGATTCCGGACTGCTGCACGATCGGGGCGATCTGCGCCACGGCGGGGCTGAAGTCGGTGGCCATGACGCGCCCGGCGCCTGCGTTGTCACCCCAGGTGCTCCGGACCTCGGGAATCGGCGCGACGCCGTGGTCGGCGGTCAGCGCGATCACGATGTTCTCCTCGCCGCGCAGGGCGATGAGGGAGTCGAGGAACACTCCGAGCGCGCGGTCGAGCCGCAGGATCTGGTCGTGCAGCTCGCGCGAGTCTGGGCCCCAGCGGTGTCCGACTGCGTCCGTGGTCGAGAGCGAGACCGCGAGCAGGTCGGTCTGCGGGCCCGCGCCGAGGTCGAGTTCGCGGACACCGCGCCATGCGAAGTCGAGCGTGACCTCGTCCATCCACGGAAAGGTCTGGAGCAGGTTCCGCGCGCGCAGCGAATCGTCGGGGAAGAGGTGCGGGAAGGTGAAGTCCTGGCCGCCGCTCTCCATCGAGACGGAGTCCTTCTCCGGGTACGCGGAGTCCGGCAGCAGGAGCTCCCAGCTGCGACCCGCATGGCGCATCGCCGGCTCGGTCGCATTGAACGCCGAGACCCAAGTCGGCAGCGAATCCGCGTACCAGGTGCTGGTGACGAAGCCGCCGATCGCCGGCGCGTACCAGTAGACCGGCTGCTTGCCGCGCCCGATCGGGAGGATGGCGCCGCGATCCTTGCGCGACACGGAGAGCACCCGCGTGCGCGGATCGGCGGCGGTCATCCAGTCGGCGAGTGTCGTGCCGCGAAAGCGGAATGGCGACGCGCCCGTGCCGGCTGAGCCGACCAGGGGCGCGTCCGGCGTGTTCACTCCCGCGGAGTTGCGAGCGATGCCGGTGCTGTAGGGGAAGCGGCCGGAGAGCGTCGAGGCGTGCCCGGGCGCCGTCTCGGTGATCGCGTGATCCTGGACGCCGCGCGTGTAGAAGAGCCCGCGGTCGAGGAGCCGCCGGAAGCCGCCCGAGAGCTGCTTGTCCCAGCGCACGAGGTAGTCGGGCCTCAGCTGGTCGACCGTGAGGAACAGGACGAGCTTGGGTCGCGGCGCCCCTTCGCGCGCGATGAGCGGTGCGGCCGGCTCCGGCGTGGCGGAGGGCGCTCCGCCCGAGGCGCACGCGCCAACGACAAGGCCGAGTGCGCCGACGAATACCGAGCGGACGGCGCGGGCGAGGCATGGCACTGGAGTGTTCATCGGCATCGTTGGGGATTCGCTCATGGGCACATCCGTGGGCACTTCATCGTTTTCCGGCTGGAGTCCTTGAACATACCGTCGGCCCCGGCGCGCGGTGAGGTTGCCGAGCGCGTCCCGGCGTCACAGTTTGGTCCCGCACACTTACCGGACCCCGACCATCCTCGACGACCTCTCCGAGCACCCGCTCTGGCGCAACATCGTGCTCCGCACGCTGCTCTACTACCTCATCATCGGGGCCGTGACGTACGCGTTCCGCGAGTACGCCGTGCCGAACTGGGGCGCCCTTGGCGGCGAAAGCTTCAATGAACTCGTCGGAGGAGCGCCGCTCGCCGTCGAGGGAGTCGCCAGCGTGCCGTCCGGGCTAGCGGCGACGATCGCCATGCTGACCGCGTTCGGCACTTCGCTGCCGGTGGCGTGGATCTACACCCTGACGCGTCGCAAGAAGGGGTTCCAGCAGTCGGTCGTGCAGACCTACCTGATCCTCCCGGTGGTCGCCGCCGGGATCGTCGTGCTCGTCAAGCATTCGCTGGCGCTGGCGTTCTCGCTCGGCGGCATCGTGGCGGCGGTGCGGTTCCGGACGTCGCTCGACGACAGCAAGGACGCGGCGGGCATCTTCGTCGTGATCGGCATCGGCATGGCCGCCGCCGTCGCACCGTCTGTCTCGTGGGTGATATCCATCGCCTTCAACCTGCTGATGCTGCTGCTCTGGTGGACCGACTTCGGACGTCCGGCGGCACTCGAGGGACACGCCGCCGAGCGGCGGCTCGAGAAGGCGCTCGAGACGGCGAATCGCACGGGCATGTTCATCGCGCGCATCGACGATGAGGTGCTCAAGGGCCTCGCGCCCGAGCAGTTGGAGGCGCTGGCTGACCGCGCCTGGCGGCGCCGCAAGCGCAATGACCCCGACCTCGCGGACGACGATGCGGTGACGGATGACCTGCCGGAGTTCGAGCGGCTGCTCCGCGTCCGCACGGCCGATGTCGCCCGTGCGCGTGAACTCTGCGAGGCGCGCTTCGAATCGCTGTTCAAGGAATGGAAGTTCCTCGGCACCGTGAAGGAGAACGAGAGCCGTGTGCTGGAGTACGGCGTGACCCTCGCCGACACCGTGACGCCGGGCGTCGTCTCCGACGACCTCGGCGGGATCCCCGATTCGCCGCTGCGCGGCGTGGAGTTGCGATGAAGCGTACCCCGGCTGGAATCGTGATCGCGATCATGCGCGGGCCCGTGCGCGCGGCGGCCGGTACCTGCGCCGTGGCGGCGGCACTCGCGCTGCCGGCCGGTGCCCAGCAGCTCTTCCGCAGCGTCGCGCCCGTGGAGATCACCCTCACGACCAACCTGCGCGACCTCCTGCGCGAGCGCGACTCGACCGAGCTCAAGTGGTTCGGTGCGGAGATGGCGTACCGTACGGACACCGCCGAGGTGCGCATGCCGGCGGAACTCCGCGCGCGCGGCCACTTCCGTCGCCAGACTCGCAACTGCTCGTTCCCTCCCCTCTCACTGCGCTCGAGCAAGGCGGTGCGCGACGGCACGCTGCTCCAGGGCAACCCGCGACTCAAGGTCGTGACTCCCTGCCGGCCGGCCGCCTCCGAGTACCAGCAGTACATCCTCGTCGAGTACCTGCTGTATCGCATGTACGCGGAGATCAACCCGGTGCACCATCGCACGCGGCTCGCGAACATCACCTATCGCGACTCCACGGAGCGCGTCAAGCCGATCGGCGTGACGGCGTTCCTGCTCGAGATCGAGGAGGAGATCGCGGACGAGCACGGCCTCAAGTTCGTCGAGCAGAAGGGTGCGCTCTGGGACGATGTCTCGGCCGAGGCCCTCGACCGGCTCGCGCTGTTCCAGTACTGGGTCGGCAACACCGATTGGTCGCTGGCCGCGCTGCACAACATCTCGCTCTTCCAGACGCCGGAGGGCGGCTTCATCCCCGTCGCGTACGACTTCGACTGGTCGGGCGCCGTGCATGCGCGCTACTCCACGCCGCAGGCCTCGCTCGGCATCAGGGACACGCGCGACCGGCTGCACCGGGGCCCCTGCCGCACCGCAGAGCAGTGGGCGCCGACGATCGCCTACTACGAGTCGCGGCGGGCCGCGGTCGACTCCGTGTGGGCGCAGGGCGCGCCCGGTCTCGACGCCAAGCGCCGTGACGAGGTGAAGAGGTGGCTCGACGGGTTCTGGCCCGTGCTGTCGGACGCGCGGCGCTTCAAGCGCGAGATCATCGACAACTGCCAGAAGCTCGGGAACTGAGGCGGGCGCAGTCAGGCCGGTGCCGGCTGGCCGCGCGTCACGCCGTGCGCAGCACCTCGATGAACTGCTTGCCGAACCGCTCGAGGCGCGTCGGGCCCACGCCGCTGATCTTCGCGAGGTCGGCGAGCGTACCGGGCCGCTCTCGCGCCATCTCGCGCAGCGTGCGGTCCGGGAAGATCACGTAGGCCGGCACCTCCTCCTCGCGCGCGAGCTGCAGCCTAAGCGTGCGCAGCGCCTCCATCGTGGACTGCTCGTCCTTCGAAAGCGGTTCGGCGGTCGGTCCGGCAACAGAGGGCTTCGGCTGGCGACGTCCCTTCTTGGCCGGCCCGCCCTCGCGCGCGACGTGCTTGATGCCGAGGCAGTTGTCGCAGCCGTCGCACCTGGGCTTCGCCGCCGGGTCACCGAAGTAGCGGAGCACGAAGGCTCGGCGGCAGTGGTCCGTGTAGGCGTACTTCTGCACCATCTCGAGCTTCCGCAATTCGCCGCCGCGGCGCCGGTCGAGCCCCGCCCAGTCGATGGGCCACTCGCCGAGCGCTCGGGAGGGATCGGCCAGCGACATGCCTTCGCCGAGTCGGCGCCAGACGACGAACTGACGTGACTGCAGGAGGTCGAGCATGCCCGCGGCGCCCATGGCGCCGCCGAGGCCCGGCGGCAGCGCGTCGAGGTCGGCGACGATGCCGGTCAGCAGCGCCTTGCCGCCGCGCCGCCAGAGCGAGCGCAGCAGCTCGAGCTCCATGCCGTGCTCGCCGCCGCCGAGTTCCTTCGTGATGCGATCGAACGTGGCCAGCAATCGCACGTGCGCGTGCGAGCGCGACGCATCCGCGACCGCCACCGCCCCGCCGCGCATGAGTATGCGGAGCGCCGACTCCGCCTCGCGGTCGCTGACCTTGCCCTTGGCCGTCGCGGCGATCGCCGACGGCTCGGCGTCGACGAGCCCGTCCGCGTCGGCCAGTTTCCGGCAGGCGTCGTAAACGGCGGCGACGGTCTCGCGCTCGGGCAGCGCGCCCTTGATGAAGAACTCGTGGGTGAACCGGTCGGGGAACGCGTGCAGCAGGATCGCGGTGGCGGGCGCGCGGTCGCGCCCCGCGCGGCCGGCCTCCTGATAGTACGCCTCGAGCGTGCCCGGGATCGCGTGGTGCACGACGAGCCGGACGTTCGGCTTGTCGATGCCCATGCCGAAGGCGTTGGTCGCCACGATCACCCGCACGCGTTCCGACATGAACGCGTCCTGCACCTCGGCACGGTGGTCGTCGTCGAGCCCGGCGTGGTACGCCATGGCATCCACGCGGGCGCGCTTCAGCATCTGCGCGATCCGCTCGACCGTCTTGCGCGTGCTCGCGTACACGATCGCCACGCCCTCGTGGTGTTCGGCGAGCAACTCCACCAGCGTGGCGTCCTTGGCCGCGTCGTTCTTGGTGGGGATGACGTGGTAGGAGAGGTTCGTGCGATCGAAACCGGTGAGGATCAGCGCCGGGTCGCGCAGCGCGAGCTGGCGCGCGATGTCCTCGCGCACCTCGGGCGTGGCGGTGGCGGTGAGCGCCACCGTCGGCGGCTCGCCGAGCCGCACGCGCACGTCCTTGACCCGCAGGTAACTGGGACGGAAGTCGTGTCCCCATTCGCTGATGCAGTGCGCCTCGTCGACGGCAAGCAGCTTCACGCCGACCGCGCGCAGCTTCTCCGCCGTGGTGCCGAGGTCGAAGCGCTCCGGCGCCACGTAGAGGAGCTTGATGTCGCCCCGCTGCACGCTCGCCATGCGCGCGCTGACCTCGGACTGCGAAAGCGTGCTGTTGATGAACGTCGCCGCCAGCCCGCGCGCCGTGAGCGCGTCGACCTGATCCTTCATCAGGGAGATCAGCGGCGAGATGACGACGGTGAGGCCGTCGAGCAGCAGCGCCGGCACCTGGTAGCAGAGCGACTTGCCGCCGCCGGTGGGCAGCACCACGAGGGTGTCGCGCCCGCCGAGCACGGCGCTCACGGCATCGGTCTGTCCGGGGCGGAAGTCGGGGTAGCCGAAGCGCTCCTTCAGGAGGGCGCGGGCCTCATCAAGGCGCGGATGCGGAGCGATGGGCGTCGTCTTGGGCACGGTGAAGGATAGCCGCGGTGGACCCACGCGCGGCATCCTTGCGCCGCAGGTGTTATCGTCATGCCGTCTCCAACCCTCTGTCCGTGCCGACCGTCCCGCTCTACGTCTCATCCGCCGGCGTCCTGACGATCATCGCATTCGGCTTCGCGGCCGGCATCATCGCGGTCGGCCGCGACTACGACCGTCCGTACCTTCGGAGCTGGCGCACGGCTTGGCTCGCACTCGGCTTCCACGCGCTGATCTCGGCGGCGGCGCTCGTCGCGGTGATCACGCGATCGCTGCCAACGGTGCGACCGGCCCTGTCGGTGCTCGCGCTCGTCGCCGCCTGGGCGCACCTCTTCTTCCTGCACGAGGGGATGTGGGCGCTCTGCCTGCCGCAGCGCCGGTTGCCGCGGTGGCGCAACTGGGTGCCGGGCGTGGCACTGGCGCTGGCGGTCGCGCTCGTCTTCGCGCCGATGGACCCGATGCTGCGCTACGAGATCAGGCTGACGATGCTCTCGGTCACGTGGGGCATCACGTACATCCTCACCGGTGTGCTCGTCGTGCGGAAGGCGCCGGAGCTCTCGCCGCTGGGTCGGCGCGCGCTGGCGGGGGCGCTGCTCCTCTATGGCTTAGGGCGCCTCCTCGAGCCGCTGACGTTCCAGCTGCCGCGCTCGCCCGTGCTGGAACAGTTCCTGATGTTCGGCGGGCTGCCGCTGCTCGTCGCGATGGGCGCGGGCATGCTGATCACGCTGCTCGATGCCGAGCGGCGCGAGCTCGTGCGCGCGGCCGAGGAGCGGTCGCTGGCGCTGCGTGCGGCGAGCGAGTCGGAGGCCGCGCTGGCGGCGGCGCTCGCCAGCAGCACGGACGCGGTGTGCATCGTGGACCGCGAGCTGCGGCTGGTGGCGTTCAACGAGCCGTTCCGCTCGATCGCGCGCGCCGCCCGGGGCGCTGAAGCCTCGCTCGGCATGGGCCTCTTGACGATATCGCCGCCCGGGCGCCGTGCGTTCTGGCAGGCGATGTTCGAGCGCGCGTTCGCCGGTGAAGCACAGGTGCTCAAGCACCCGATCGAGGACATCGGTGGCCGTGCACCGCGGCTGCTCTCCCTGCGCGTGACGCCCGTGCGCCGGGACGGGATGATCAACGGCGTGCTCGTCGTCGGGCACGACGTGACCGAGGAGGAGCGCCTGCGGACGGAACTCGAGCGCCGCGAGGCGCGCTTCCGGTCGCTGATCGAGAACTCGTCGGACATCATCATCATCCTCTCGCCGGTGGGGACGATCGATTACGTGAGCCCGTCGGTGACGCGCGTGCTCGGGCACGAGCCCGAGTCGCTGTTGGGACGGAACGCGTTCGACTTCGTGCACGCGGACGATGCCGACGTGTTGCGCGACGCGATGCAGCGCATCTTCGAACGCGATCCATCGGTGCCCGATGTCATGCCGCTGCGGGCGCTGGCGCGCAACGGCGAGTACGCTCGCCTCGAGGGGGTCTCGCGGCCATTCGCGGAAGACGACGGCACCACGCGATTGATCGTGAGCGCGCGCGACGTGCGCGAACGCCTGCGGCTCGAGACGGAGTTGATCGCCGCCCGCCGCCTCGAGACGGTCGGTCGCCTCGCCGGCGGCGTCGCGCACGACTTCAACAACCTGCTGACGGCGATCCTTGGCAACGTCGCCCTCATGCGCGGCAGCGTCGTGGCGATGCCGGAGGTGCGCAACGACCTCGAGGAGATCGCGCAATCGGCGCAGCGCGGCGCGGAACTGACGCGGCGGCTGCTGGCGTTCGCGCGCCGCCAGATCATCGAGCCACGCGTGCTCGACCTTGGCGCGCAGGTGCGCGGCCTGCAGCGCCTGCTGCACCGGCTGCTGGGCGAGGACGTGACCCTGCGGCTCGAGGCCGCCCCGACCCTCTCCGTCGTGCGCGCGGACCCGACGGCGCTCGAGCAGGCGCTGGTCAACCTCGTCGTCAACGCTCGCGACGCCATGCCGGCCGGCGGGACGCTCACCATCCGCACCTGCGACGCGCCGATCGACGGCGACGAGCTGTCCATGGGCGTGCCCGATGGCGCCTGGGTCCGCATCGACGTGACCGACACCGGCATCGGCATCGACGAGGACACGCTCGGCAAGGTGTTCGAGCCGTTCTTCACGACCAAGGGCAAGATGGGCGGCAGCGGCCTCGGGCTGGCCACCGTCTACGGCATCGTCAGCCAGGCGGGCGGCCACGTTCGCGTGCGCTCGACGCCTGGCGTCGGCACGACGTTCTCGCTCTTCTTCCCGCGCGCCGTCGGCGTGCTCATGGATCCGATCGACGAGGAGGCCGTGCGCGACGGCGCGATCCCGCGCGCCATGCCGGACGAGACCGTGCTGCTGATCGAGGACGAGGAGAGCGTGCGCAACGTGACGGCGCGGCTGCTGCGCGGGCTCGGCTACCGGGTGCTCACCGCCGTCGACGGCGCCGACGGCATCGGCGTCGCGGACGCGCACGAAGGCGAGATCCACGCCGTGGTCAGCGACCTCGTGATGCCGAACATCGGCGGGGCCGAGGCCGTGGCGCGCATCCGCGAGCGGCGCCCGAAGGTGCGCGTGGTGTTCATCAGCGGCTTCAGCGAGGACGCGTTGAGCTGGCGCGGCGCGATGCCCCAGGGTGGACGACTGCTGACGAAGCCGTTCTCGCGGACGGACCTCGCAAGGTCGGTGGGCGGCGCCATGGACTGAGCTACACCGCGCGGGCGAAGTGTCCGCGCGTGAACTGGTTGCCGACCACATCCCTCACGGTCTTCTCGTTTCGCGACGGTCGCGCGCCCGCGTCCAGCGCGTCCAGCGCCGCGCGATAGCCGGCCACGAGCGCCTGCACCGGGTCGCCCTCGACGTTGAACACGAGCCGGTAACGCCGGATGCCCATGTCGTGCAGCCGCGGCAGGAACTCGCTCGCCTCGATCGGCCGCGAATGCAGCAGCCGGTTGCGGCAGGCGAAGTCCGTGGCGACCGCGAAGTCATACCCTGCGGGGTCGGTGAGCTGGACGTTGACGTGGCTCTTCGTGCAGAGGTCGCGGCAGTGCGTCGGGGTGCGGTCGAACGCGGCGCTGAGCACGCAGTGCTCGATCGTCATTCCCTCCGGCCGGCCATACACCAACGCCTCGAACCCGCGTCCCTGCCAGGGTGCGCTCACGGCGCCGATCTCCTCGGTCGTGAGCTCCACCGAGGGCGTGATGCACGAGGCGCCCAGCGCGAAGAGCTCAGCCGCGGTATGCTGGTTGAAGCAGTTGACGGCGTAATCGGCGACCACGTCGCGACCGGCTGCAGCCAGCTCGGCGAGCAGTCCCACGTGACCCGAGAGCAGCGGCGTGCCGAGCGCGATCCACTTGTCGAGCTTCCGCCGTTCCTCCGGACGCACGATCGTCGGCAGGCGCAGCCGCAGCACGACTCCCGCGGCACGCGCGCGCTCGATGAACGCGACGACGCGCGTCACGGGCGGGAACGGATGACGGAGGAACGGGTCGAGCACGATCTCGTGCGCTCCGCCCACCAGCGCGGATTCCGCGTCCTCGAGCCGGTAGACCTCGGCGACCACGAGTGCGGGTGCGGGCGTCGCCGTCACGCCTACGGTCGCCCGCGCGGAGTCGCCGGGGTCCGCCGGCGGAGCGATCGCCACGGACGAGACCGCCTCCGCCACTCGCTGCAATAGCTCGGCCTCAGCCGCCTGCCGCGCCCAGTCGCGACGCACCATCAACTCGTCCGTGGCCTCTTGCCGCAATCGGTTGAGCTCGCTGACCGGCACGAACATCCCCTCGGCCAACCCGCGCGTGTCCAGGTCGGCGAGCACGAACGGCGTCTCGCCCAGGCGGCCGAACTGCTCGCGCAGTTGCGCCGCGTCCAGCGCTCGCTTGGTCGCCGGCGCGAGTGCCACCAGTCCATGGACGGTCACTTCCTCGCCTGCAGCCTCGAACACGGCCTTGAGCGGGCCGCCGGCCGCGCCGAACACGCGCACCGCGACGGGAGTGCGACGGCGACGCACTTCGCGACCCACGTCCGCGAAGGTCGCGCGAGCGCGCTCGAGCAGCGCGGCTTGGGCGCTGCGCACGACGCGCCAGCCGATCGGCACGCGGTTGCGGGCGCGGATCGCCTGCCGGTAGACGCCGTCATTCTCCGAGAGCGTACGTACGGGGCCGGCGCTGAAGCCCGTGCTCTCGAGATGTCCGCCGGCGGGCGGCTCGAAGCCGAGGCCATCGCGCTCGGCGATCGGTGCGCGCACCTCGACCATCAGCTCGCCATCCACGAAGCCCGTGACGACGCCAAGCTCGACGCCGCGGTTGTCCGGCTGCGTGCGCGTGATGTAGTCGCGGCCGGCGCGGCCGCCATACATGCCGCCGGTGAATCCGCGCGAGAAGATCTGCACCAGCGGCTGCACTTCCTCGAAGCTCGGCGGGGTGAAGGTCCCCTGCTCCACCCGGTCGAGGAACTCGCGATAGCCCCTGGTCACGGTCGCGACGAACTCGGGCTTCTTCTTGCGTCCCTCGATCTTGAGGCAACCGATGCCGGCCTCGGCGATGGCGTCGAGGTGCTCCCAGGCGCCGAGGTCCTTGGCCGAGATCAGGTACCCGCGGTCGAGCTCGGCGCCGGAGTCGACGTCCGTCAGCACGTAATCCTTGCGGCACGACTGTGCGCACGACCCGCGGTTGGCGCTGCGCTCGGAGATCATGCCGGACATGTAGCACTGTCCGGAATACGAGATGCAGAGCGCGCCATGCACGAATGACTCGAGCCCGAGCCGCGGCACGGCGGCATGGATGGCGCGGATGTCGTCGAGCGTGTTCTCCCGCGCCAGCACCACGCGCGAGATGCCGAGTCGCTCCATCACCCGCGCACCGGACTCGTCGTGCACGGTCAGCTGCGTCGACCCGTGGATCTCGAAATCCGGGTACACGCGCTGGATCAGGCGAATGAGCCCGACGTCCTGCACGATGGCGGCGTCGATGCCGCGGTCGATGCACTCGCCGAGGTAGGTGAGCGCGTCCTGCAGCTCGGCCGGCTTGACGAGGATGTTCAGCGTGAGGTAGATGCGGGCGCCGCGGCCATGCGCGATCAGGCAGGCCTGCTCCAACTCATCGAGAGTCAGCTGTGCGCCATCGTCACGCGCGTTGAAGCGCGAGGCGCCGAGATACACGGCGTTCGCGCCGTTGGCGACCGCCGCACGCACGGCTTCGAGCGAGCCGGCGGGCGAGAGGAGTTCGGGTATGGGCCTGGAAGTGGAGACGGACACTCCTACAATCTAAACGCCCTGCTCAGCCGCCCGAGACCTCGGCAAGCTGGTGCAGGTGTCGTTCCTCGTGACGTGCTACGCTCAGCGTCCACTGCCAGCCATCGAACGACCCGAAGTAGAGGTGATCGTGGCGCATCAGCGAGAGCCGCGGGCCGGCCTTCCGGATGGCGTCGATCAGCTGGGCACGGCCGTCGACCAACCTGGCCCGTTCGGTGACGAGGTCCACCTTCTCGGGCGGCCGCAGTCCCTCGGGCGCCTCGAGCCGCCGCGAGCGATCCTCGTACGGGATGGCATCCAGCAGGTGGAGGATGGCATCCACGCGCGGCCCCGGCGGCACGGTCGCCATGGGGCCGATGGCGGCATCGAGGCGTTCGATGAGGCGAGCCACGCCGCGCTCGACCTTGGCGACATGCCAAGCGAGCTGCGCCGGCGTCCACGCGCCCGGCGGCGCCTCGTGCAGGCGGTGGGCCGGGATCGCGTCGAGCGCCGTCTCGAAGGCGCGCCGGACGCGGCCCAGCTCGTGCTCGAGCACCGTGACGCGCGGATCGACTGTATGCATGCTTCGTATCGTAGCGGGGAACCGGGGCCACCGGAAGCACCGAAACCGTCCGCACCTCCGTCGCGTACGTCACGACAACAAGGAGTGGTCGATGATCGGACTCATCACGCTGGTTCTGGCCCTCGGGGCTTCCTGGTTCGGCTATGGTGCGGCGCGGCGGTTCGTTCGCGACCGCCTGCGGTATGTGGAGGCGGCGCTCACTCCGGGCGCGGCCGTGATCGCCGGGATCCTCGCGGCGATCATCCTCTCTCCGGCGGCCTGGCTGCTTCCGCTCGTGACGGGAACGACGGCGGTCGCGTTCGGGCTTGGCGTCGGCTTGGGGACGCGCGCCGGAGCCACCGACGTGAAGCGCGGCTACCGTATCGGCGACGGCACCTGAAGAACGTTCGCGGGCGGCTTCCTTCCTCTGGGAAGGAGCCGCCCGCTTCGTCACTGCGGCCTCGTCACTGCGGTCTCGTCACCGCGGCGTTACCCTGAAGCCGGTGATCTCGACGTCGAGGTTGTGGTTCACCCGCACGCCGACGATCCCGTTGGCCCCGGCGCCCGGCAGCTCCTTGAGCAACTGCCCGTTCGCGTAGAGCTTGGCCCCCGCTGGCGACGACTCGACCTTCAGCGCGTTCTTCGAGACGCCCGCTGCGTCCTCCTTGATGATCGCGGCATGCTCGGTCCACGGCACGAGCTCGTGCGTCTCGGCGCCGGCGCGGTGCTTCACCATGTACTTCCCGTCACCGCGCACGATCAGGTAGTAGTACTCCTGGCGATCGGCGAGCAGCTCCTTTCCGCCCCATATCAGCCCGAACGCCTCCGCGTGGCTCGGCTTCCTGAGCTGGGTGAAGCTGGCTTCCGCGCTGAACGGGCCTGAGGCAGCGTTCTTCGCATTCCAGTAGATCGCCGCGGGGCCAGAGGTGACGCGCATGGTGGGCCCGGATGCCGAGAATGAAAGCGTCGACTTGTCGGCGGTCGCCCGGTCGAGACGCATCTCCCATCCTGCCGGCATGGTCTTGTCGCCCTGTGCGGCGGGCTTGTCCGGGTCTGCACCCTGCGCGCCGAGGGTGCCCGCGGCAACCGCAAGCGCGAGCGCAAGCGACGCGACGCGTGTGCCGGCGTTGGAGCGGCGGGAAACAGTCGAGGGCATGCGGGCAGTGATCACGGTGTCAGTCCTCTGGATGGTCGTGGCGGGTGGGCGTTCGTCCGCTTCCGCCGCCGTTGTGTGTTCGTCCGACGAACCGCATCAGGAACGCCGCAGCGACGAGTCCGATGCCCGCCCAGCGCATCAGGTCCAGCCCCGAGCGGATTCCCAACAGGAAGAGCACGATCCCCACCACCGCGAGCACCAGTTTCGCGATCGTGACCGGGTTCATGTGATCCTCCGGGGCGCGCGGGATCGCGGCTGCATACACCGGGTGCGGCGGGTTGTTCTGGGCAAGGTCATGGGCGAGGAAGATACGGGCGCGTGCGCAGTTTCGCGCGGGATCCCTGACCTGATCCGGACACAGCACGGCCCCGACCGGAAGCAGGTTTCCGAGCAGCCCCGGCATTCCGGACGAGGTCAGCGGACCGCTTGCCGAGCGCCGGCTCAGGACCTACCATCCCGCCCCTGATGTCTCCTTCCGACCAGGCAGCAGCGCGACCGCGCTCCCGACAGCTCGTCGCGATCCTGTTGTTGACGCTCGCCCTCGCCGGCTTCCTCACGTACGAAGCGTGGGACGCGGCACGACGGCACAGGGCGTCGGCCGAGCAGACGCTGCGCGAGTACGCGGCGTTCGCGGCGTGGGAGTTCAACATCTCGGTGAAGGAGCAACTCTACTCGACGCTCGTCTGGGTGCTGGCGCCGGTGCGCAACATGGAGCCCCAGCGCGCGGGTGTGCCACTGGCCTCGCCCGCGATCCTCGCGCCCTCGCTCAAGTCGTCGTACCGCTGCGATCCCGAGGCGCTGCCGTCGATCTTCCGCGTGGACCTGCCGAGCAAGCGGGTCGTCGCGAGCGGCGTGGCGCTGAGCCCCGCCATGACCGCCTGGGTGCGCGACACGATCGCCGCCGACGTGCTGTCCGGTCGCTATGGGCGCGATCACTACTACGCGGCCGTGTTCGGCACCGTGCAGGGCCAGCGCCGCAGCATCGTGTACCAGGTGAAGTGGGACGCCGCGCGACGCGCGGTGGCGGCGTACGGGTTCGAGTTCTGCATCCGTCGCTTCGCCCCGCCCAACATCCAGGCGGTGCTGCTCAAGGGCGCCATCCTCCCGCCATCGGTGACGCAGGGCCTGCCCAACGACTCGTTGTTCAGCGTCGTCGTGCGCGACGGCACCGGCGACGAGATCTTCCGGTCGCCGACGCACTACGAGAGCCGCTACCACGCCACGAACAAGACCGACTATCTCGGCGGGCTCGCGACGGAGATCACCTTCCGTGAGGACATCGCGGACCGGCTGCTGATCGGCGGGCTGCCGCCATCGCGACTGCCCATGCTGCTGGGGGTGCTCGCACTGGCGCTGGCGCTTGTGGTGATGGGCCTGATGCAGTTGCGTCGCGAGAACGAGTTGCAGCGGCTGCGCGCCGACTTCGTGGCCAGCGTCTCGCACGAGTTGCGCACGCCGCTGGCGCAGTTGCGCATGTTCGCCGAGACGCTGCTGCTCGGCCGCGTGCGCTCGGAGCAGGAACGCACGCGGTCGCTCGAGATCATCGACCAGGAGGCGCGGCGTCTCTCGCACCTGGTGGAGAACATCCTGCAGTTCTCGCGCGCCGAACGCAGCGCGCTGCTGCTCAACCTCGCCGACGACGAGTTGGCGCGGCACGTGGGCGAGGCCGTCGAGGTGTTCGGCCCGGTGGCGCGGGCGCGACGCGTGGTGATCGAGGCCGAGGTCGTGCCCGGGATGCGTGCGTCCGTCGACGCCGGCGCGCTGCGGCAGATCCTGCTCAACCTGCTCGACAACGCGGTGAAGTACGGACCGGTTGACCAGGTCGTGCGCGTGACGCTCTCGCGCACGGGAACGAACGCGCGCATCACCGTCGATGATGAGGGTCCCGGCATCCCGGCATCGGACCGCGGGCGGGTCTGGAAGGCCTTCCAGCGCCTCGAGCGCGACGTGAACTCCGCCGTCGCCGGCAGCGGCATCGGGCTCGCGGTCGTCTGCGAACTCGTGATGGGCCATGGCGGCAAGGCCTGGATCGAGTCGGCACCACGGGGGCGCGGCACGCGGGTGCTGGTGGAGATCCCGCTCGCGCGCGATGGGACCGCAACCACCAACGGGAGTCGCGCATGAAACCGCGCGTGCTGATCGTGGAGGACAACCCGGACCTCGCGTTCGGGCTCCGCAACAACCTGGAGATCGAGGGCTACGACGTCGCGGTGTCCGAGGACGGTCCCAATGGCGTCGAGCGGGCACGCGAGTGGAAGCCCGATGTCATGATCCTCGACCTCATGCTGCCGGGGATGGACGGGTACACCGTGCTGCGCACGCTGCGCGATTCGGGCTTCACCGCGCCAGTGCTGATGCTGACCGCCCGCGGCGAGGAGGCCGACAAGGTGAAGGGGCTGCGCAGCGGCGCCGACGATTATGTCACCAAGCCGTTCGGCGTGCTGGAACTGCTGGCGCGCGTGGAAGCGCTGCTCCGACGCGCGACGGGTGCCAACGCCGGACGCGCCGGAGCGATCAACGTGTTCGGCCGCATCGCGATCGACCGCGCGGCGCGGACCGTCACGCGCAGCGGCGCAGCCGTCGCCCTCGCGCCCATGGAATACGACCTGCTGGTCGCCCTGGTCGATCGCGACGGCGCGGTGGTCTCCCGCGTCGACCTGATGCGCCATGTCTGGGGCTACGACGCCAGCATCGTGAGCCGCACGGTCGACACGCATGTGGTCGAGCTGCGCCGCAAGCTCGAGGACGACCCGTCGTCCCCGAAGCACATCCTCACCGTGCGGAAGGCGGGCTACCGGCTCCAGCCTTGAGCGTTGCGAGGCGACGGCGACAAGGGTAGAATCGAGACAACGCCCACCCTCAGTCCAGCGCAGCGCATGGGACACCACCATAATCGAATCCGCCTGGCGGCACTCGCGGCGTGCTGGCTGCTCGCCGCGTGCGTGGAGGTGGGGCCGCACCCAGACTCGCCGACGACCGAGTGGCCGACCGGGCCGACGGCGCTGCCACCCACGCATTTGCGCGGCCAGGTGCTCGACGCGAGTTCCGGCTCGCCGGTCGCAGGAGCGAAGATCGAGGCCGTCTCGCAGTCCGGCTTGAGCGACCCCGAGGGCTACTACGTGCTCGACGGATTGCGCTCGGGGATCACCGTCGTGCTCACGACGAAAGCCGGGTACGACACCGCGCAGACCATCGTCCCGCTCGAGGGAGGCGACAAGGTGCTCAACGTGCGCCTCCGCATGACCACGGCGGGCACGCTCCGCTGACCGTCCGCCCTACCGGCTCCAGCCTTGGGACGGGATGACGAACGGCCCGAGGTGGGGGCCGGGGTTCTGCCACGCGGTGCGCAGCGCCATCGCGAGGCTCGCGCGGGTGTCCTCGGGATACACGATCGCGTCGATGTACCCGCGCGCGCCCGCGTAGCGCGCGTCGAGCTGGTGCTCGTAGTCCTCTCGCATCTCGTCCATGGACGCCTGCACCGCCGCTGCGGGCTCTCCACCCGCCTTCTTCGCCGCGGCGATCGCCGGTCCATGCACCGCGGCCACCGCCGATTCGCCCTCCATCACGGCCATGCGTCCGGTGGGCCATGAGAAGATGAAGTCGGGGTCGAAGCCCTGCCCTGCCATCGCATAGTAGCCCGCGCCGGACGCGTGGTTGATCGTCAGCACCAGCTTGGGCACCGTCGCCGTCGCCATCGCCTCCACCCAGCGCGCGCCGGCGCGGATGATGCCCGCATGCTCGGCTTCCTTGCCGACCATGAAGCCCGAGACGTCCTGGACAAACAGCAGCGGGATGCCCTCGCGGTCGCAGCGGTCGATGAAGAACGCCACCTTCTCGGCGCTCTCCGGGTAGATGATGCCGCCGAACCGCGGCACCTCGCCGGCGCGTCCCTTGATCAACCCGCGCGCGTTCGCGATCACGCCGACCGGGATGCCCTCGATGCGCGCGTCGGCGCAGATCATCTCCTTCGCGAGGTTCGGCTGGAACTCGTCGAGTGCGCCGTCGTCGACCAGCGCGCGCAGCACCGCATGCGCGTCGTACGACATGCGATGGTCGCTCGGCAGCAGGTCATAGAGCGTATCCGGGTCGGCGCCGGGCACCGCCGACGGGTCATGCGGCGCGAGCCGGGGCGGCGGCTCCAGCCGTTCGACGAGATCGCGGAGCTTGGCCAGGCACGCGGCATCATCATCGAGCGCGTAGTGCGCGACGCCGCTCACCTCGGTGTGCATCGTCGCGCCACCGAGCGTCTCGCCGTCGACGGACTGGCCGGTGGCGCCCTTCACGAGGTTGGGGCCGCCGAGTCCCATGAACGAGGTGCCCTTCACCATCAGGATCACGTCGCTGAGCGCCGGGAGATACGCGCCGCCGGCGACGCACTGTCCCATGACCGCGGCGAGCTGCGGGATGCGCAGGTAGCGGCGCATCAGCGAGTTGTAGTAGAAGATGCGCGCCGCGCCGTACTGCCCCGGGAAGACGCCGCCCTGGTACGGCAGGTTCACGCCCGCCGAGTCCACGAGGTAGAGGATCGGGATGCGCGACCGCATCGCGCACTCCTGCGCGCGCAGGATCTTGGGGATGGTCTCGGGCCACCACGAACCGGCCTTCACGGTGGCGTCGTTGGCGACCACCACGCACTCGCGTCCGTGAACCTGGATGATGCCGGTCACGACGCCGGCCGCCGGCGCCTCGCCGCCGTAGAGGTCGTGCGCGACGAGCAGGCCGAGCTCGAGGAACTGCGAGCCCGGGTCCTTGAGCGCCGCGACGCGCTCGCGCGCGGTGAGCTTGCCCTGCGCATGCTGCTTGGCGATGCGCTCCGGGCCGCCGGCGAGCCGCAGTCGCTGTTCGAGCTCGCGCGTCGCCGCGGCGAGGTCCCGCAACCGGCTCTTTGGCGTCACGCTTCCTGCGACTGGCGCGAGGCGAACCACTGCTTGATGTACTCGACGAGATCCACCGTCGATGTCCCCGGCCCGAACAGCTTGCCGACGCCCAATCCGCCGAGCGCCGTCATGTCCTCCTTGGGGATGATGCCGCCGCCGGTCACGAGGATGTCCTCGCGGCCCTGCTCCGCGAGCAGCTCGCGGACGCGCGGGAAGAGCGTCATGTGCGCGCCGGAGAGGATGGAGAGGCCGACGACGTCGACGTCCTCCTGCACGGCGGCGGAAGCGATCATCTCCGGCGTCTGGTGGAGGCCGGTGTAGATGACCTCCATGCCGGCGTCGCGGAGCGCTGCGGCAACGACCTTGGCGCCGCGGTCGTGACCGTCGAGACCGGGCTTGGCGACGAGGACTCGGATGGGACGTGTCATGGGAGAATTCTACTCGGTGGCACTACCACCGCGTAAGCGTCGCGGGGCCGGTGCCGCCGCGAGCGCGCGTCACGTCGCGCGCTTCCATCCACTCCGTGCCGGTGAAGTCGCCGGAACTGAAACGCACGGCGAATCCGGTGGCCCCGGGCCCCTTGTTCACCGGGACGGCGAAATCGACACGATAGGTCCGCTTGCCCGACGGGTGCGATCCGAGGATCCCGAAGCCGAGCGAACCGCGGATGGGGGAGGTCGCGCCGTACGGCACATCGCCGCGCCAGATGCGGCCGGCGTCGGCGAAGAAGGCGAGTGCAAGGTCGGCGCGCCGGCGGAAGATGTCGAGCAACAGGCGCTCCTCGTGGCGCAGCACCACGCGCCGTCCCCCGGCGTCGTGCCCCCTGGGCAGGCCGATGATGCCAAAGTCACGATCGCGCAGTGTGAGCTGCGACGGCACGATGGCGCTGCCGAGCACCGATCCCGAGACGCTCGTGATGCGCGTGCGGCGGTCCGACGCCAGGCGATGCCAGTCGAAGCGCGCACTGGTGGCGACTCCCCGGAAGGGACCGGCCAGCGCGTTCGCGCGCACCTCGCCGCTCACGCGCATGGAGAGGAACGAACTCGCCGTGCCGGTGCCGCCGTAGATGTCGCCGGAGACCAGCATGTCGCGCGTGTCGTCGAGTGATTCGAGGCTCGGGGCGACGATCATGCTCACCTGGATGCCGCGCCCCACGTCCTGCGCCGCGCGCAGCGAGGCGAACCGGCTCACCGTGACGAAGCGCAGGGCACGGACGCCGAGGATGAGACCGGCGCGCCGGGCCGAGAAATCGGGATACCGGCCGACCAGCGCCGAGTCGAGCGTCGGCACGAGGCCCGAGTCGGAGATCACCACCGGACCGATGCCGGTGCGCATCTCCTCGCGCATGAGCGTGACGCCGGCGAGGCCCAAGAGCCCGTCGCGGCGTCGCGCTCCCACCCGTGCCACCCATGCCACGTCGTAGACCTTGCGCTCGGTCTCGGCCGCCGCGTCGTCACCCTCCGGCCGCACCAGGTCGTGAAAGCGCGTCTCGTTCGCGAGGCTCGCCTGGAACGCGTGGCGCTGGCCGTCGGTGAGGAACGGTTTCGCAAGGTCGAATTGGACGGTTCCGCCCAGCGGGCGACGCTCGGCGAAGGCGGCGAAGTGCGCGGGCTGGTACAGGAGCCCGTGCTTCTCCACACGCAGGCCGAAGCCGGTGCGGTAGCCCAAGCCGCGCTCGAACGAGCCGACGACGGCGAGTGCGCGTCCACGGAGGTTCTGGTTGCCGCCCCGCACCGCGGCGATCTGCCCGCCGCGAAGGGCGCCGCCGACCACATACGGCCACTCGTCGACCACGACCACGCGGATGATGACGTTGCCCTCCCCGGCCGGGATGGCCGTCACCGCCGCCGAGGCGACAAAGCGCTGCGCGCGGAGAAGTCGCTCCGACTCGAGGCGATCCTCCTCGCGGCAGACGTCGCCCACCCGGAGGAGCATGTAGGCCTGCACGACCTCGAGATTCGTCGTGGAGTGCTCCAGGCCCACCGCCTCCGAGGTGACCGCGACGGCACGCTCCCCGGCCGTCGTCCGCGACGGCGGATACCGGCGCACGTCGACCGCCACGATCCGTTCGCCCGAGCAGGCCACGGCGGGGAGCGCCTCGGCGACCTCCGCATACGGGGCTTGCTGAACGATGGCGGGCTGGAAGAAGAGCATCGGACCCAGGCAGGATGGTTGACGAGCGCCGCTCGGACGCAGCGGCTCCCATGCCGATTGAACGCCGGCGGCGCGCTACAATACCCCAAGGAAGCCGGTCCGCAAGGATCGCTCCCGGGCCCGTCGGCCCCGGATACCCCCGCGAGACCTGCCGCGCCCACCGCGCGGCCGATCAGTCCTTGCGCGCCACCAAGAGCATCTCGCCGGAGCGTCGCGTCAGCGGACGGTCGCTGAAGGAGTCCCACGACTGCTCGACCACGAGCCCAGCCTCGAGCATGAGCTCGGCGAGGCGCGATGCCGTGTAGAGCCTGATGCGGTGCTCCCGGTGCTCGATGCCTCCCTTGCCTCGCCAGGTGGACTCGATGGTCAGGAAGCCGGACAGGGGGTCGAACGAACGTTCCTGGGCGATGATGGTGCCATCGGCCGTGGTCCACCAGTCCCGCGTGAGGAACTTGGACATGACACCGTCCCGGCTCCCGCCCTGCCAGACCATGACGCCGCCGGGCTTGAGCACGCGAGCGCACTCCGCGATGACGCGCGCATCATCCCTGGCGTCGGCGAAGAAACCGAAGCTCGTGAACAGGTTGAGCACCGCGTCGAACCTCCCCGTCCACGCGGCCGGCAGCTTGCGCATGTCCCCGCGCCGGTAGCGGAGCGTCTTGCCCGTGCCGCGCTTCTTGGCGATCGCCAGCAGGTGCGCCGAGAGGTCGAGTCCGTCGACGTCAAAGCCGGCCTCGGCCAGCAGGTGCGCGTGCCGACCCTGGCCGCAGGGCATGTCGAGGATGCGCGCCCCGGACGGTAGCTCCAGCAGCTCGACCAGCCGCGCGACTTGCCGCCTATCCTCGACGAGGTTGAAGAGCGGCTCGTACTCTAGCATGTAGCCGGAGTCGAAGTATTCGCTCCACCAGTTGGGATTGGTCATTTATCGGTAGCAGGTAGCAGGTGGCAGGGGCGCGGCGGGAACTGTTGCCGCGCCTTCGCGAGCGGGACGGTCCGTGTTGAGGCAGCGTTGATGCGTGAAGGGCGGCGGCAGTCCCCGTCGCGCTCCTGCTACCTGCTACCTCCCACCGTAGTTAAAAGAACACCGGCTCCCGGTACGCGCCGAACTCAGACTCGAGCGCCGCACGGATCTCATAGAGCGTGCAGTAGCTGCGCGCGCACTCGAGGATGAACGGCACCACGTTCTCCTTGCCGGCCGCCGCCTCGCGAAGGCGCGCGAGATCCGACTCGCACTTGGCGTTGTCGCGCGAGCGCCGCAGCTTGGCCAGCGCGGCCGCCTGAGCCTTGGCCGCCTCCTCGTCGATCTTGAGCAGCGGGATCGTCAGCTCCTGCTCCTCGCTCTCGAACGAGTTCACGCCGACGATCAGCCGGCGGTGCTGCTCGATCTCCCACTGCTGGCGCGCCGCCGACTCGGCGATCTTGCGCTGGAACCAACCCGTCTCGAGTCCAGGCACCACGCCACCCTGCTCCGCGATCTGCGCGAACAGCTCCTCGGCCTCGCGCTCGAGGTCGTCGGTCAGCTTCTCGATGTAGTAGGAGCCGCCGAGCGGGTCCGCCACGTTGGGCACGCCGGTCTCGAACGCCAGCACCTGCTGCGTGCGCAGCGCCACCTGCACGGCGTGCTCCGTCGGCAGCGCGAGCGTCTCGTCCATCGAGTTGGTGTGCAGCGACTGCGTGCCGCCGAGCACCGCGGCCATCGCCTGGTAGGCGACGCGCACGATGTTGTTCATCGGCTGCTGGGCGGTGAGCGTGACGCCGGCCGTCTGCGAGTGGAATCGCATGATCCACGAGCGCGTCGACTTGGCGCCGAAGCGCTCCTTCATGTGGCGCGCCCAGATGCGGCGCGCCGCGCGGAGCTTCGCGATCTCCTCGAAGAAGTCGTTGTGGATGTCCCAGAAGAAGCTGAGGCGCGGCGCGAAGTCGTCGACGTCCAGCCCGCGCTCGATGCCGCGCTCCACGTAGGTGAAGCCGTCGGCGAGCGTGAAGGCGAGTTCCTGCGCCGCCGTCGACCCGGCCTCGCGGATGTGGTAGCCGGAGATCGACACCGTGTTCCACTGGGGCACGTGCTTGGAGCCGTACTCGAACATGTCGATGATGAGGCGCAGCGCGGGCTCGATCGGGAAGCACCAGGCATGCTGGGCCATGTACTCCTTGAGGATGTCGTTCTGCACCGTGCCGCGGAGCTGGTCGGGCTTGACGCCCTGCTTCTCCGCCGCCGCGATGTAGAAGCACCAGAGGATGATCGCCGGCCCGTTGATGGTCATCGACGTCGAGACCTTGTCGAGCGGGATCCCCTCGAACAGCTCCTCCATGTCCGCCAGCGACGAGATGGCGACGCCGCACTTGCCGACCTCGCCCTCCGACCGCGGGTGGTCGGAGTCATAGCCCATCAGCGTCGGGAAGTCGAAGGCGACGGAGAGGCCGGTGGTGCCGTGCGCGAGCAGGAACTTGTAGCGCTCGTTGGTCTCCTTCGCCGAGCCGAACCCGGCGAACTGGCGCATCGTCCAGAGCTTGCCGCGATAGCCGGTGGGGTGGATGCCGCGCGTGAACGGGTACGCTCCCGGCACCTCGAAGGCCGAGCCGCCGGTGTCCTCGAGGTCGAGCGCGGTGTAGAGCGGCGCGACCTCCTTGCCGGAGTTCGTGTACGCGATCTCGCGCACCTCGCCCTTCTCATACCGCTTGCGCCATGCATCCACCTCGGCGCGGAGCTGGGCCAGCTCTTCCTGCATCGCCGCGAGCGTGGGGTCGAGTTCGGAGGTCGATGTCATCGGTGCGCCGTTCCTGGGGTAGTAAGGGTCCCGGCGGCGACACTGCGCGCCAACAGCGCGTCGGCCACCGCCATCGGCGTGGTCTCGCCGCGCTCGAGCGCCGGCAACTGCGCGTCCACCCACTCCGTCGTGGCAGGATCGCTCCAGAGCCGCTCGCGCACGCGTCGTTCGACCACATCTGCCACGCGCTCCCGGAGCCGCGCCCGCCGGCGCCGCTGGAGCGTCCCGCTGCGTTCAAGATACCCGAAATGACGGTCGAGGGCTCCCACCAGCTCCGTCACGCCCTCACCCGTCATGGCGATGGAGCGCAGCACCGGTGGCGTCCAGCTGTCGTCATCGTCACGGGCCGCGGCCTCGCGCGCCGCGCGCATGGGGTTGACCCGCTTGAGGTCCACGCCATGGTGCGCCGGCACGTCCTTGAGCGTCGCGCCGCTGCGCAGGCCGAGCATCAGCTCGATGTCATTGCGCAGCCGGTCGGCACCGGGCCGGTCGGCCTTGTTCACCACGAACAGGTCGGCGATCTCCATCACGCCGGCCTTCAGCGTCTGGATCGAGTCGCCCGACTCGGGCACCAGCACGACCACGCTCGTGTCGGCGAGACGCGCGATGTCGAGCTCGCTCTGGCCGACGCCGACGGTCTCCACGAGGATGCGGTCGAGGCCGAAGGCGTCGAGCACGTCGCACACCTCGCGCGTCATCGCCGCGAGCCCGCCGAGCGAGCCGCGCGTCGCCATCGAGCGGATGAAGACGTTGGGATGCAGCGCCACGCGCTCCATGCGCACGCGGTCGCCGAGCAGCGCGCCGCCCGTGAACGGCGAGGTCGGGTCCACGGCGACGATGCCCACCTTGAGCCCCGCCTCGAGGTACTGCTCGGCGAGCAGCGTCGTGAGCGTGCTCTTGCCGGCACCCGGCGGCCCGGTGATGCCGGTGCGCCGGGCGCGGCCGAGCGCGGGATGGCAGGCGGCCAGCAGTTGCTCCGCGCCGGGCCGGTGGTTCTCGACGATGCTGACGGCGCGCGCGAGCGCCGCCTTCTTGCCGGCGCGAAAATCGTCGAAGAGCGCGTGGAGCGCCGGCGGCGTGCCTTCCGGAAGCGAAAGAACGGTCATGTCTCGGATGCGGGGTCGTCGTGCTCGTCGTTGATGTCGCCCACGAGTTCCTCGACGAGGTTCTCGAGGGTCACGAGGCCAAGCGTCTCGCCGGACGCGCCACGCACGATGGCGAGATGCCGTCGCTCGCGCAGCATGCGCGACATCAGCGTGTGGCAGGGTTCGTCGGGGCCCGCGAACGCCACCGCGCGGGGCGCGCGCAACGGCGACTCGGGGTGCGCGATCACGTCCCAGCCGGTGATCATGCCGGCGATCTGGTCGATGGTGCGCGTGTACACGGGCAGGCGGCTGTACTTCGACTGCGCGACGATGCGCGCCACTTCGTCCGCCGGCGCGCTGCGCTCCACGCCGACGATGTCCGACCGCGGGGTCATCACCTCGCCGACCTTGGTGTCGCCGAACTCGACGACGCCGCTGATGATGGCGCGCTCGCTCGCCGCGCCGACGCCCTCGATCTCCCCTTCGCGGAGCAGGTCCTCGAGCGACTCGTATGGCGAGGGCGTCGAGGGCGCAGGCGTGCCGCGCAGCGATCGCACGAGCCGCGTCGCCGCCTCCGCGAGCGGCACGTTCAGGCGTTCGACCACGCGCAGCGGCGGCAGCAGCACGGGCAGCGTCTGCGCCGGCCACCGCTTGGCGATGGCCCGCGGCACGAGCTGTCCGAACACCAACAGCAGCAACGCACCCAACAGGAGATGCTCGAACAGGCGAATCGCGTTGTCGCCGTCCTGCAGGCCGATGATCGCGCCCAGCGCGAACACGGTGCCGGCAATGCCGGTGCCGGCGGCGAGGAGCAGCCGCTGTGGGCGCTCGAGGTAGAGCGCCGCGGTGCCGGCGCCGGCGAGCCGGCGTTCCGCCCAGTGGCGCAGCCAGATGCGGCTGACCGTGCGCAGCGCCGTCGCCGCGCCGGTGAGCATGCCGACGACGCCGACGAGGATGAGGATGAGCGGGACTGAGCTCATCGCGTCACCTCCGGCACGGGCGCCAGCGGCTCCAGGTAGACCCGCTCGATGCGCCGGCGCACGACGCGCTCGACGACGAGGCGGAACCCGCCCACCGAGAGCGACTCGCCGGCGCGCGGCACGCGGCCGAGCAACTCCATCACGAGCCCGCCCACGGTGGTGATGTCTCCGCGCCGGAAATCGTGTCCCGTGAGCTCCGAGAGGTCGTCCAGCGTGACGCCGGCGGCGACCCAGAACCGGTTGCCCTCCTCGCGCTCGACCTCGGGGAGCTCCTGGTCGCCCTCGTCCTGGATGTCGCCGATGATCAGCTCGAGCGCGTCCTCGAGCGTCACGAGGCCGGCCGTGCCCCCGAACTCGTCGACGACGACGGCGAGGTGGCGCCGGCTCGCGCGGAAGTCGCGGAGCTGCGCCTCGACGCTCTTGCTGGTGGGGATGAACAGCGCCGGTCGCACGAGGGCGCGCCATCCGCCCGCCGGTTCCACGTCGGCGAGCAGCGCCGGCAACAGGTCCTTGGCATAGAGCACGCCGATGACCTCGTCGAGCGTGCCGTCGAAGACCACGAGCCGCGCATGGCGCGCGCTGCGCACGCGGTCCACCACTTCCGACCACGGCGTGTCACGCTCGATGCCGACGATGTCGACACGGGGCACCATGATCTCGTGCACCTGCGTGTCCCCGAGCGAGAAGACGCCGTTGAGCATCACCTGGCCGGCGTCCTCGACGTCCGCCTCCGCGGAGACGACCTCGCGGAAGCGCTCGACGGCGTCGTCGTGCGCGGATTCGTCCTCCTTGGGCGCCGGCAGCAGCCGGTGCAGCATCCGGTCCACCCACGCGCCAAAGAGTACCACCGGCGCGGAGATCGTCTCGATGAACGCGATCGCCGGGAAGATGACGACGAGGCCGCGCTCCCCGAGTGCGTCACCGGAGGCACGGGCGGCGATCTCGGTGAGCACCACCAGCACGATGCCGGCGAGCACGACCACCGGCGCCAGCAGCGGCGCGGGCACCCAGCCGCTCACGAGCAGCGAGACGGACGCCGCCGCGCCGGAGAGCAGCTGCGCGAGGATGCGGCTGAAGGCGAGGCCGCGGTGCGCGACCTCACGGCGGCCGAGCAACGCGCCGACGCGCGGGTCCGACGGCGGTTCGTCCTCGTCCAGCCCGAGGAGCGCCCCGTCCGCGAACGCACAGAGCGCCGCCACGAGGGCGGCTCCCAGCGCGAAGACCACGGCAAGCAGGCTCATGCGCGCATCACCCGCGCGAGCAGCCGTTCCTGCCGCGTCCACATCGGCGACTCGGTGCGCCGGTCACCGGACGGATGATCGTGCCCGAGCACATGAAGCGTGCCGTGCACGACGAGCCGGAGCAGCTCCTCGCGCACTCCCACGCCGAAGCGCCGCGCGTTCTCCGCCGCGACCGCCGGGCAGAGGTAGATGTCGCCGATGACGGCGCCCGCGGGATCGCGAAAGCCGAACGAGATCACGTCGGTCGCGCCCGCATGCCCGAGGTGCTTGCGATTGAACGCCGCCATCCGCGGCTTGCTCAGCAGCGTGATGGAGAGCAGCCCCGCGCCGGCGCCTTCGGCGCGCATCACCAGCTCGCCCGCCGCTGCCATCCGCTCGCGCGAGACCGCCGCGCGGACGCCGTCGCCAAGGGTCTGGACGGCCACGCTGATCTTCCCGCGTTTGCCACTGGGCTCGCTCAAGCGCCCGCGTCCGCGGCGTACGCCTTCACGATCTCGCGCACGAGTCGATGGCGCACGACGTCGACCTCGGTGAAGTAGTGGAACGCGATGCCGTCGATGCCCGGCAGGATGCGCTCGATCTGCAGCAGCCCGCTGTCCTCGCGCTTCGGCAGGTCCACCTGCGTCTTGTCGCCGGTGATGACGGCGCGCGAGTTCAGGCCAAGGCGTGTGAGGAACATCTTCATCTGCGCGTTGGTTGCGTTCTGCGCCTCGTCGAGGATCACGAACGCGTCGGCGAGGGTGCGGCCGCGCATGTAGGCGAGCGGCGCGATCTCGATCACGCGCGTCTCCAGCGCCCGCGCCACGCGCTCCGGCGGCATCAGGTCGTCGAGCGCGTCGTAGAGCGGCCGCAGGTACGGATCCACCTTGGCCTGCATGTCGCCGGGCAGGAAGCCGAGCGACTCGCCCGCCTCGACCGCCGGCCGCGCGAGCACGATCCGCTTGACGCGCTTGCGAGACAGAGCGTCGACGGCGGCGGCCACCGCGAGGTACGTCTTGCCCGTGCCTGCGGGCCCGATGCCGACGACGATCTCGTTGTCGATCATCGCCTGCATGTATTCACCCTGCCCCTGCGTCTTGGGCTGGATGATCTTGCGGATGCCGGGCAGCACGAACCGGCCCGGCGTTCCGGTGTCGCGCGCCGGACCTTCCATCGAGAACCGCAGCACGTCGTCCGGGTCCAGCGGCAGCCGCTGCTTGGCCTGGTCGATCATCCGCTGCGCCACGACGCCGGCCTTCTCGACCGCGTCCGCAGCGCCGGTGATGACCATCGCCTCGCCGCGCAGCGTCACGCGCACCGGGAAGAGCTTCGCGAGTTCCGCGATGTTGCCGTCGGCCACGCCCGCGAGCGAGAGCAGGTCCGCTCCCTCGGTGGTGAGCCGGAGCGTCGCCTGCTCGCCCGTCATCGTGCTGTCGCCCATCAGGACTCCTCCGTCGTGCGGATGTGCAGGCTCTCGAGGTCCGCGGCCGGCACCAGGGTCGGCGCGCCCTCGAACAATGCGCGCGCCGCCGTGGTCTTGGGGAATGCGATCACGTCGCGCAGCGAGGTCGCGCCGGCGAGCAACATCGCGATGCGGTCGAATCCGAACGCGATGCCGCCGTGCGGTGGCGCGCCCGCGCGAAGTCCCTCGAGCAGGAACCCGAACCGTCGCTCCTGCTCCGCTGGGTCCGCGATGCCAAGCAACTCGAACATGCGCCCCTGCACCGCGGGGTCGCTGGTGCGGATGCTGCCGCCGCCGAGTTCCATGCCGTTGAGCACGCAGTCGTAGGCGAGCGCGCGCCACTTGGCCGGCGCGTCCGGATGCGCGGCCATGTCGGCGGCATCCGGCGCCGTGAACGGGTGGTGCACCGCGGCGAGCTCACCGCTCTCGTGGTCCTCGACGAACATCGGGAAGTCGAGCACCCAGACGAACTTCCGCGACGCTGCGTCAGCCAGGCCAAGCCGCTGCGCGCACTCCTGCCGCACGCGGTCGAGCGCCGGGCTCGACGTGCGGTCGGGGCCGGCCACGGCGAGCAGCAGGTCGCCGTCCGCGAGCGCGAGGCGCTGGATCGCATCGGCTGAAAGGAACTTCGCTAGCGGCCCCTCGACGGTGCCGTTCGCCGCCTTGAGCCGCACGAGCCCGCCGGCGCCCGCGCCCTTGGCGATCGCCTCGAGCTCGTCCACCTGCTTGCGGCTCCACCCGGCCGCACCGGCCACGCGAATGCCTCGCACGCGTCCGCCGGCGCCGAGCGCCGACTGGATGATCCCCGACTCGCTGCCCTGGAAGACGGGCGTGAGATTCTCGATCTCAAGCCCGTAACGCAGGTCCGGACGATCGCAGCCGTAGCGCTCCATCGCGTCGGCGTAGGTCATGCGCGGGAACGGCGTCGCCACCTCCACCCCGCCCTCCTTCCACAGCGCCTGCATCAGCGCCTCGGCCATCACGATGATGTCCTCGCGCGTGATGAACGACGCCTCAATGTCGATCTGCGTGAACTCGAGCTGGCGGTCCGCGCGCAGGTCCTCGTCGCGGAAGCAGCGCGCCACCTGGAAGTAGCGGTCGAAGCCGGCGCACATGAAGAGCTGCTTGTAGATCTGCGGCGATTGCGGCAGCGCGTAGAACTCGCCCGCGTGCACGCGGCTCGGCACGAGGAAGTCACGCGCGCCCTCGGGCGTCGGCTTGGTGAGGATCGGCGTCTCGAGCTCGAGGTAGCCGCGGTCGCTCAGGAAGCGCCGCGTCACCTGCAGCAGGCGGTGACGGAGCACGAGGCTGTGCTGCAACTCCTCGCGGCGCAGGTCGAGTACGCGATGCCGAAGGCGCAGCTCCTCGGAAGGGAGCTTGCCGTCCTTGGCCGGCGCCACCGGGATGGCCGGCGTGACCGCGGGACCGACCACGCGGATGGAGGTCGCGCGAATCTCGATCTCGCCCGTGCCGATGTCGCCGTTGCGCATCTCCGCCGGCCGCGCCGCCACGATGCCTTCGACGAGCACCACGCTCTCGACGCCCACCGAGGCCGCGGCCGCGATCACCGCGGCGGGTGTCCAGTCCGGGTTGAACGAGACCTGCACGATGCCTTCGCGGTCACGCAGGTCGATGAAGACTAGCCCGCCGAGGTCGCGGGAGCGATGCACCCACCCACCGAGCGTCACTTGGGTGCCCGCGTCGGGCGTCCGGAGCGCACCGCCGAGGTGCGTCCGCATGGTGGTCATGAGCGAGCTGTCCGACGTACGAGAAGTGACGGTCACTTGCCTGGGGCTTGGCGCGGGGGAGCCAGTTGGGGGATGAAGCGCACGGCCAGAAGGCCGAAGCATGCGCCAAGGACATCGGCGATCCAGTCGTAGATGCTCATCGAGCGGCTGGGAATGAACTGCTGGTGCCACTCGTCGAGAGCGCCGAAGAGAGCCACGCCGAGGAGCGCGAGAACGAACGTCCGCCGCTCATACGGCGCGGGAGAATACCGGAGCAGGAGCCCGGCGAACACCGCGTACATGCTGAAGTGAACGACTTTATCGAGGCCGATGATCGCATCAGGGCCGACGCTGATGCTCGGCCATGAGGTGCCGATCAGGATGACCACGGCCCAGAAGAGCGGTGGCAACCACCGCCGGGCCCTACTTCTGGGCGCTGCTGGACCGAGACTGCGGGCTGGGGTCATGAACCGCATAAATCTAACGGGCATCAACACTTGGTGGAAGCAGAACGCCGTTGACCCGCACCCCGGAACCGGGTACTCTCCAACATGATGAATCTGCTGGACTTGGCCCCCGCCGACGCCGAGCGCGTGCTGCGGGAATTCGCCGTCGCGCACGGACAGGCCGCGTATCGCGGAAGCCAGGTCGTGCCGCACCTGTGGATGAAGCCGGTGGCTTCGTTCGACGAGATGACCGACCTGCCGCTCGACTTCCGCGAGTTGCTCAAGGCGCACTTCAGCTTGCCACGGCTCGCGCTCGAGACCCAGCAGGCGTCCACGGACGGCACGCGCAAGTTCCTCTTTCGCATGCACGACGGGCAGGCGATCGAGACCGTCGCCATCCCCGACGGCGACCGCATGACCTTCTGCATCTCGTCGCAGGCGGGATGCGCGCTCCAGTGCTCGTTCTGCGCGACCGGCGCGATGGGTTTCGCGCGCAACCTCGCCGTGCACGAGATCGCCGGCCAGGTGCGCGAGCTCGCGCTGCTCTCGCCGCCGATCCGCGCCACGAACATCGTCTTCATGGGCATGGGCGAGCCGCTCATGAACTGGAAGGCGGTCGAGCACGTCCTCACGGTCCTCAACGACCCCAAGGGCTTCGGGATCGGCGCGCGGCACATCACCGTCTCGACGGTCGGCATCCTGCCGGGCATCGTCGCGCTAGGCGAGCGCCGCGAGCAGTTCCGGCTCGCGCTCTCGATCCACGCGCCGAGCGACGAGCTGCGGCAGTCGCTGATGCCGGTCAACACCAAGTATCCGCTCGCGGACGTGATCGGGGCGGCGGCGCAGTTCGACCGCCGCGTGACATTCGAGTACGTGATGCTCGGCGGCGTGAACGACCAGCCGCAGCACGCGGACCAGCTCGCGGAGCTGGCGCGCGAGTGCCGGGCGTTCGTGAACCTGATCCCGCTGCATCCGGGGGGCGCGCTCGGATTCACGCCGACGCCTCCCGAGGCCATAGCGAAGTTCGCGCGCCGCATCCGCAACGCCGGCGTCGAAGTGGCCATCCGAAAGAGCCGCGGCATGGACATCGCCGCCGCCTGCGGGCAGCTACGGGTGGAACGCCTCCGGCTGCGGCCGCCAGCCGGTGCCGAGCAGGATCGTGAGGTCGAGGTGGCGTGAGCTGTCCGGGCGCGCCTCGATGCGCGCCCCGTCGAGTCCGCGCGCCGCGAGCTCGCCCCAGTCCATCCGGCCGCTCCGCACGATCACGACGGTGCTGTCATGCCGTTCCGCGCTGTTGCCCGAGCCGACGACGTCGAACCCCAGGTCGCGCAGGTGGAACGTCGCGCTGCGCGCGAGGCCGCGGACCGTCGTCGCGTTGAGCACCTCGACTCGAATGCGCACCGAGTCCGGCACGATGCGGCGCACTGCAGCGCGGGCGGCACGCCGCGGCGACGCGCCGCCGGCATTCACGTCGCGGCCGCCCCACCAACTCAGCGCGTACCATCCGGCGACGAGCAGGGCGAGCGCGAGCACGATCCACCGCCCTCGTCCTTTCATCGCACGCTGTTCCAGAGCCCGACGGCTTCGGGAAAGAGCGCCTTGCCCTCGCGCAGCGTCCACTCGAGACGCATGCGCACGACCTGCCGGAACACGCCGTCGAAATCGTGCGGCAGGTGGTCGGCCAGGAACGCTCGGTCGGCGATGAGGAAGCGGCGTCCCGGCTCGAGGAAGTCGGCCATGTAGAGCGCGCGTCCGGTGCGGTCCCAGTTGGCGTTGCCGACGGTATGCCACCGCACCGCGCCGAGCACGCTCTCACGCGTCTCGCCATCGGCGACGAGCCGGTTGGCCGCGGCGGGTCCGTGCAGCACGTCGAGCGGCAACTCCAGCGGACCTGCGAGCTCCCGCAGCTCATGCTCCGGAGCGTCGCGCAGCGCGTCATGGAGCACGCCGACGTCGTGCCACGCCACGGCCTCGTCCTCCGGCAGGTGCAGCTGCACCGCCCAGCGGTCGAGCAGCGCGGTGACCCGGGCGATGTGCTGCTGCCGGCGATCGCCGACCTTCGCCCACTCCGGATATTCCACGGGGCGCGGCGTCACTTCACGCTCGTGATGCGGCGCGTGAGATCGGAGAGCTGCAGGACGACGTCGCGCAGCACGGTGGTGGCGCCCTCGAGCCCGCGGAGCGCGGTCGCCTGCTCCGTCGACGCGCCGGCGACCTGTTCGGCGCCCGCACGATTGCGCTGCACGATCTCCTCCAGGCGTCCCATGCGCTCGCGCAGGCGCGCGACCTCGATGCCCTGGTCGTCGGAGGAACCGGCGATGCGGGCGGCCTGCACGGCCGCCCCTCCGGTGGCGCTGACGATGAGCCCGAGCGCCTCGCGGGCGCCGCCCGAGAGCGACTCGGCGTCGCGCACGAGCGCCTCGCCACGGCCCATCTGCGCGGCGGTGTCGCGCATCTGCTGCTCGAACTCGCGCAGGACGCGCTGGGCATCGTCGGCGGCGCGCCCGCTCTCCTCGGCGAGCTTGCGCACCTCGTCGGCGACGACGGCGAAGCCACGGCCCTCGTGGCCGGCGCGCGCCGCCTCTATGGCGGCGTTGAGCGCCAGCAGGTTGGTCTGCACGGCGAGCTCGCGGATGACCGCGATGAAGCCCGTCACCTGTGCCGTCGACTGCGCGAGCGAGCCTACCCTGAGGGAGCTCTCGGCGACGAAGCGCTTGGCATCGATGAGTCGCTCCATCGCCGTCTCCACCGACTGCCGGTTCTCGGCGGCGATGACGCTGGCGCGGCGCGTCGCCTCGTGCGCCTCGCGCGCGTCGACGGCGACGGCGCGCGTGCGCTCGGCGATCGTCGCGGTCACCTCGAGCCCGCGGGCGAGCTGCTCCGCCTCCTCGTGTACCGCGCGGCCGATCTCGCTCGCCGTGCGCGCGACCGACTCGCCGCCGGAGCGCAGCGTGCGCGCCGAGAGCGTCATCGTCTCGAGCTCGCGGGCGAGCCGGTCGACCGTCTCGAGCAGCGGGTTGCGCAGGTCGAGGATGTGGATCGTCGTCGCGAGCTGGTTGGCGACACGGCGGATCAGCGTCGCTTCCTTGGCGCCATATGCGCCGCGCTTGTGCGTGTCGAGTTCGAGCACGCCGATCGGGCGGTCGCCGAACCGCAGCGGCACGACGGCGCGCGAGGCGGCGTGCGCGAGCGGGCGTTCGACGCGCGGGTCGCGATTGGCGTCCGCAAGGATGATCGCCCGGCCGGTCTCGAGCGCCTCGCGGCGCATCGCCGCGCCGTCGGTGGGCGCGGACTCGGCCGGCGCGAGCAGGCCATCGCCCGAGCGGTAGATGAGCGTCAGCGCGCCATGGTCGGCGCGCAGCACGCGGAACTCGCGCCAGTCGAGCAGGCGCTGGGCCAGTAGCTCGATGCGCTGGATGGCCTCGCCGAGCCCGGCATCGGAGACGACGACGAGTTCCATCGCCAGCACCGTGTTGAGCTCCTCGGCGGCGATCGACTCCTCGAGGATCCGCTTGAGCAGCAGGCCCGCGAACGACAGCACGACGAGCACGACCGCCGCGCCGACCGTGCCGAGGAAGTTCACCGACAGGAGCACCAGCGCGAGGGCGGACGCGCCGGCGCCGGCCGCGATCACCTCGTAGCGCAGGATCAGCGCGCGCTCCTCGGCCGAGAGCTTCTCGCGAACGAGCAGCGAGAAGTAGTAGAGGCCCTTGCTGAACACGAACTGCGCGAAGACGAAGACGACGACGGCCGGGATGCTCTCCGCGTCGAGCGGCGACGCCCCTGCCTCCAGCGGCTGCCGTGCCCACACATACCAGCCGAAGGCGGCGACGAGGGCCACGACCTCGCGCGAGCTGTTGATCCACGCCGGGACCATGCCGCGGCGCAGGGAGAACGAGTCGGCGATGAAGATGCCGGCGGCCAGCGCGAGCACGGCGCCCGAGATGCCGACGAAGAGCGCGCCGGCCACGGCGATCATGCCGAGGAGGTGCACCGCCGCGTACTTCGTGACCATGAGCTGATAGCGCCGCAGGCCGACGGTGGCGACCGCGAGCAGCGCGACCGTCAGCAGGTGCCGCATCCACGTGACGTCCAGGAGCAGCGACGCCACGACGAGCGCCGTGCCCAGCACGGGGACCGCGACGCGGTTCGCCGTGAGGACGCGGTTCATCCGATCACCGGCGACTGGATGCCGTCGAGCGCGGCGCGCAGCGTGCGGATGAGCTCGAGCGCCGCGTCGACGCCTTGCTCGCCGGCCGCCTGCACGAGCGCGCTCCCCACGATCACGCCGTCCGCGATGGCGCCCACCGCGCCCGCCTGCGCCGGCGTCGAGATGCCGAACCCGACGCAGATGGGGAGATCGCACGCGCCGCGAAGCCGCGCAACCGTGGCCGGGAGGTCCGCAGCCAGCTGTTCCTGCACGCCGGTGACCCCGCGCCGGCTGATCAGGTACACGAACCCGCTGCCATGCCGCGCGATCTCGGCCATGCGGTCGGCGGGCGTGGTCGGCGCGACGAGCCGCACGAACTCGAGCGGCCCCTCCCCGATCCAGGCCTCGCGCGCCGGGTCCGCTCCTACCGGGAGGTCGGTGACGAGCAAGCCGTGCACGCCAGCGGCATGCGCGCGTCGCAGCACGTCCGGCCCGGCGGCGAGCAGCGGATTGAGGTACGAGAAGAGGACGACCGGCACCGATGTCGCCGCCTCGCGCACGAGTTCGAGCGAGGCATCGAGCGTCATGCCCTGCTCGAGCGCGCGCTGCGAGCTGGCCTGGATCACCGGGCCATCGGCCAGCGGGTCCGAGAACGGCACGCCGACCTCGATGACGTCGGCGCCGGCGGCGGGCAGCTCACGCAGCAGGCGCAGGGAGGCGGCGCGGTCAGGATGACCCGCCGTCACGTAGCAGACGAGCGCGCGGCGTCCGCGCGCGCGCAATGCGTCCAGATGGTCCGACAGCACGTGGCTCAGAGGAAGTAGTCGCCGACGCGGATCCCATAGCGATCAGGGTCCGCCGTCTTGATGATGGTGTGGAGGAAGGTCCCGCTCTCGTCGCGCTCGGCGAGGTCGAGCAGGTGCCCCGGGTGCACGACGTTGCCCACGGCGTCGCTGACCACGCGCACGATCGGGCGCGAGACCATGTCGGGGAGCGGATTGGCGCCGTGCACGATCGCCAGCTCGAAGGTATCGAGGATGACGAGCGTGCCGACCGGGAAGATGCCGAGCAACGCGACGAACGCCTTCACGACGACGGGATCCATGCCGCGGCGGGGGCTGTCGCGCATCTCCTGCAGCACGACGGCCGGGTCGAGCGGCTCGGACATGTAGACGCGCCTCGTGGTCGCCGCGTCGAAGCCGTCGGCGACCGCGACGATCTTGCTGAAGAACGTCACCTCGGACATGCGGAGCGACCGCGGGTAGCCCGTGAGGTCGCGCTTCATGTGGTGCTGGTACGCCACGAGCATCGCCCGGTACGGGAACTCCGAGTGCTCACGCAGCTGGAAGAGCGCCAGCACGCCGAGCCACGGGTGCGCCGCGACGAGCCGCCACTCGTCCTCGGTGAGCATGTCCGGCTTCTGGATGATGTCGATCGGCACGCGGGACTTGCCGATGTCGTGGAAGAGCGCGCCGAAGCCGAGGTCGTAGAGCTGGAGCCGCGTGAGGCCCAGTCGCCGGCCGAGCGCGACCGAGAAGATGCAGACGTTCACGCAGTGCGTGAACGTGTAGTCGTCGTAGTCGCGGATGGTCGTCAGTCCCATCAGCGACGTCTCCTCCTGGAGGATCTGGTCGACGATGCCCTGCACCACGCGCTTGATCTTCTTGATGTTGGGGCTCTGCCCCATGCGCACCGAGTTGATCACTTCCTTGGTCGTCGACACCGACTGCTGGTAGGTGCGCTTGGCGCGCTCCTTGGCCTCGCCCGCGTCGGCCGGATCGTCGGCGCTCTCGATCGGCGGCAGCACCTCGAACACCTGCACGTTGGTGTCGGCGAGGCGCTTGACGAGGGTGTCGAAGCGATCCGCCGGCCCCTTGCCCTGCGGCGACGAGAGGAACGCCAGCAGCACCGTCCAGTCGCGCACGGAGGGGCGCTCGTGGAATCGCAGCAGTCCCACGCCCGAGTCGCGGCAGCGGCCGAGGATGTAGGAGAAGCTCGTGTAGTTGTCGAGGTCGAGCTTCATCCGCGTCGAGTTCAGGAACAGGAACTCGCCCGCGAGCCGGAACTCGCACTCGCCGTCGCCGGCGATCAGCTCGCCCGAGAGCGCCGTCAGCTCCTCGAGCGCCTTCTGCACGACGGCATTCTCCAGCGGGTACATCTTGAGGTTGCGCAGCGTCACGTAGAAGCCGAGCACCCAGGTGCGGCCGATGCGGCGCACGGTGCCCTCGCCGAGCCCCGTCGCGCCGATCGACTGCGTGTTGCGCGCGATCAGCGACGGCCGCCCGTCGCCGCTCGGCGTGTTCCCTCCCGGGGGCGTCGTCATGCGCCGGCCGTCCCGCCGCGCAGCGCGCGGCTGACGGCATTGCGGACGATGATGTCCTTCTCGCCGGCCGACCGCTCGAGCGCCGCGCGCGAGGCGACCGTGTTCACCTTGCCGAGGGCGATCGCGGCGCAGGCGCGAAGCTCGGGATCCTCCTTGCGCGAGAAGAGCCCGCCCTTGGCGTTGAGGATGCCGTCCAGCAGCGGCACTCCGTTGTCCCCGCAGATGAGCCCGTAGTACTCGAATAATGCGAGCCGCTCGGTGCGATCGGCATCACGCGATTCCTTGCCCTTCACCAGGGCCTCGACGCGTGCCAACGCCGGCCGGTGCGTGCGCGCCGCGAGGGCGCGGAGGGCGGCGAGGCGGATGTCGCGATCGTCGTCCGTGAGCGCGAGTTCGAGCGCGGAGAGCGCGCCCGGCGTGCCGATGTCGGTGAGGGCGGTGACGACCGCGGCCCGCATGGGGCGCTCGGCGCCGCTCTGCAGCACCTCGGCCAGCGACGGCACCGCGGCCGCCGTGCGCATGGCGCCGGCGCGGCGGATGGCCTCGCGCGCCACCGCCGGCTTGGCGTCCTTGACGAGCCGCACGAGTTCGCCCGTGTTCGACTGCGCGAGCCGTTCCGCCGACGCCTCGAGCAGCGGCCGCAGCTGCAGGTTCTGCGTGCGGTCGATGGCGTCGAGCACGCCGGCCAGTGCGCTGGGCTTGAGCTGCGCGAAGAGCTGCGCCAGCTCGTCCTTGGGCGGCAACGTCGACGCTTCCTCGAGCGCCTGCAGCATCTGGCCGAGCGCGTCGGGGTGGCTGAGCCGGTCGGGCAACTTGCCCAGCCGCTCGCGGTCGACGGGCCGCAGCTCGCGCGCGCGCTGCATCGTGCCCTCGAGCTCGCGGAGCAGGAATGCCACGGACGAGAACTGGCCCGCCGAGAGCAGGTGCAGCACGAGCGCCTCGAGGTCGCCGGCCACCTCGTCGCGCACCAGCGGATCCACCTGCAGCTCGTAGATGTCGAGCAGCGCGCAGAGCACGAGGCGGCGGAGGTCGAGCCCGTACTCGCGCGCCGTCTCCTGCCGCAGGTACTCGATCTCGTTGGGGTCGAGGAAGTAGAGCGTGGAATCGAAGTCCTCCATGCGCACGACGCCCGCCCTGGGCGCGGGTTCCTCGTGGCCTGGGTGCCCGCCCGGGCGCGGCTGCGTCTGCGCCTTCGCTTCCGCTATCGCCTGCGTCGGCGGCTCGAACGCCTTCCCCGCGGGCGCCGGCCAGCGCCCGGGCTCGGCGTTCGAGTCGAGCGTCGCCGTGGGGTCGTGCACCTCGACGTATCTGTACCGCAGGAGGAGGAACTCGCTCTCCCAGAGGATCGTCAACAGGTCGTCCTCGTGCGGCAGCGCGCGGCGCACGCGCGGGATGATCGCGAGGAAGCGCGCGAGCTCCTCGTCCTCGAACCCCGGGAGCAGCGTCAGTTCGCGCAGGCCGTCCTTGAACAGCAGCCATGGCAGGCTGTCCCCGCCCTTCTCCGCGTGCGTCAGCACAGGCACGCCGTACCACTTGAGCTGCGTCTCCGTCACCTGGAAGACGAGGCTGTCGGTCTTCGCCCACACCGGACCGAACCCGGCGCGCACGTTCTCGAGCGCCTTGAGATAGGTGGGGTTGTTGTGCATGTAGAGCTGGTGCGCACGCACGGCCTTGTCGAGGAGCTTGAGCATGTCCTCGACGATGACCGGCGGCATCGGCGGCGGCACGACTTCCTGTTCCTGCCCGCCCGCCACGAACACTTCGGTCACGCGCCGCCCTCGAGTCCGAGCATCTCCGCGACCTGTGAGACGTCCTTGTCGCCGCGCCCGCTCACGCAGAGCAGCACCGCGTCATCGGGAGCCCAACGACCCTTCTGCGACGCGATCCACGCGATGGCGTGCGAGGTCTCGAGCGCCGGGATGATGCCCTCGAGCCGGCTCAGCAGGCGAAAGCCATCGAGCGCCTGGGAGTCGGTGATCGACACATATGTCGCGCGGCCCGTGTCCTTGAGCCATGCGTGCTCGGGCCCGACGCCCGGGTAGTCGAGGCCCGCCGAGATCGAGTGCGCCGGATGCACCTGGCCGTGTTCGTCCTGCAGCAGGTAGCTCATGGTGCCATGCAGCACCCCGGGCACGCCGAGGGTGAGCGACGCCGCGTGGCGCTCGGTGTCGACGCCCTCGCCGGCCGCCTCCACGCCGATGAGTTCGACCGAGTCGTCGCCGGTGAAGGCGTGGAATACGCCCATCGCGTTGGAGCCGCCGCCGACGCAGGCCACGACCGTGCGCGGCAGGCGTCCCGCGCGCTCGAGCATCTGGGCGCGCGCTTCCGTGCCGATCAACGCCTGGAAGTCGCGCACCATGCGCGGGTACGGCGCCGGCCCCACCACCGACCCGATGATGTAGTGCGAGTCATCGGAAGTCGTGACCCAGTCGCGGATCGCCTCGCTCGTCGCATCCTTGAGCGTGCGCGTGCCGGAGAGCACCGGCACGACCGTGGCGCCGAGGAGCTGCATGCGGAAGACGTTGAGCGCCTGGCGCCGCATGTCCTCCTCGCCCATGTACACGACGCACTCGAGCCCGAGCCGCGCACAGACCGTCGCCGTCGCCACGCCATGCTGCCCCGCGCCCGTCTCGGCGATGATGCGGCGCTTGCCCATCCGCCGCGCGAGCAGCGCCTGGGCGAGCGCGTTGTTGATCTTGTGCGCGCCCGTGTGGTTGAGATCCTCGCGCTTGAGCCAGACGGTGGCGCCGACGAGCTCGGAGAAGCGTGGCGCGTCCGAGAGTGGCGACGGACGGCCCACGTAGGTGCGCAGCAAGTGCGAGAGCTCACCGGTGAACGCCGGGTCCGCGAGGGCGGCGGCGAGCGCCGCCTCGAGCTCGTCGAGCGCGGGGATCAGCGTCTCGGGAACGTACTGTCCCCCGAAGGCGCCGAAGAAATTCTTCTGGGAGTCCATCTCCACCTGCGTCATGACTCGGGAACCTCATCCATGGCCGAACGCACCGCCCGCGCGAAGTCGCGCATGCGGAGCGAGTCCTTGATCCCCGGCGCGCTCTCCACGCCGGATGAAACATCCACCACATCGGGCCGCACGAGATGCAGGGCGCGTCCGACGTTCTCCGCCTTGAGCCCGCCTGCCAGCACCAGCCTCATCCGGGGAAGCTGCGCCCTCAGGCGCCGCACGTCATCGGTGATCCGTGCCCAGTCGAGCGCGACGCCCGTTCCGCCCAGCTTGCCCGGTGCCGCCGCGTCGATCACCAGCGCATCCACCGCGGCCGCCGTGTCCGCGATGTCGGCAGGCAGCGACTCTTCTGGAAGCAGCCGAACGACCGCCCATACCTCGCCCCCGAACCGTGCCCGAAGGTCGCGCACGATCGCAGGCGTCGAACCGCCGTGCAATTGTACCACATCGACACCGGCGCTGTCGGCGATCCGTGCGATCTCGACGACTGGGTCCGCGCCGAAGACACCGACCTTGACGAGCGGCGTGCCGGCCAGCGGCGCGAACACCTCGCGCGCGCGCTCCGGCGTGAGCAGCCGCGGGCCGCCGGCGAAGATCGCGCCGGCGAATGCCGCGCCGAGTTCCGCCGCGAGTTCCGCATCGACGGCGCGCGTGAGACCGCAGAACTTGATGTCGGCCACGCGGGGGTCAGCCACGTCCACGCCGCGCCACCGACGCGAGCGCCCGCACGATCGCGGAGGGGTCCGGCGCGCCCGAAAGGACGGAGCCGACGAGCACCGCGTCCGCTCCGAGCGCGGCCGCGCGCTCGACGTCCGCCACGCTGCCCACGCCGCTCTCATAGACGGCCACCCGGTCCCGCGGCACGAGGGGGATCATCCGTGCACCCACCTCGGGTTCTATGATGAGCGTCTCGAGATCGCGATTGTTCACGCCGATCACGGCGCCGGGCACCTCGATCGCGCGCCCGAGCTCGGCCTCG
Organism: Gemmatimonadaceae bacterium; assembly: GCA_035538035.1. Lineage (GTDB taxonomy): Bacteria > Gemmatimonadota > Gemmatimonadetes > Gemmatimonadales > Gemmatimonadaceae > Pseudogemmatithrix. Next base: position 7,543 of record DATLLD010000019.1, on the reverse strand, counting down.
TCGCGGATCTCCACCAGCACGTCGAGAGCCAGCGCCCGGGCCTCGTGCGCGAGTTCCGCGAGCAGTGACGGCGGCAGCGCCCGCGCGATCAACAGCACCGCGGCCGCGCCGGCGTCGCGCGCCTCGAGCAACTGCACGCGATGCGTGATGAAGTCCTTTCGCAGCAGCGGCACGTCGTTGCCGACGGCGATGCGAGCGGCGCGGAGGTCGTCGAGCGAACCGCCGAACCGGCTGGGCTCGGTGAGGATCGAGAGCGCGACGGCTCCGCCCGCGACGTACTCGCGCGAGCGCGCCGACGCATCGATCCCTTCATTGATGGCACCCTTGCTCGGGGACCGGCGCTTGACCTCGGCGATGACGGCGACGTTCGCGGCGCTGGCGGCGGGCGTGGATGCGGTGTTGCCGTGCCAGAGCGTGCCGGCCAAGGCGGCGCGGAACGAAGGCGGCGGCGCCATGCCGGCGACCTTCCGCTCCAACTCCTCCGCGCCTGCGGCCGAGACCGCGGCGCGACGAGCGGAGTCCGCCGTCAGCTCGCCCAGCGGGCCGACCGGCGGCGTCCAATGCGCGGCGTTGCCGCTTGATGCGACTTGTGCTTCGGTCAATGTTCGGATACCGTTACTTCGGGTAACGTTCGGGCGTCTGTACAGCACACCAACAAGGGCCACCGATGCCGCTCACAAAGCGCCAGCGCCAGATCCTCGACTATCTCACGAGCTATGCCAGTGAGAACGGCTATGCGCCGAGCTTCGAGGAGATCGCCGAGCAGTTCAACTATAACTCGCTGGCGACGGTCCACGAACACCTCAGCAATCTCGAGCGGAAGGGTTACATCAAGCGCTCGTACAACGAGAGTCGCGCGATCGAGATCCTGGAATCGGACATCCATCCCAGGGCGATCGAGCTTCCCGTGCTGGGCTCCGTCGCCGCCGGCATGCCGATCGAGGCGTTCGAGACGGCCGAGACGATCGCCGTACCTGATGACTTCGTTCGGCGCGCCGGAAGTCACTATGTGCTGAAGGTCCGCGGCGACTCGATGATCGAGGACCACATCAGCGATGGCGACTATGTGGTCGTGCATGACCGGCCGTCGGCCGACAACGGCGAGATGGTGATCGCCATGCTCGATGACTCGGGAGCGACGGTCAAGCGCTACTTCCGCGAGCGCGACGGCCGTGTGCGGCTGCAGCCGGCGAACGCGACGATGGCGCCGATCTACGTGCAGGAGGACCAGATCAAGGTCCAGGGAATCGTCGTCGGGGTGATGCGGCGGTACTAGGCGCTCACAGCCGCCGCGCGCCGCAACCGTCCGAGTGCGTCCCATCCCTTGCCGGCCTTGAGCGCGGCGCGCGCGTCGACCAGCCCCTCGGCCAGCGACGGCGACACGTCGCCCACGTAGAGCGCAGCGGCCGCGTTGAGCAGGACCGCCGCCTCGGCGCCGCGCGGTCCCTTTCCCAACAGCACACGCTCGATCACCGTCGCGTTCTCCGCAGGCTCGCCGCCGGCGAGGTCCGCTGCGTCGATGCGGGTGAACCCCAGCCGCTCCGGGTCCACGGTCCAGCGGCTGATCTCATGTCCTCGCAGCTCGATCACCTTCGTCGGGCCGATCGGAGAGATCTCGTCCATGCCCGGCGCCCCATGCACGACCATCGAGTGCGTGGTGCCGAGGTCGGCGAGCGCGCCGGCGATGAGCTCGAGGCGCGCCGCGTCCGCGACGCCGATCACCTGGCGCCCCGCGAGCGCAGGGTTGGCCAGTGGTCCGACCAGGTTCATGACCGTCTGGATGCCGATCTCGCGCCGCACCGGACCCACGTGGCGCATCGCCGGGTGCATGGTCGGCGCGTACATGAACACGATGCCCGCCTCTTCGAGCACGGCCTTCATCCGCGCGACCGGCATGTCGACGGGGACGCCGAGTGCCTCGAGCACGTCGGCGCTGCCTGAGCGCGAGGTGAACGAGCGGTTCCCATGCTTTGCGACGCGCACGCCCGCGCCCGCCGCGAGGAGCGCGGCGGCCGTGGAGATATTGAAGGTGCTGATGGCGCCGCCGCCGGTGCCGCAGGTGTCGACCAGAGACGAGGGATCGACAGCGTCGAGTCGGGACATCGCCGCGCGCAGGGCCCGCGCCGCGCCCGCCACCTCGGCCGGGGTCTCGCCGCGCACGCGCAGCCCCATCAGCAATGCGGCCATCTGCGCCGGCGTCGCGTCGCCCTGCATCACCGTGTGGAAGGCGGCCGCCGCGTCCTCACCCCCGAGTCTCTCACCCGCCGCCAGCCGCTTCAGCGCGAGCTGGATGATGCTATTGCTCACGGATGGTCCCGAGGAGGCGCTCGGGCAACTGTGCCTCGGACGCGATCAACGAGATCACGAGCCCGAGCATTCTCACGCGCTCCACGTCCTCCTCCACGAAGAGGCCGCGCTGGGCGCGGTTCGTGAGGTTCACGACGCCCACGAGGTCGCCGTGGAGCACGAGCGGGAACGAGATGAACGAGCCGCTGGTGAGGTAGTCGTCGCCGAGCAGCGGCTGCGCCTTGGCCTCGAGCGCATCCACCACGAGCATCGGTTCGCGGCGCTGCGCCACCCGGCCGGCGACGCCCTCCCCGATGGCGATGACCTTGCCGAGATGGATGTGCGGCGCCAGACCGCGGGCGGCGGCGAGGTAGAGCGACTCCGGCCGCGCGGCGCGCAGGAAGAGCGAGCAGCGCAGCGCCTGCATGTCGTCGCCGACGAGCGAGAGGAGCCCCTCGGCGAGCCGCCGCGAGTCCGAGGTCTCGGCGGCGAGCGTCATCACCCGGTCGAGCAGGTAGAGCGTGCGGGTGCGCTGCCGGAGCGCCTCGCTGCGACGGTGCAGCTCGATGTGCGCCTGCTCGAGCTGGCCGATCGACGCCGTGAGCTGGTGCTCGAGGGCGGCGAGGCGGCGCACGGTGCGGCGGGACTCCTCGGCGCGGCGGGCCTCGTCGCGCTCGCGCGCGACCACCGTGGCGGGGTCTTCCACCGCCTCGGAGGTCGAGTTGCCGGCATCGGCGAGCTGCGCCTCGAGCGTGCCCAGGCGCTGCACGTACTCGCCATGCACGCGCTGCGTGACCTCCTCGAGCGTGCGCACGGCCTCCGAGCGCGCCTCGCGGTCGGTGAAGCGCGCGACGGCCAGCTCGAAGAGCGCGACGAGCGGTCCGAGCCGCTCGACGGCGCGCGTGCCGAACACGCGGCGCGGCTCGGAGAGCGTCACGATAGCCGTGAGCTGGCCATCCACGCGGATGCCGCGCATGGCGAGCGACGCACCGTCGTCGAGCGGCGGCAGGCGCAGCAGTCGTGCGTAGGCGCCCGGCTCGTCGGCGAGATCAATGAAGGAGCCGCCTTCCTGGACGACGCGGAGAGCGTTGCGGGGCAGCTGCTCCAGCGAGGTCTCCAGCGGTACGCGCTCGATCCGTCCGTCGACCGTCACGAGCCGCTCGCGCAGCAAGCCGACGCGGTGGTCGTAGAGGAGCAACGCGGTGGCCGCGTCGCGGTCGCTCTCGGACAGCGATCCGGCAAGGGCCACGAAGGCGGCGTCGAGGTCAGTCGACGCGCCGAGGGAGTGTGCGAGTGATGTGAGCGTGCGAGCAGTCATGGGAGGGGCAGGCGGACATCACGCGCGCGGGGCGCCCGAAGAGGGGGAAGCTTGTTGAAAGCGGCGGCTATGTCAATCGCGCGTTGCTTGAACTCACCCTGTGCGGGCGGTAGCTTTGTCGTGATGGCGGAGCGCACTCTCCAGTTGGTTCTGCACTATGACGGCCGCGAGTTCGCCGGCTGGCAGATCCAACCGGCGCGTCGCACCGTGCAGGGAGTGCTCGAGTCGACGCTGGGAGGCTTCACCGGCGCGCCGGTGCGGGTCATGGGCGCGGGGCGGACCGATGCCGGCGTGCACGCGCGAGGCCAGGTCGCCGGCATCACGGTCGGTGAACGCTGGACGGCGGAGAAGATGCGGCGCGTGCTGAACGAGAAACTCCCGGACGACCTATGGGTGGCGGCCGCACGCGAGATGCAGCCGGCGTTCCACGCGCGTTACAGCGCGACGGCGCGCCGCTACAGCTACGCGGTGGGGCTCGACGACGAGGCGAACTCGCCGTTCAGGCGACGATGGGCGCTCCCTTGGCCCGCCGACAAGAAGCCGCTCGATCTCGAGTTGCTCGACTGGTGCGCGGCGCGCGCGGAGGGGACGCACCGTTTCAGGGGGTTCGCGGTGCGCGGCACGGCGCCGGAGCACGACGACCATTCCTGCGACGTGCATTCGGCTCGCTGGCGCAGCACCGCGGCGGGGCCGGAGGGCCTCGTGTTCGAGATCGCGGCCAACCGGTTCCTCCATCACATGGTGCGGTTCCTCGTGGGCACGATGTTCGACGTGGCAACGGGCAAGCGGCCGAAGGAGGACTTCACCGCACTGCTCGACGCCGAAAGCAACGACAAGGTTTCCCCGCCGGCGCCACCGGTGGGACTCTGTCTCGAGGAAGTGACGTATCCCGCCGGACTGTACCTGAGCCCCCAAGGGTAGAACTCGTGCGCATCTTCCTCGCCACCGTCGTCGCCGACGAGATCCGCTGGGCCGCCGAGGCCGGGCTGCTCGACGGCATCGTCGCGACGCCGGCCGTGCTCGCGGCCGAACTCCCGCACGCCGACCCGCGCGAGGTCATCGCCGAGCTCTCGGAGCGCGACTCGTACCCCATCTTCGCCAGCGTCGGGTCGCTCGACGCCGACGAGATCACCCGCGGCGGCCGCGCGCTGGCCAAGATCACGGAACACGTGATCATCGCGATCCCGTTCGTAGAGGATGCGCTCCCCGCCATCCGTCGTCTCTCCACCGCCGGCGTCCGCTGTGCCGCGACGCTGGTGCACTCGACGGCGCAGGGACTCCTCGCCGCCCGCGCCGGCGCCTCGCTGGTCGTCGTGGCGGTCGACGCGCTCGAGGCCATCGGTCAGTCGTCCGACCACGTGATCCGCGAGTTGCGCGAGTCGTTCGACCGTTCGGCGGTCGAGTGCGACGTCGTTGCCGCCGGACCGGCGAGCGCCACGCGCTTTGCCGAGGTCGCGGCCGCCGGCGCCGACGCGGTGGTCGTGACGCCGGCGACGCTGCGATCCTTCCTCCAGCATCCGCTCACCGACCGGGGCGTCGATCGCTTCCTCGGTGACGTCAGCCGGCGCGCCAAACCGCGCCGCGCCCGGTGACCCGCACCATGGCGATCTCCTTGAGGACCGGCGCGCTGGTCGGCTTCGCGCTTCTTGCCGCGTGCGAGGGCGCGTCTCCCGACGTATCCGTCGCACAGCTGCCCCCGGCGGCGCAGCTGCCGCCGGTCGACCCGCGCCCGGCCAACATCGACGACTCAAGGCGCACCGCCATCACCGAGGCCGTCGCGCGCGTGGCGCCGGCGGTGATCACCGTGCAGACCGAGCGCGTGCAGCGCAACGCCGCCTCGCCCTTCGACGTCTTCTTCGGCGGGCGTCCCAACGAGCAGGTGGCGTCGGGCATCGGGTCCGGCTTCATCGTGCGCGAGGACGGCGTGATCGTCACCAACGCGCATGTCGTGGCGGGCGCGAGCAAGGTCTCGGTCGCGCTGCGCGACGGGACCACCTACCCCGCCACCGTCGTCGGCGAGGACGAGCTCAACGACCTCGCGGTGCTGCGCATCGATGCGAAGGGACTCCCGACCGCGCCGCTCGGCACCTCGCGCGGGCTGCTGATCGGCGAGTGGGTGATCGCCATCGGCAATCCATATGGCTTCCTGCTCGGCAACCCAGAACCGAGCGTCACCGCCGGCGTAGTGAGCGGCGTGGGGCGCAACCTGACGGGACGCGGCGACGGACCGGGCGTCTACGTCGACATGATCCAGACCGACGCCTCGATCAACCCCGGCAACTCGGGCGGGCCGCTCATCAACGCGCTCGGCCAGGTGATCGGCGTGAACAGCTCCATCTACAGCCCCACCGGCGGCTCGATCGGCCTCGGGTTCGCAATCCCGATCGACCGCACGCGCCGCGTCGCCGAGGACCTGCTCGCGCACGGCAGCGTGAGACGGCCATGGATCGGCGTCAAGACGCGCCAGGCGGGCAGCCTCGCCGAGCGCGCCGGGCAGCGTGATTCGGGCTCGGGCGGCCGCGGGCCGCTCCACGGCGGCGCGGTGATCGAGCAGATCGTGCCGGGCAGTCCCGCCGCCGCAGCCGGACTCCGTGCCGGGGACATCATCATCCGCTCGCGCGACCGTGACATCCGCAACCCGTTCGACTGGGAGGCCGAGCTGCTCGAGCTCCGCGTCGGCGAGACGGCGGATCTCACCGTGCGGCGCGGCGAGAGCGAGCGCACCGTCACCGTGAGCGTGCGCGACCTCCCCGAGGAAGGCGCGGAGAAGATCGCGGTGCTGCGCGAGATGGAGCTCGTCTCGCTGACGCCGACGATTCGCGCCGAGCGCGGCGTGAGGAGCGCACAGGGCGCCGTAGTCTACAAGGTCAGCGACCGCGTGGCGCGGGACCTCGGCATCCGCGCCGGTGACGTCATCGTGCAGGTGAATCGCACACCGGTCACCGACGCGCAGCAGGCTGCGCGCGTGCTCGAGTACTACAGCGGGCGCGGCCCCATCCGCATGTTCTTCGAACGCGACGGCACCATCTACTCGACCGACTTCTACATCACATGAGCCACGAGACGTACCGTTCCCCCCTTGGCGAGCGCTATGCCTCGCGGGCGATGCTGGAACTCTGGAGTCCGCAGACGCGGCACGGTCTCTGGCGACGGCTCTGGCTCGCGCTCGCCGAAGCCGAGCGCGAGCTGGGCGTCGACATCCCGAAGGCCGCCATCGACGCGATGCGGCAGCACCTCGATGACATCGACTTCGACGCCGTCGCCGCGTACGAGAAGCGCTTCCGCCATGACGTGATGGCGCACGTGCACGCCTTCGGCGACGCGGCCCCCGCGGCCAAGGGCGTCATCCACCTCGGCGCCACGAGCTGCTACGTCACCGACAACGGCGACCTGATCCAGATGCGCCGCGGGCTCGAGCTCGTGCGTGGGCGGGTCGTGTCGCTGATCCGCGCGCTGGCCGCGTTCGCCAAGGAGTGGCGGGCCGAGCCGACGCTGGGCTACACGCACCTGCAGGCGGCGCAGCTCACGACCGTCGGCAAGCGCGCCACGCTCTGGATGCAGGACCTCGTGCTCGACCTGACCGAGCTCGACCATCGACTGGCCGCGCTGCCGCTGCGCGGCGTGAAGGGCACCACCGGCACGCAGGCGAGCTTCCTCGAGCTCTTCGGCGGCGACCACGCGAAGGTCCGCCAGCTCGACAAGCTCGTCTGCGTCGCGATGGGCTTCGGCGAGTCGATCCCGGTGAGCGGCCAGACCTACTCGCGCAAGCTCGACGCGCAGGTGCTGGACATCCTCGCTGGCGTCTCGGCCTCCGCGGCCAAGTTCGCCTCCGACCTGCGCATGCTGCAGTCGTTCGGCGAGATCGAGGAGCCGTTCGAGAAGGACCAGATCGGCTCGTCGGCGATGGCGTACAAGCGCAACCCGATGCGGGCCGAGCGC